>NKIM01000069.1 GCA_002255955.1 Burkholderiales bacterium PBB2 | reverse complement strand
GGCGGCATCATCGCCCTGATCGAACCCTTCGAGCGCGACGGCACCCTGGTCAAGCGCGACCGGACCGAGATCGAGCGCGACATCGAGCTCTACACCGTGATCGAGCACGACGGCGTGATCTTCGGCTGCGCCGCGCTCTACCCGTACGTGGAAGCGCGCACGGCCGAGATGGCGGCCTTGACCGTCTCGCCCGATGTGCAGGGCCAGGGCGACGGGGACCGCATCCTCAAGCGCATCGAGCAACGTGCCAAGGCACAGGGCCTGAGCAGCATCTTCGTGCTGACCACCCGCACCATGCACTGGTTCATCAAGCGCGGCTTCCACCCGGTGGACCCGGAATGGCTGCCCGAAGAGCGCAAGCGCAAGTACAACTGGGACCGCCGCTCGCAGGTCCTGGTCAAAAAACTGGGCTGAGCCCGCCGGAGAAAACTCGCCGCTGACACGGCCATTGCTCGCACGCTAGAGTGCGCCACCCTGAGCCCTCGGGCCACACACCTTTTTGTTTCGCTTCGTTTTCACGACCCCACAAGGATTCACCCATGGCACGCACCATCCACTGTACCCATCTGAACAAGGAAGGCGAAGGCCTGGATTTCGCGCCCTACCCGGGCGAGCTGGGCAAGCGCATCTACAACAACATCAGCAAGGAAGCCTGGGCGCTGTGGATGAAACACCAGACCATGCTGGTCAATGAAAACCGCCTGAACCTGGCCGATCTGCGCGCCCGCCAATACCTGGCCCGCCAGATGGAGCAGTTCTTCTTCGGATCTGGCGCCGAAGCGGTGGCGGGTTACGTCCCGCCCGCAGCCTGAGCGAAGCGAGGACAAGAACTGCGGGGAGCACGCATCTGCACGCAGTGCGGGTGATGCGATCACCAACAGTTCTTCTTCGGCGTCGGCGCTGAAACCGTGGCGGGTGATGTCCCGCCAGCGACTTGATCACGGCACCACTTGGCGCTGAACCTTGGCCGTCGGGCCAGCCAGCAGGGCACCGGCCGATCAGCCGCGGTGTCTACAAGAAACAACCTGCTGCACGCGGGTTTGTTTTTCACCTCAAACAAGAATAATTCTTGTTCAATGTACACTTTCAAGCATTCTCAAGGACCGGAGTTGTCTCTCATGCGAAACCTCACCCCCACCCTGCGTCAACGCATTTTCTCGCCGCTGCAACGCCCCCTGCTGGCCCTGAGCCTGCTGGCCGGTTTGAGCGGCGTGGGGACCTCGGCTTGGGCCCAGGAACAGCTGAATTTGTATTCGGCCCGTCACTACCAAACCGACGAAGCGCTGTATGCGAATTTCACCAAGGCCACCGGCATTCGCATCAACCGTGTCGATACCGATGACGCCGGTCTGCTGGCCCGTTTGAAGAGTGAAGGCGCGGCCAGCCCCGCCGATGTGGTTTTGCTGGTCGATGCCGCGCGTTTGTGGAGGGCGGAAGAAGAAGGTTTGTTCCTGCCAATCAAATCGGCTGTGCTGGAACAACGAATCCCCGAACAACTGCGCGCCAAGGAAACTGCCCAGGGCACCACCTGGTTTGGCCTGTCGACCCGCGCTCGTGTGGTGGTTTACAACAAGCTGAACGTCAAGAAAGATGACGTGCTCAATTACGAAGACCTGGGCGCTGCCAAAAACAAGGGCCGGGTTTGCACCCGCTCGGGGTCGCACCCTTACAACCTCTCCCTGTTTGGCTCGGTGTATGAGCATTTGGGCGCGGCGGCCACCGAGCAATGGCTCAAAGGCATGGTCGCCAATATGGCCCGTGAACCCAAAGGCGGTGATACCGATCAAATCAAGGCCGTGGCCAGCGGGGAATGTGGTGTGGCGATCACCAACACCTACTATCTGGCCCGCATGATGCGCTCCGACAAACCGGAAGACCGCAGCGCCGTGGAAAAGATCGGCGTGGTGTTCCCGAATCAGCAAAGCTGGGGCACCCACATCAATATCGCCGGCGGCGCCGTGGCCCGCCATGCCAAAAACCGCGCCAACGCGATCAAGTTCCTCGAGTATCTGGCCAGCAACGAAGCGCAGGCCTATTTCGCCAACGGCAACAACGAATGGCCGGCCGTGCCCTCGGTG
This sequence comes from Burkholderiales bacterium PBB2, assembly GCA_002255955.1. Lineage (GTDB taxonomy): Bacteria > Pseudomonadota > Gammaproteobacteria > Burkholderiales > Burkholderiaceae_C > Paucibacter_A. The sequence continues at coordinate 8,694 of NKIM01000069.1, read as the reverse complement.
CGCCCGGCCAACCCGGCGCTCGACGCCCTGGGCCGCTTCAAGAGCGAAACCATCCCGGTGGCCGTGGTGGGCAGCCATCAACCGCAGGTGCAGCAGATTCTCGACCGCGTCGGTTTCAAGTGAAGTGCGCGGGGCCAGAGTTTGGTGTTTCAGTTCTGAATATCAAGGGATACTGAGGATCAAATCACAACAGGGTTTGAACGGGCTTGTTTGATTTTGTGGCTTCGTGCCTATAATCAAAGCGACCATTTGGGTTGGACACCAAACCTTGCGAGGATTTGCACCGATGTCATCACTGAAAGACCTCCTGGCCCAACGGGCTGCGCTTGACCAACAAATCGCCGAAACCAAGGACCGCGAGCGCGCTGACGCGATTGCCAAGGTGCGCTCCCTGATGGCCGATTTCGGTTTGACCGCCGCCGATTTGAGCACCCGGGCACCCAAGGTTGCAAAAGCCGCCTCCAAAGTGGCCGTGAAATACCGCAACCAAGCCACCGGTGAAACCTGGAGCGGCCGCGGCCTGCAACCAAAGTGGTTGAAAGCCGCCATTGCCAGCGGCGCCAGCCTGAACGATTTCCACGTTTGAGCGCCGGATGGCGCCGTGCCTGGCACATTCCTTTTGAATGACCCCGGCCGAATAGCCAAGTCGAATTTCATGCCCTATACAGGAGCTGAATTCCAGCAAATTCAGAAGCTGCCGCACCGCCATCTGCTACACCCCAACTCGACGCGCTGACCGCACCGAGTTTGAAAAAGCCGCCGCCTCGGGCGGCTTTTTTCTTGGCGCCCAGCCCTGGTGATTCCGATCGGGTTTTCTCGCCTGAATTGGGCGATCGACGACCCAAAACCCTGCACGCCCACCCCGTTTGCAGGGGCTGGCAGTCATGGCAAGGCCACTCCCGCCTGCTAGCATCGCCGCGCCGCTGAACGGCAAACCCCTGCCGGAGTCGTTTCAGCCTGAAGTGAGCCGGGCCCGCGCCGCCAAAACTGATGTTCCGTGCGCGGGTGCTTTCGATTGTTCCCACCCCACATGCCGCCGGCCCTGCTGCGCGCACCGATTTGGACGAGATCGCCGCCCTCCCCCACGCGCCCGCGCTGCACCCATCGCAAGTGGCCCGCCGCGTTCGCCTTCTGGCCCAGCAGATCGGCGTGCTCTTGGCCGGCCTGCTCTGGGCCTGGCTGCTGCTGGCCGCGGATCTCAAGCCCCCACAGCTGGGCCTGAGCTGGTTGCCGGCCGGCATGAATGGCCTGCTCTGGGCGCCCGCCGCGGTGTCGCTGGTGGCGCTGTGCCTGTGGGGGCCGCACCTCTTGCCCGCCCTGTGGCTGTCGCAGTTCGCCACCGCTTACCTGATGCAAATCCCGCCGGCCCTCGCCGCCGGCCTGGCCGCCACCCAGCTCGCCGGCAGCTGGGTCGCAGCACAAGGCCTGCACGCCGGTGGTTTTCAAAGTCGGCTGCAACGCCGCCGCGACGTCGCGCAATGGCTGACCCTGGCAGGCCTGGGCGGCAGCGGCCTGAGCGCCTTGTTGAGCTGCCTGCTGCTGCAGTTCAGCGGTGCCATTCCCGAGCATGGTGCTTGGCCCGCTCTGCTGCTGAGCGCCTTGAGCCAGGGCCTGGGCGTGGTGAGCCTGGCGCCCCTGTTCTTCCACTTGGCGCATGCGCTTCCGAACCCGACCCAGGCCGGTGAGCCGGGCACACGGCGCTGGCCGGCTGCGCCGGGCCTGCTGCCGCCCAGCCGCCACTGGAAGCGGTTGGCGCTGAGCGGCGCCCTGGCCCTGTCCTGCCTGGCGCTGCACGCCGCCTTGCTGCAACAGAACCACGGGCTGGACGCCAGCAGCCTGGGCTTGATGCTGGCGAACCTGCTGGTCGTCAGTCTGCTGGCCTTGGTCAACTCGCGCGGCTGGCTGGCGGCTGCCCTGCTGCCCCTCATGCTCGGCAGCCTGAGCCTGAGCTGGGCGCAGGGCTGGGGCCCGCTGCAGGGGCTGACGGCCTTTGAACTTTGCGCCGTGATGGCCGCCGAAGGCCTGGCCCTGGGCCTGCTGCCCGCCCTGCTGCAAGCCCAGAACCTGGAGACCCGCAGCGAGCGCCACCATTGGCAAGGGCTGCTGGCCGCCACCGGCATGGGCTTGGCCGAATGGCGGCTGGAGCGCAGCGCACAAGGCGCTCGCGGTCTGGATGTCAGCCACCAGGCCTGCCCGACCTGGCGGCGCTACACCGGCGCCGCCGCCGCGCAAGATGCTGCGGCCTGGCCCAGCGACTGGCTGGCCATCAGCCACCCCCTGGACCGCGAGCGTTGCCGCCAGGCTCTGGAAGGCCTGCTGCCGCCGGGCGGGCCCGATGAATTCATCGCCTCGCTGCGCCTACCCAGCCTGGGCGGCGAGCCGGGGCTCTGGCACTGGTACGAGCTCAAGGGCAACGTGCAGGCACGCGACCCGCAAGGCCATGCCCTGCGCCTGCTGACCCTGCTGCGCGACATCAACTGGCAACACCAGGCCGAGGAGCGCCAGCGCATGAGCGTGGCCTTGTTCCAGCATCTGCACGAAGGCCTGGCCGTCACCGACACCGAAGACCGGCTGCTGGACGCCAACCCGAGCTTTTGCCGCATGCTGGGCTACAGCCGCGAAGCCCTGGTCGGACAGACCGCGCCGCCGCTGCAGATCCAAGTCCTGCGCCAATCGGGCCACAGCCCGGAACAGCTGCAGCTGGCCCTGCAGAGCGAGGGCTTCTGGCAAGGCCGCGTGCATGCCCAGCGCGCCGACGGCAGCCCTTGTCATCTGCAGCTGACGGTGTCCACCATTCCCGAGCCTGACGGCCCGCTGCGCTACCGGGTGCTGACCATGTCCGACCTGACCCTGGCCCTGCAGCAGCAGGACCGGCTGGACCGGCAGTCGCGCTTCGACCCCCTGACCGGCCTGCCCAACCACGACGAGTTCATGCGCTTGCTGCAAGGCGGCCTGGAGGCCAGCGAGCGCGACGGTTTCCACCTCAGCATCTGCCGCCTCGACCTGGACCAGTTCAAGCGCATCAACGCCGAGCATGGCCCCGATCGGGCCGACCTGCTGCTGCTGCAGGTGGCCGAGCGCTTGCAAGGCGCTTTGCGAAGCAGCGCGCAATGGTCGGATGTGGTGGCGCGCCTGGGCGGCGACGAATTTGCCCTGCTGCTGCGCGCCAAAAACCAGGACGAGTCCGAGCAAGCCCTGGAGCGGCTCTTGGCCGTGGTGTCTCAGCCCTACAAGCTGGCCGCCAGCCAGCCCGGCCAGGCCGACACCTTGATCCTCGACCTCAGCGCCAGCATGGGCGCCACGCTCTATCCGCAGGACGACAGCGACGCCGAGACCTTGATGCGCCACGCTGGCCATGCGCTCTACCGCGTCAAGCACACCGGGCGCAACGGTTACAGGCTGTTCGACACCGCCAAGCGCCTGCGCAACGAAGCCAGCCTGATCGCGCTGGCGCGCGTGCAGCAGGCCCTGGATGCCAGCGAGCTGCAGCTCTACTTCCAGCCCAAGATCGACATGCAGACCGGCCAGGTGCTGGGCATGGAAGCCCTGCTGCGCTGGCAGCACCCCGAACGCGGCCTGTTGGGCCCGGCCCATTTCCTGCCGCTGATCGAACCCACCGGCCTGGGTGTGCAGGTCGGCGACTGGGTGATGGAACAAGCGCTCAAGCACAGCGAGCAATGGCTGGCCGAGGGCCTGGGCCTGAACATCAGCGTCAACGTCACCGCCCGCCAGCTGCAGATGCCCGAGTTTGCCCAGCGCCTGCAGGAGCTGCTGCAGCGGCACAGCGAGCCGGTGGCGCGCCACCTGAGCCTGGAGGTGCTGGAATCCGCCGCCCTGGCCGACATCAACGCCACGCAAGCCCTGATCAAGCGCTGCCGCGGCTACGGTGTGAGCTTCGCCCTCGACGACTTCGGCACCGGCTACTCCACCCTGACCTATCTGCAACGCCTGCCGGTCGATGCGCTCAAGATCGACCGCTCCTTTGTGCAGAACATGCTGATCAACAGCCAGGACAGCGCCCTGGTCGAGGGCGTGATCGGCCTGGCCCACAACTTTGGCTGCAGCGTGGTGGCCGAAGGCGTGGAAACCGCCGCCCATGCCCGCGCGCTGCTGCGCCTGGGCTGCATCCAGGGCCAGGGCAATGGCATCGCCGAAGCCATGCCGGCCACCGAGGTAGCAGCCTGGGTGCGCGCCTTCCCGCAGTCCGGCTGGATGCAGGCACTGCGGGCGCGCGAGGCGGCAGGGGCCACAGTCACCCCGGGTGCGGCCCGAGGCTTGCCTTAGACTCGCCGCGTGATCCCACCTGGCTTTATCCAAGACCTTCTCTCCCGCACCGACATCGTCGAGGTCGTGGGCCGCCATGTCGAGCTGAAAAAAGCCGGCATCAACCACAAGGGCCTGTGCCCTTTCCACGGCGAAAAATCGCCCAGCTTCATCGTCAGCCCGACCCGGCAGACCTACCACTGCTTCGGCTGCGGCGTGCATGGCAATGCCGTGGGCTTCCTGATGGAGCACAGCGGCCTGGGCTTTGTCGAGGCGGTGCAGGAGTTGGCCCAGCAGGCCGGCATGCAAGTGCCGCAGGACGAACGCTCGGCCGAGGAGCGCGAACGTGCCGCCGCGCAGAAAAAGCGCCAGTCCACACTGACCGATGTGCTGCTGCGCGCCAGCGACCATTACCGCGGCCAACTGAAGAAATCGCCGCGCGCGATCGATTACCTCAAGAAGCGCGGCCTGACGGGTCAAATCGCCGCCCATTTCGCCCTCGGCTACGCACCGGAGGGCTGGCGCGCCCTGGCCAGCGCATTTCCGGCCTACGACGACCCGCTGCTGGCCGAAGCTGGCATGGTGATCGTCTCCGGCGAAGAAGGCGAAGAGCAAAAGCGCTACGACCGATTTCGCGACCGCATCATGTTCCCGATCCGCAATGTCCAGGGCGACACCATCGGCTTCGGCGGCCGGGTGCTGGACAAGGGCGAACCCAAGTATCTGAACTCACCGGAAACCCCGGTCTTCAGCAAGGGCCGCGAGCTCTATGGCCTGTTCGAGGCCCGAGCCGGCCTGCGCCAGCGCGGCTACGCCCTGGTGGTGGAAGGCTATATGGACGTGGTGGCCCTGGCGCAGAGCGGCTTCAACAATGCCGTGGCCACACTGGGCACGGCCTGCACGGCCGAGCATGTGCACAAGCTGTTTCGCTTCACCGAATCGGTGGTCTTCAGCTTCGACGGTGACGCTGCCGGCCGCCGGGCCGCAGGCCGGGCGCTGGAAGCCGCCCTGCCCCATGCCACCGACACCCGCAGCGTCAAGTTTTTGTTCCTGCCGGCCGAACACGACCCCGACTCCTACGTGCGCGAGCTCGGCGCCGAGGCCTTTGAGCGCTGTGTGCAGGAGGCGATCCCGCTCTCTCGCCAGCTGATGGAGGCTGCGGCCGAGGGCTGCGATCTGGGCAGCGTCGAAGGCCGCGCCCGCATGCTCTCCAATGCCCGGCCGCTCTGGCAGGCCTTGCCCCAGGGTCTGCTCAAGCGCGCGCTGCTGGGCGAGCTGGCCAAGCGCGCACAGCTCAGCGACCAGGATTTGATGAGCGCCTGGCAGTTGCAGGCCGAAGGCAGCCGTGGCGGCGGCCGCAGCGAGCAGCGCCCACCGCGCAACCCTGCCCCCAGCAGCCACTCGCCACGCAGCAGCTTCGAAGACGGCGACGAGCCGCCGCCAGATTTCGGCCCGGCCGACTACGAGCCCGCCGACTACGGCGATTTCCATCCCGAGCCCGGCCATGGCGGTGGCGCCGCGGGCGGCGGACCCTCGGGCGGGGAGCGCAAGCCCTGGCAGGGCAAGAAGGAATGGAAGCCCAGCGGCGACTGGAAGGACAAGAAAGACTGGAAAGGCAAAGGCAGCTGGAAACGCCGCGGCGAAGATGAGGCCCCGCAGCTGCCGCGCCGCGCCCCCAGCTCGCCCATGGACAACGCCCTGCGCATGCTGCTGCTCAACAGCGCCTGGTGGGAGCGGCTGAGCGCCGAAGACCACCAGCTGCTGCACCAGTTGCCTGGCGTGCACGGCGAACTGGTGACCTGGCTGGAGCGCTATCTGGTGCACCACGGCGCCGGCCCCTGGTCGGCACTGGAGGCCAGCATGTCGGAGGACGGCGTGCTCGATTCGGCCCGTGGCTTGCTGGTCGACCTGTTCACCGAGGACGAGCCGCAGTTCGAAGTCTTCCAGCTGGCCCTGCGCCAACTCTGGATCGCCCGGCTGGAGGGCGAGGCCCAGAAACTGGTGCAAGGCACGCCCAGCAGCGAGGACCTGCGCCGCTTCACCCAGATCCGCGCCCAGATCAAGCAGCTCAAGGACACCCCGCTCAGCCAGGAAAGCACGGCCTGAGAGGGCCCGCCCGCCGCGCAGTCCGTTGACGGCACGGCCAGCCTGGCACGGCGATTTTTGTAGCCACCTCGGCTTTGGGCGATAATGTGGGGTTTTCGCGCGCGTCTCAAGAGTGACGGCATGTGCTTCCGGACCCGGCCACCCAGCGACACTGGGCACCCACAGCGGTATCAAGGCCACCTGTATCCGCCAAGCCTTGCATTGACAAACGTACACGCTAGCTTGGTCGCGCCACGTTGCTGACAACGCTGACACAAAGGCTCAGCGAGGAAAGCAACGTCTGAATGCCACCTGGGTCGAACTCCGCCTTGAAAAGCGCAGTGAACGCCCCCAGGTGGCTGCTGCATGTCCGGCACACTGCAGCGCACCGGTTTCAGCGAAAAAATATTTCAGTTTCCCGCTTTCCCTAGCTTTTCGGCCCGCCCGCCCACCATCCACCCGAGGATCTGCATGACTGCCAAGAAGACCGCGCCCACCGCACCCGAAGCCGAAGAAACCAAAAAGCCCGCCGCCAAGGTCGTGCGGGTGGTCAAGGCCGTGAAGGCCGACGCAGCCACTGCCGAAAAAGCCGAGAAGCCGGCCAAGGCCGTGAAGGCGCCCAAGGCCGCAGCGGCCACGGCAGAGGGCGAGGACAAGCCCAAGCGCGGCCGCAAGCCCAAGGCAGCCACCGAGACCAAGAAGGCCGCGGGCAAGAAGGCCGCCGAGGTCGAGGAAGAAGACTTCTCGGACCTCGAAGCCGATCTGGAAGGCGAGCCGGAAGCCGAAGCCGAAGTGGCCGAAGCTGCTGAGGACAAGCCCAAGGCCAAGCCCCTGCGCATGAAGGTCTCGCGCGCCAAGGAGCGCGCGCTGATGCGTGAGTTCGGCCTGGAAGAAACGGCACTGACGGAAGAAGAAGCCGCCAAGCGCCGCCACGAGCTGAAGACCCTGATCAAGATGGGCAAGACGCGCGGCTTCCTGACGCACCAGGAAATCAACGACCACTTGCCCGAGAAGCTGGTCAACGAGGAAATCCTCGAGGCCATCATCTCCATGTTGAACGATATGGGCATCGCGGTCTACGAGCAGGCACCTGACGCCGCCACCCTGCTGATTCAGGGCAGCGCCACCGCCACCTCGACCGAAGAAGAAGCCGAAGAAGCCGCCGAGGCCGCCTTGTCCACCGTGGACTCGGAATTCGGCCGCACCACCGACCCGGTGCGCATGTACATGCGCGAAATGGGCACGGTCGAACTGCTGACCCGCGAAGGCGAAATCGAAATCGCCAAGCGCATCGAAGGCGGCCTGCAGGCCATGATGCTGGCCATCTCGGCCTCGCCCACCACCATCGCCCACATCCTGGACCTGGCCGACAAGATCCGCGCCGGCGAGAAGACCATCTCGGAAGTGGTGGACGGCTTCGTCGCTGCCGATGAGGCCGACGACTATGTGGCCGAAGAAGACTTCGACGAGTTCGACGAAGAAGACGATGACGACGGCAACGGCGGCTCCAAGGCCCTGACCAAGAAGCTGGAAGAGCTGAAGAACGCCGCCCTGGTCAAGCTGGATTCGCTGGCCGTCAACTTCGACAAGATGCGCAAGGCTTTTGAGAAGGACGGCTACAAGTCGCCGACCTACAACAAGGCCCAGCAAGCCATCAGCGCCGAGCTGATGACCATCCGCTTTACCGTCAAGACGATTGAAAAGCTCTGCGATCTGCTGCGCTCGCAGGTGGACGATGTGCGCCGCTACGAGCGTGAACTGCGCAAGATCGTGGTCGACAAGTGCGGCATGCCGCAGGAGTACTTCATCAAGAACTTCCCGCCCAATGCGCTGAACCGCGCCTGGGCCGAGAAGGAAGTCGCCGCCGGCAAGCCCTACTCCGCCGTGCTGGCCCGCAACCTGCCGCCGGTGCAGGAACTGCAGCAAAAGCTGATCGACATCCAGAGCAAGGCCGTCGTGCCGATTGATGACCTCAAGGACATCAACAAGAAGATGAACGAGGGCGAAAAGGCCTCGCGCGACGCCAAGAAGGAAATGATCGAGGCCAACTTGCGCCTCGTGATCTCCATCGCCAAGAAGTACACCAACCGCGGCCTGCAGTTCCTGGACCTGATCCAGGAAGGCAATATCGGCCTGATGAAGGCGGTGGACAAGTTCGAATACCGTCGCGGCTACAAGTTCTCGACCTACGCCACTTGGTGGATCCGTCAGGCCATCACCCGTTCGATCGCCGATCAGGCCCGCACCATCCGCATCCCGGTGCACATGATCGAGACGATCAACAAGATGAACCGCATCTCGCGCCAGCACTTGCAGGAGTTCGGCTTCGAGCCCGATGCCCCGACG
>NKIM01000020.1:45999-108559 GCA_002255955.1 Burkholderiales bacterium PBB2 | reverse complement strand
AGCCGACCCGATCCAGCACGGCCTTGCTCCTTCGGCGAAAACGCCAAGCGGTCGCACTGACAAGGGGTGTCGGGTGAGTGCTGAAGCGAAGTAAAGGGGGAGGCCTGTGCGCAGCACAGGCCGGAGGACATGAGCGGAAGCACTCGCCCGATGCCCCTTGGCACAAGCCCAACCTTCAAGGGCTTCTCTGTGCCGAAGGCCGCCTCAGCTGCAGACGATGGCGCCCGAGCTGACCAGTTCGTGGAACAGGGCCATCAAGGCGCGGCCGCTCATGCGGTAGGGGTCGAGCTTGGCGGTTTCGGAGTACTTGAGCACCAGGCCGGGGTTGAGGCGCTGCAGATTCACCTGGCCCATGGACCAGCCGGCGAATTCCCGCTCGCCCACCTCTTCGTAGCTGAGCAGGATCACATCGTGGTGGCGGTTGTCGCTGACGATGCGTTTGTAGCGCGCGTTGATGGCATCGCGGCCGCCTTCCAGCACCTGCATGAAGATGCCGTCGGTGTAGCAGAGCAGGCCGGTGATGCCTTCGGCGGGGTTGTGCTCGCGCGACTGTTTCAGGATGGTGCTGAGCTCGGCATCGCCCATGGGGCTGTGGGCGCGGCTGGCGTAGAGAAGGCGAACTAGCATGGGGAGGGCTCCGGTGGGGCTGACGCCGGCGCTGTGCTCGACGTCTTCGACGGTTTCGACTTACTTCTTGCTCAGCAAGGACAGGAATTCGCGGCGCAGATTCGGGTCCTTGAGGAAGGCACCGCGCATCACGCTGTTGGTCATCTTGGTTTCCGTGTCCTTGACCCCGCGCCAGTGCATGCAGAAGTGATCGGCTTCCATGACGATGGCCAGGCCGTCCGGCTGCACGCGTTCCTGCAACTCGTTGGCCAACATGGTGACGGCCTCTTCCTGGATCTGCGGGCGGCTCATGATCCAGTCGCAGATGCGGGTGTACTTGGACAGGCCGATCAGGTTGGAATGTTCGTTGGGCAGCAGGCCGATCCAGACCCGGCCCATGATGGGGCAGAGGTGGTGCGAGCAGGCGCTGCGCACGGTGATGGGGCCCACAATCATCAGCTCGTTGAGCCGGGTGAAGTTGGGGAACTCGGTGACCGGCGGCATGGGCACGTAGCGGCCCTTGAAGACCTCGCGCACAAACATCTTGGCCACGCGCTTGGCGGTGTCCTGGGTGTTGTGGTCGCTGTCGGTGTCGATCACCAGGGCGCGCAGCACCTCCTGCAGCTTGGCTTGCACCTCGGCCTGGATCTCGTCCAGCTCGCCGTCCTTGATGAAGTCGGCGATGTTGTCATTGGCGTGGTGGCGGCAGCCAGCGCCGACCAGGCGGTAGCGCACGCGCTCCGAGGCGGGCAGCTCGGCCAGCTCGCGCTCGTCGCGGGGAGAGGGGTTTGCAGGCAGGACGCCGGTCATGGGGTGTTCTCGCTGTTCGGTGCAATGGGCCATTGTGTCCGGATTGCAAAGTCTGTGCAGTGTCAGGTCTTGCCTGGGGTCATGCACGGGCAGCAAGGGCAGGGCTCCCCTACACTGAAGAGGTGACCCCGACCTCCAAAAAACCTTCCCTCCCTTCCAGAGCCGCCCCGGCCGCAGCATCGGCGGGTGGCGCCGATGCCAAGCTGGCCCCCCCGCTGCACAAGCTCTTGCTCCAGGTGGGCGATGCCGTGCAGGCCGTGCGCGCTGGTCGGTCGCTGACCGAGCTGTTGGCACAATGCCCGGCCGAGCTGCGCCCGGCCACGCAATCGCTGAGTTTTCATGTGCTGCGCCACCTCGGCGCGGCTGAAGCGCTCCGTGCCGTGCTGGCGCCGAAAAGCCCGCCTCCCAAGGTCGAAGGCTTGCTGCTGACCGCCCTGGCCTTGCTGTGGGACGCGGGCGGCGGACCGGGCTCTGCGCCCTATGCCGATCACACCGTGGTGGACCAGGCCGTCAGCGCCGTGCGCAAGCGCATGCCGGCCAGTGCTGGTTTCGTCAACGCCGTCTTGCGCCGCTTTTTGCGCGAGCGTGCCGATCTGCAAGCCCAGGTGACCGCGGCCGAAGCTGGCCCGGCCGGCGAGGTTGCCCGCTACAACCACCCACGCTGGTGGATCGACAAGGTGCAGGCCGATTGGCCCGAGGTCTGGGATCAGCTGCTCCTGGCCAACAACAGCCACCCGCCCATGACTTTGCGTGTCAATGCACGCCAGGGCAGCACGGCCGAGTATTTGCAGCGCCTGCAAGAGGCCGGCATTGCGGCCCAGTCTTTGGGGGCCTTGGCGCCGCAGGCCCTGGTGCTGGAGCGCGCCGTGCCGGTCACCAGCCTGCCGGGTTTTGCCGAGGGCGCGGTGTCGGTGCAGGATGCGGCCGCTCAACTGGCCGGCCCGCTGACTGTGCTCGCACAGGACGGCCTGCCGGCGCTGCCCGCCGGCGCGCGTGTGCTGGACGCCTGCTCGGCTCCGGGCGGCAAGACGGCCCATCTGCTGGAGCTGGCCGATCTGGATCTGCTGGCCCTGGACAGCGACGCCCAGCGCCTGCGCCGGGTTCAGGACAATCTGCAGCGCCTGGGTCAGCAGGCCCAGCTCAAGGCCGCCGATGCACGCGACACCGCCTCTTGGTGGGACGGTCGGCCCTTCGATGCCATCCTGCTCGATGCGCCTTGCAGCGCCTCCGGCATCGTCCGCCGCCACCCCGATGTGCGCTGGCTGCGCCGGCCGGGCGATATTGCCCAGCTCGCGGCCATCCAGGCCCAGCTGCTGGATGCGCTCTGGCCGCTGCTTAAACCGGGCGGGCGTCTCGTCTACGCGACGTGTTCCCTGTTCAAGGCCGAGGGGGAGCAGCAGGTCGATGCGTTTTTGCAACGCCAAGCCGACGCCATGCGCCCCGCGCTGCAGGCAGTCACCGGACACCTGCTGCCGCTCGCACACAATGGGGCGCCGCCGGACGGGGCCTCGCCCGACGCATCTTCGTCAGCTTCACCAGGCACCGAGGCTTTGTTCGACGGGTTCTTCTACGCTGTGCTGAGCAAGCGGGCCGCCTGAGCCCGGCGTGCCCGGCACTCCCGCCCTGGATTCCTTGGTTCTTATTGCGCCTTCGCCCTCTTGCTCTTGAGTTCGCCCGCCCCCGTTCACCGCTGCAGCCTCCAGCCCAAGCCCGCCTCGGCGGCTTGGCAACTGCTGTGCCACTTCGGCGTGGTGCTGCTCATGGCTGTCTGCCTGGCGCTGGCCGCACCGGCGGCGCGGGCCGAGGGGGTGGATCTGACCGGCATCTCCACCAGCCGAACGGAAGAGGGCCTAGACCTGAGCTTCAGTACCCGTTTCGAGCTGCCGCGTGCGGCCGAGGATGCGCTGATGAAGGGTGTGTCGCTCTATTTCGTGGCCGAGGTCTCCTTGCAGCGCAAGCGCTGGTACTGGCGTGACGCTCGAGTGGCCAAGGTCTCGCGCGGCTGGCGCCTGTACTGGTATGCGCTGACGCGCCAGTACCGGGTCAGCTCCGGTGGCTTGACGCAGAGCTTCAACAACTTGCCCGATGCCCTGGCCTCCTTGCGCGGGGTCTCGGGCTGGCGCATTGCCGAGGCGCGAGAGCTGGACGAAGACGGCAACCATTATTTGGAGTTCGCCTACCGGCTCGACACCTCGCAGCTGCCCAAGCCCATGCAGATCGGCCTCAGCGTCGGCCAGGGTTGGAACCTGAGTGTCGACCATGTCTTCGGTCTGAATCCGGACTTCAGCCCCCGAACTGCCGCCGCACCATGAGCAAAAAGGCGCGTTGGGCCTGGATCATCGCCCTGGTGATCATCACGGGCATTTGTGGTGTTCTGGCCTTCTTGCTGTCCATCGGCGCCACCAGCCAACGCGGCTTCTTTGATCGCCACTACGAATGGCTGTTCTGGCTCAACGCCTGCGTGGCCGGTCTGCTGCTGCTGGTGATTGTGGGCGCAGCCGGGCGCTTGTTCCTGCGGGTGCGCAGCGGCAAATTCGGCAGCCGGCTGCTGATGAAGCTGGCGGGCATCTTTGCCTTGGTGGGCATGGTGCCAGGCCTTTTGATTTACGGCGTGTCCTACCAGTTCGTCAACCGCAGCATCGACAGCTGGTTCGATGTGCGCCTGGCCTCGGCCCTGGAGGCGGGCCTGAACCTGGGCCGCGGCACGCTGGATGGCCTGGTCAATGACCTCGGCAACCGCACCCTCGATGCCGCCGAGCGCTTGGGTGAGGCCGGCAGCCTGCCCCAACCCCTGGTGCTGGAGCGGCTGCGCGAGCAGCTCAGCGCCCGCACCGTGGCCCTGGTGGCCAGCAACGGGCAGATCCTGCTTTCGGGCGGCGGCGACACCAGTTCCCTGGTCACCGACCGCCCGGCCGATTCCTTGCTGCGCCAGGCCCGCAATGCCCGGGTCATCAGCCACCTCGAAGGCCTGGAGGACGAGGTCCTGGCCCTGCAAGGCCAGGCCCGCATCCGCGCCATCGCCCAGCTGCCCAATGTCGATCTGCGCCTGGGCCTGGTCAGCTCGACCGAGCGCTTTCTGATGGTGGTGCAGCGGGTGCCCGCCCCGGTGCTGGCCAACGCCCTGGCAGTGCAGAACGCCAGCAGCGAGTACCAGCAGCGTGCGCTCGAGCGCGACGGCCTGCGCCGCATGTACCTCGGCACCCTGACCCTGGTGCTGGTGCTGGCGGTGTTTGCTGCCGTGCTGATCGCCGTGGCCTTTGGCAACCAGCTCGCGCGGCCCTTGCTGCTGCTGGCCGATGGCGTGCGCCAGGTGGCCCAGGGCGACCTCAGCCGCAAACCCATGCTGAGCTCGCGCGACGAGCTGGGCGGCCTGACCCGCTCTTTTGCCGACATGACCGAGCAGCTTTCCGAGGCGCGTGCCATGGTCGAGCGCAGCGTGGCACAGCTGGAAAGTGCCCGCACCCATTTGCAAACCATCCTCGACAACCTGACTGCGGGTGTGATCGTGTTCGATGCAGAGCGCCGCATCGACACCGTCAACCCCGGCGCCACCCGCATCTTGCGCTTGCCGCTGTCGGTCTACCAAGGCCGGTCGCTGGGTGAGGTGCCGCATCTCGAGGCTTTTGCCGAGGCGGTCTGGCAGCGCTTTGAGCAGTACAACCCCGAGAGCGGCGAGCGCGATCACTGGCAAGATGCGTTCGAACTGCAGCTGGATGCCAGCCAGGACGTGCTGACCCTGCTGGTGCGCGGCGCGCCGCTGCCGCAGGGCGCGCGGTTGATGGTGTTTGACGACATCTCCGAGGTGGTCTCGGCCCAGCGCTCGGCGGCCTGGAGCGAGGTGGCGCGGCGCCTGGCCCATGAGATCAAAAACCCCTTGACCCCCATCCAGCTCTCCGCCGAGCGTCTGCAGCACAAGCTGGAGGCCAAGCTCGAAGGCAACGATCAAGCCATGCTGGTGCGCTCGGTCGCCACCATCGTCAACCAGGTGCAGTCCATGAAGCAGCTGGTCAACGAGTTCCGCGACTACGCCCGCCTGCCTTCGGCCCAGCTCAAGGCCCTGGATCTGAATGCCCTGGTGTCCGAGGTACTCACCCTTTATGCCGAGGCGCAGGAGCAAGGTCGCTTGCGCGCCGAACTGGCGCCCGATGCCAGCCGCATTCTCGGGGACCCGACCCAGCTGCGTCAGGTCATCCACAATTTGGTACAGAATGCGCTCGACGCTGTGCAGGAGCAGCCCGACGGCCAGGTGCTGGTGCGCACGCAGCAGGCTTTCACCGAGGCCGGCGAGCCCCGCTCCCTGCGCCTGCAGATCACCGACAACGGCCCAGGCTTTGCCGAGAAAGTGCTCAAACGCGCCTTCGAACCCTATGTGACCACCAAGTCCAAGGGCACCGGCCTGGGGCTGGCGGTGGTCAAGAAAATCGCCGATGAACATGGGGCGCGCATTCGCGTCAGCAACCAGCATGAGCAGGGCGACGAGGCGCAAGCGGTGACCGGGGCGCAAGTTTCGTTATCATTTTCAAAACTCGCGACTGCAGCAGCCGATGCGGGCTCTGCTGAAAAGCCCCATTGAACTAGGACTCCATGGCAACAATTCTTGTAGTCGACGACGAGCTGGGCATACGCGCCCTGCTCTCTGAAATCCTCAGTGACGAGGGTCACACGATCGAATTGGCGGAAAACGCCGCGCAAGCGCGCGCCGTGCGCGAGCGCATGCGTCCGGACTTGGTGCTGCTGGACATCTGGATGCCCGACGTCGACGGCATCACCTTGCTCAAGGAATGGGGCGGCGCCGGCCTGCTGACCATGCCCGTCATCATGATGAGCGGCCACGGCACCATCGACACCGCCGTCGAAGCCACCAAGTTCGGCGCCATCGCCTTCCTGGAAAAACCGATCACGCTGCAAAAGCTGCTGCGCGCGGTGGAGCAGTCTCTGGTCAAGGCTGCACCGCGCCCCGCGCCGGCCGTGGGCCTGCCCAGCAGCTACAGCCGCAGCAATGAGCTGGCACCGCAGTACGTTGCACCCAGCAGCCACAGCGTCATGCCGCAAAGCAGCTTGCCGGCGGCCGGCCTGGCTTCGGAGCAGAGCTTCGAACTCGACCGCCCGCTGCGTGAGGCGCGCGACGCCTTCGAGAAAAGCTATTTCGAGTTCCACCTGGCCAAGGAGAACGGCTCCATGACCCGTGTGGCCGAGAAAACCGGCCTCGAGCGCACCCACCTCTACAGAAAATTAAAACAATTAGGGGTGGACCTCAGCAGAAATAAGCGCGGAGCTGGAATTTAGTGCTATAGTCGTGGTCTTCGCTGATTTGAAGAGCTTTTCGAAGCGCAGCAAGCCAGCGAAGACGCCGTCGTAAGGACAGCGGCCTGGTAGCTCAGTTGGTAGAGCAGCGGATTGAAAATCCGCGTGTCGGTGGTTCGATTCCGCCCCAGGCCACCAAATACCAGACACAAGCCCATCGCCTCGGTGGGCTTTTGTTTTTCCGGCCCGTCCTGGGCTGGCTGCAGCTGGAATTCATCCAACTGCCCATGTGGCTCAGTGGTAGAGCACTCCCTTGGTAAGGGAGAGGTCACGCGTTCGATCCGCGTCATGGGCACCATTGAATGCCTCTTGCTTGCAAAGCCCGTCGCGTGCGCGATGGGCTTTTTGCGTTCTGGGTCCAGCAACTCGGCCCCGCTGCGCGCCGGCCGTCCCACTCTGGTACGCCTCCGGCCGGCTTTCGGCGAGCCGCCACCGGGCCTTTCCTGTCCAGCCTGCCCCTCTTTTTTGGCTACCATGCCGCCAACAAGGACGCTGATGGCCGCCAGGGCCAGGGAGAAGGCGCATGCAATACACCACCCACTGCAGAGGCCGCCTCCGCCAGGTTGCCGTGGCCTTGGCATTTGGCCTTTTGGCCCCGGCCGCCGCGCCCGTGCTGGCGCGTGGCCCCGCCCAGCCGACCTCGTCGCCTGTGGAGGCTGACAGCGACTGGCGCTACAGCATCCAGCCGGGCGACACCTTGATTGGCCTGACCGAGCGCTATCTGCAGCCCGGCCGTCACTGGCGCGATTTGCAGCGCCTCAATCGCGTGGCAGATCCTCTGCGCCTGCCGCCGGGGGGCGTCTTGCGCATGCCCTTGGCCTGGCTCAGCCGCGAGGCCAGCGTGGCCCAGACGGTGTTTGTGCAGGGCCAGGTCACGCTGCAGCGCAGCGGCCAGGTCGAGCAAGGTCTGGCGGCCGGGCAGGAGCTGCGCAGCGGGGACCGGCTGCGCAGCGCGGCCCAGTCCTCGGCGACCTTGCGTTTTGTCGATGGTTCGCGCCTGCTGATCCCGCCGCTCAGCGATCTCAGTCTGGAGCAGTTGCTGGTCTACGGCCGCAGCGCCATTCCTTCGGTACAGCTGCGCCTGCACAAGGGCGGGGCAGACAGTCAGGTCACGCCCAGCGGCGGCCGTGTGCCGCACTACGAGATCCGCACCCCGCATGTGAACCTGGGCGTGCGCGGCACCGAGTTCCGCGTGCATCTGCAGGCCGAGTCGGCGCGCATGGAGGTGCTGGAAGGCCGGGTCGCGGCCGACAGCAGCGGCCATGCCTCTTTGGCCGTGCCGGCTGGCATGGGCATGGTGGCCGAAGGGCGAGGCCGGCCGCAGGCCGCGCCCTTGCTGAGCGCGCCGGCCTTGCCGGCCGAGCTGGCCGTGGTGGAGCGCTTGCCGCTTCGCCTGCGCTGGGCGGCGCACCCAGGCGCGCGTGCCTACCGGGCGCAGCTGTTTGCCGAGGGCGATTTCAGTCGCCTGCTGCTCGATCACCGCGGCAGCGAGCCCGAGCTGAGCTGGGAGGAGTTGCCCCCCGATGGGCGCTACAGCCTGCGCCTGCGCGCCATCGATGCGCTCGGCCTGGAGGGCCAGGCCAGTGACCGCCTGCTGCAGATCCAGGCCCGGCCCGAACCGCCGTTCAGCCAGGCGCCGGTGGCCGATGCCCGGCTCTACGGTGAACAGATCGAGTTCCGCTGGACGCGCAACAGCGCCGCCCAGGCCTACCGCCTGCAGGTCGCACGCGACGCCGAGTTCCGCGAGCTGCAGCTGGACCAGACCGGCATCGCCGACATCAGCCACAGCGCCCGCCTGCCCCACGGCCGCTATCACTGGCGCCTGGCCTCGCTGCAGGGTGAGGCGCGCGGCCCCTTCGGCGACGGCCAGGCCTTCGAGCTGCGGCCGCTGCCGCCCAGCCCGGAGCCGGCCGAAGCCGAGGTCGCTGGCGAGCAGCTCAACCTGCGCTGGCGTGCCTCCGCCGGTGTGACGCGTTATGAGCTGCAATGGGCGCAGGACGCGGCCTTCAGCCAGGGTTTGCAGAACTTCAGCAGTGAGACCCCGGGCCTGAGCTTGCCGCGCCCCGGCCCGGGCCGCTATTTCCTGCGTGTGCGCGGCCTGGACGAGCTGGGCCAGCCAGGCCCCTACGGCCAGGTGCAGGAGATCGAGGTGCCGTACCCGCGTTGGCTCTGGCTGCTGCCGCTGCTCTTGCTGGGGCTGTGATCGATGCCTGAAGAAGTACGTGGGCGCGGCTGGCGGCGCTGGGGGCCGTCTTGCTTGGCTTTGCCGCTGGCGCTGTGCGTGATCGTGCTGGCCCAGGGCAGTGGCCCTTTGCGGCCTCTGGACCTGGCGCTGGAGGACGGCCTGCTGCGCCTGACCGCGCAGCCGCTGCGCGTGGACGAGCTGGCGCTGCTGGACATTGACGATGATGCCCTGCGTGAGATGCAGCCGGCCTTGGGCGATTGGCCCTATCCGCGCTCGGTGTATGCCTTGCTGCTGGACTATCTGCAGCAGGTCGGCGCGCGCCGGGTGGTGATCAATCTGGTGCTCTCGGGTGAGCGCGAGGGCGATGCCGAGCTGGCACAGGCCCTGCGCACGGGGCCACCCTCGGTGTTGGCGGCCGCTGGATTGCAGCTGGAGGCGGCACCCTCGGCCCTGCCGAGCGAGGAGCAGGTGGTGCTCAAAGGCCTGGCCTGGTCGGCGGCGCCGCCCGGTACCCCCAGCCTGAGCTGGAATGCCCTGATGCTGCCGGCCACGCCGCTGCTGCGCGAGGCGCCGGCGGCGCTGGGCCGGGTGGGCCTGGTGTCCTCGCCCCTGGACAGCGACGGTTTGCTGCGTCGCCAGCCGCTGTGGCACCGCTACCAGGGTCAGGTCTTGCCGGCGCTGCCACTGGCGGTCTTGCTTCAGGAGCAGCCCGAGCGTTTGCAGGCGCTGCAGCGCTGGCCGCTCGATGCCCAGGGCCGGGTGCAGCTCAAACTGCCCAGCCGGCTGGAGGGCTTGCCCGAGTTGAGCTGGGGCCGGCTGATGCGCGCCGCACTGGGCCAAGGTGAGGACCCAGGCCTGCGCGAGAGCTTGCGCGGCCGTACCGTCTTTGTCGGCAGCAGCGCCTACTTTGCCGATGCCGTGAGCACGCCCCAGGGGCGCTTGTCCGGCTCGGCTTTTGTGGCCACGGCCTCGGCTCTGCTGGCGCGCGGCCAGGTGCTGGCGCCGGCGGGCTGGGCCTGGGCGGCGGTCTTGCTGCTGCTCGCGGCCGTGCCGGGCGTCCTGCATGCGCGCTCGCGGGCCATGCAGGCGCAGCAGCGCTGGGGCCTGCTGCTGGGCAGCACGGCGCTCAGCCTGACCCTGCTTTTGGGTTTGGCGGTCTGGTTGGTGCAAAGCCAGCTCTTGCTGCCCTCGCTGCTGGGTCCTCTGGCCACCCTGGTTTTGGCGCTGATGCTGGCGGGCCTGGCCGAGCAGCGCTGGCAAAGCCTGCGCCACCGAGAGCTGCGCCACGCCCGCGAGGTTGCAGAGGCGGCCAACCAGGCCAAGACCGAATTCCTCGCCCATGTCAGCCACGAGATCCGCACACCCATGAATGCGGTGTTGGGCATGGCCGAGATCCTGGCTCGCACCGAGCTGAACGCTGAGCAGCGCCGTTATGTGCAGGTCTTCCAGGGCGCCGGCCAGCAGCTCTTCGCCCTGATCAACGATCTGCTGGACAACGCCAAGATCGAGGCCGGCAAGCTCAGCCTGTCGCCGCATGCCTTCCATCTCGGCGAGCTGTTGCGCCAGCAGATCGACTTGCAGCAGGGCCGGGCCCGCGAGCGGGGCTTGAGCCTGGAACTTTGCTGCACGGACGAGGTAGAGGCCTGGGTCTGGGGCGATGCCCAGCGCCTGGCCCAGGTGCTGGCCAATTTGCTCAGCAATGCCATCAAGTTCACGCGCCAGGGGGGTGTTCACCTGGAGGTGCGGCGGCTGGAGCCCGGGCGCTGGAGCCTGGCCGTGCAGGACAGTGGCATCGGCATCCCCCCGGCCATGCAGGAGCGCATCTTCCAGCCCTACACCCAGGCCGATGCCAGCATCTCGCGCGAGTATGGCGGCACGGGCCTGGGTCTGGCCATCTCGCGCAGCCTGGTGCAGATGATGGGCGGTCAGCTCAGTTTGAGCAGCGTTCCGGGGCAGGGCAGCCGTTTCGAGTTGAACCTGCCGCTGCCCGCACAGCCGACGCCGGCCCCGGGTGAGCTGCCGCCGGCGCCTGCGGCATCCGCCCCGCTGGCGCCGCGTCGCTTGCGGCCCTTGCGCTTGCTGCTGTGCGAGGACAACGAGGTCAATGTGCTGGTGATCGAGGCCATGCTGGCGCCGCTGGGCCATGCGATCGAGGTGGCCGGTGATGGCGAGCAGGCCTTGGCCTGCCTGCAGCGTGGCATGTACGACCTGGTGTTGATGGATGTGCAGATGCCGGTGCTTGACGGCCTGGAGGTGACCCGGCGCTGGCGCGCCATTGAGGCCGAGATGGCCCGCCCGCGCCTGCCCATCCTGGCCCTGACGGCCAATGCCTTTGCCCGCGATGTCGAGCAATGCCTGGCTGCCGGCTGCGACGCGCACTTGAGCAAACCGATTGGTTTGCAGGCGCTGGAGCAGGCGCTGGAACGTTGGGCCTTGCCGCCTGAAGACGCGTCTCCGCCTTCCCCTCAGAGCTGACGTTCGCGCTCGACGAAACGCCGGCCGCCATCGGTGTAGCGGCTGTGCAGATCGTCGATCACGCCGCGCAGCCGCTGCACCGAGCTCTCGGACAGATGCTGGCCATGGTGGCTGAGCGTGGCATGGGCGAGATTGATGATGCGCGCGTTCAAGCTGCGTTGTGCCAGGGCCAGCAAGGCCTGCAGGGTCTGCTCGTGTTGCTTGCTGACCAGATGGGACATGGCCTCGCGCGCCGCCTCGTTGATGCCGGCCGCGGCATTGCGCACGATGGCTTCTATCGGCGGCATGGCGGCCGCGGCCATTTCCAGCATGCGGGTGCGGGGGCGAGAGACGGCAAAGCGCTGGGTGACGCGCTCGGTCCAGGCGCGCGCTTCGGGCATGGCCTGGCGGCCGGCGCTGCGCACCATCAGCATGACCAGATTGCAGCCCATCTCGAAGCTGAACTCGGGGTGGTCCAGCTGCTCGGCCAGCTGGCGCATCAGGGTCTGGGCGAGGTCGGCACGGCGCTCGGACAGGGCCAGCACCGCGTCAGCACAAAGCGAAAGGTGGCGCACACGGAAGCTGTCCGGGAATCTCTGCAAGGCCTCTTGCAGAAAGCGCGCAGCGCGCTCGCAGCCCTCGCGCTCTTCTTCGTCGAGGCTGGCCAGGCCCAGGGCGACCAGGCCCTGGTAATCGAGCGAGCGCGATTGCGAACCGATATTGAGTGCCGCCGTCAGGTGCTTGAGTGCGTTCTCGCTGAAGCCGAGGAAGAGCTGCAGCGAGCCCAGCTTCTGCAGCCGCGCCACATTGCCTGGCGTGATCTGCACCGCCTTGCTGAACATCTCGACGGCACCAGCGAAATCCATGCTCTCCAGCAGGGCGCGGCCGTAGACATCGTAGGCATCGACATAGCTGGGGTTGTCGGCCAGCAGGGTCTCCAGGCTGCGGCAGGCGGTGGCGGTGTCGGCATTGCCGAGGTCGATCTTGGCCAGGCCCAGGCGCGCCCAGGGCACGGCCTTGTACTCGAGCAGGGCTTCGAACATGCGCCGTGCGGCGTCGAGCTGGCTCAGGCGCAGGTAGAGCTCGGAGCCGATGCGGGCGGCATAGACCTTGTAGCTCAGGCTGTCGCGGAACATGGCCTCGCACAGCTCGGCGGCGCCGGCGTAATCGTTGGCCTCGATGGCCGCGAAGACCTCGCGCAGCGCGTGCTTGCGGTCGAGGATGATCTGGAGCCGCTCCTCGAACTGGCGGGCGGTGAAGGGCTTGAGCAGGTAATCATCGAGCGCGCCCTCGACCGCATCGGCCACATGCTGGTAGCGCGCTTCATCCGTCACCATGATGAAGATGGTCTGCATGGGCAGGCCACGCGCCTGGCGCAGTTCGTCCAGCAGGTCCTGGCCGCTCATGTCGTGGTTGCTTTGGCGGCGGAAGTGGAACTCGGTGATGATGATGTCGTAGGCATGGCCGGCTTCCTTGATCTGCCGGCGCGCCTGCTCGGGGCGGCGCACGGCATGCACCTGCTGCACACCCATATCGCGCAGCATGGTGGTGATCACCGAGCGCGACAACTCCCCCTCATCAATGATCAGCGCCTTGAGCGGCCCCCCCGTGGCACCGCCGGCCACGGCGAGATTGAATTGGGGCGCAGACCCAAACTGGTGATTCGACACAGACCCCCCATTGCTCTCAGGCGTGCAGCGTAGCGCGTCCCGGCGCCGCTTGGCTAGCGTCGACTCTGACAGCTGTGCGCTTGTGCCGCAGGGCTTGTTTGCCTGCGCCGCAGCTCAGGCGCTGCGGTCCACGCGCAGGGCCAGCACCACCGAGCTGGTGGTCTTGATGACGCCGTCGATCTCGCCGATTTCGTCGAGCAAGGCATCCAGGCGCATGGTCGATTCGGCGCGCAGCAAGGCCATGTAATCGAACTCGCCGCTGACCGAGGCCAGCTGGCGCAGCTCGGGCAGGCCCGAGAGTCGTTTCACCACCTCGCGCCCGGCCTTGGGCTGCACGGTGATGCCGACAAAGGCCTGCACGCCGCGGTCTGCGGCGTCCGAGCCGAGCTTGGCGGTGTAGCCGACCAGCACCCCTTCGGCCTCCAGCCGGGCCAGGCGCGCCACCACGGTGGTGCGCGCCACACCGAGCTTGCGCGCGAGATTGGCGGTGCTCTCGCGGGCATTGGCCTGCAAGAGGGCGATCAGCTCGCGGTCGGTCTGGTCGCGGGCCTGGGCGGCGCTGCGGGGCGGCTGCGATGGAGGGATGGCTGGACTCATGAAAAACCCTGGTTTGAATCGAATTGACGATCGGTGCTGACGAATCGTCATTTTCTGCGCTGATTCCGACGAACTTGTGCTTTTTTTCGTCAGCGCTCCTGCCTAGACTGCCAGCCATCAACGCATATTGAGGAGCATCAAATGAAGATCGCATTGCTGGGCGCAGGCCATATCGGTGAAACCATTGCCCGCCTGCTGCACGGCTCGGGCCACTACGACGTGACCGTCTTTGACAAGAACGCTGCCGCCTTGTCCGTGCTGGCCGGCGAGGGCATCAAGACCCAGGTGATCGCCGAAATCGGCGCCGGTGCGGCCGCCACCGTCAAGGGCTTCAACGCCATCGTCAATGCCTTGCCTTACCAGCTGGCCATTCCCGCCGCGCACATGGCCCTGGAAGCCGGCTGCCACTATTTCGACCTGACTGAAGATGTGGCCGCCACCAAGGAAATCATGCGCATCGCCGAAGGCGCCCGCACCGCCTTCATGCCGCAGTGCGGCCTGGCCCCGGGCTTCATCGGCATCGTCGCCGCCCATCTGGCCAAGAGCTTCGACAGCCTCAACGATGTGAAGATGCGCGTCGGCGCGCTGCCCGCTTTCCCGACCAATGCGCTGAAGTACAACCTGACCTGGTCGGTGGACGGCCTGATCAACGAGTACTGCCACCCCTGCGAATGCATCCACGACGGTGAGAAGATCGACGCCCTGCCGCTGGAAGGCCTGGAGCATTTCTCGCTGGACGGCACCGAGTACGAGGCCTTCAACACCTCGGGCGGCCTGGGCACCTTGTGCGAAACCCTGGCCGGCAAGGTCAAGAACCTCGACTACAAGACCGTGCGCTACCCCGGTCACCGTGACCTGATGCAATTCCTGCTGGGCGACCTGGCCCTGAAGAACGACCAGGAGCTGCTCAAGGACATCATGCGCAAGAGCATGCCAGCCACCATGCAGGACGTGGTGCTGGTCTTCGTGACCGTCTCGGGCATGAAGAACGGCCGCCTGGTGCAGGAAGTCTTCGCCCGCAAGATTTTTGCTGAGCGCGACGGCGCTCGCCCGCTGTCGGCCATTCAGATCACCACCGCCGCTGGCATGTGCGCCGCCGTCGACTTGTTCCGTCAGGGCAAGCTGCCGCAGTCGGGCTTCGTCTCGCAAGAAGCTGTCTCGCTGCCTGAGTTCCTGGCCAATGAGTTCGGCAAGGCCTACCAGCAGTCGCGCCAGGTGGAAAGCATCGGTTGAGCGGAGAATCTCGCAATGACTACGCACATCACTGAACTCCTGAACGCCCTCGGCGTTCCTTCCTCGGCTTTCACCGGCGGCACGCTGAACGTGCGCTCGCCCATCGACGGGGCCGCGCTCGGCGCCGTCCATGAAGCCAGCGCCGAGGACATGCGCGTCGCCGTGGCGCGCGCCCATGCCGCCTTCCTGGACTGGCGGAATGTGCCCGCGCCCAAGCGCGGCGAGCTGGTGCGCCTGTTCGGCGAAGAGCTGCGCGCGCACAAGGCTGACCTGGCCCGCCTGGTCTCGCTGGAGGCCGGCAAGGTCAGCAGCGAAGGCGAGGGCGAGGTGCAGGAGATGATCGACATCTGCGACTTCGCCGTCGGCCTGAGCCGTCAGCTGCATGGCCTGACCATCGCCAGCGAGCGCCCCGGCCACCGCATGATGGAGCAGTACCTGCCCCTGGGCGTGGTCGGCATCATCTCGGCCTTCAACTTCCCTGTCGCTGTCTGGGCCTGGAACTCGGCCCTGGCCCTGGTCTGCGGCGACAGCTGCATCTGGAAGCCGTCGGAAAAGACCCCGCTGACTGCCCTGGCCACGCAAGCCCTGTTCGAGCGCGCCTTGGCCCGCTACAACGCGGCCGGCGGCACGGCGCCGGTGCATCTGTCCCAGCTGCTGAACGGCGGCGCGGCCGTCGGCGAAACCATGGTGGACCACCCCCAGGTCGCCCTGGTTTCGGCCACCGGCTCCACCCGCATGGGTCGCGCGGTCGGCCCGCGCGTGGCGGCGCGCTTCGGCCGTTGCCTGCTCGAGCTGGGCGGCAACAACGCCATCATCGTCACGCCCAGCGCTGACTTGGAGCTGGCCGTGCGCGGCATCTTGTTCGGCGCCTACGGCACGGCCGGCCAGCGCTGCACCACCACCCGCCGCGTCATCATTCACGAGAGCATCCACGACGAACTGGTCGCTCGCCTGGACCGCGCCCGCGCCCAGCTCAAGATCGGCAGCCCGGTCGAGGCCGGCACCCTGATCGGCCCGCTGATTGACGGCGCCAGCTTCGAGGCCATGCAGAAGGCTCTGGCCGCCGCGCGCGAGCAAGGCGGTGAGGTCAGCGGTGGTGAGCGCGCTCTGGCCAGCCAGTACCCGAACGCCTGGTACGCCACGCCGGCCCTGGTGCGCATGCCGGCGCAGACGGACATCGTCAAGCACGAGACCTTCGCACCCATCCTGTACACGCTGAAGTACAAGACCCTGGACGAAGCGATTGCGCTGCAGAACGAGGTGCCGCAAGGCCTGTCCTCGGCCATCTTCACCAACGACATCCGCGAAGCCGAAACCTTTGTCTCGGCCAGCGGTTCGGACTGCGGCATTGCCAACGTCAACATCGGCACCTCGGGCGCTGAAATCGGCGGTGCCTTCGGTGGCGAGAAGGAAACCGGCGGCGGCCGTGAATCAGGCTCCGACGCCTGGAAGGCGTACATGCGCCGCACGACCAACACGGTCAATTACTCGCGCTCGCTGCCGCTGGCACAAGGCGTGAAGTTCGACATCTGATCGGCCCAGGCCTGAACGGGCTTGAACCGCGCGCCAGCATCGCCATCCCTGGGAGGGGAGGGCGTTGCGGCGGGCAGTGCCTGGCCCGTCTTTTTTTCGAATCTGTCCCCGAAGTTTTCCCGCATCACCATGCTTGATACCGGCTTGTTCCGCCTGCTGTCCGCCACCTTGGGCGAGGCCGCGGCCACCGAAACTTTTTCCCAGCTCAAGGTCGCTCCGGCCCTGCTGAAGCCGGTGGGTGTCACCGTGCACCGGGCCGAGGTGGCCCAGGCCTTGAACATGGCTTTGTTCCGCGATGTGGTGGCGCGCGTGCCTTCGGCTGCGGCTTATGTCGCCGATCAGCAGCGCGCCGGCCAGCCCATCGTCTTTGACCATGGCGCCCTGCGCACCGTGGCCTGGCCCAGTGGCGCCCTGCCGGCGGGCGAGGCGGCCATCACCCGCGTGCTGCGCCCGCTGGGCTTTGCTTTTGCCGAGCCCTATCCGCTGCCGCGCCTGAAGATGACCGGCCGCGCCTGGCGCCACCAGGACCATGCCGAGGACATCGCCCAGTTCTTCGTGTCCGAGCTGCACCCGGAGCAGTTTTCGCCCGCCTTCCAATCGGCCGTGAGCCGCGTGATCGGCGTCAGCCGCGATCCCCTGGGCCCGGCCGAGGTGGCCGCGCTGGAGCAGCTGGCGCGCGATCGTGTCCTGCCTTGGTCCACCGCGCTGGCTCTCTTGCCACGCCTGCTGAGCTGCTTCGAGCGCCAGCATCCGGTGTTCGATTGGGCGGACTATCAGACCCTGCTGGCCGAGTCGGCTGAAATGGCCTGGATCTCGACCGAGGGCAATGCTTTCAACCACGCCACCGACCGTGTGGCCGATATCGAGCAGCTGGCCGATACCCAGCGTGCCCTGGGCCGCCCGATCAAGCCGGCCATCGAGACCTCGGCCTCGGGCCGGGTGCGCCAGACGGCCTTCCGTGCCGCTGAGGTGCCACGTCAGTTCCTCGACGGTGGCCGCCTGATCTGCGCCGTGGTGCCGGGCTCGTTCTACGAGTTCATCCAGCGTGAGCGCGTGGCCGACGATCTCGACCTGAAGTTCGACGCTGGCAATGCCACTGGCATCTTCAAGATGACCGCTGCGGCCTGAGCCCGGCGCGAATTTCTCAAAGTCTCCGCTCAGTACAAGCCCAGCGCCGCCAGGCGTTGTACGCCGGCCAGGGCCTGCGCCTCCGGCAGGGTGAAGGCCAGGCGCACCTGGTCTTGGCCCCGCTCGGCTGACACGCTCATGGCCGTGCCGGGCGTGAGGCGCAGCTGCGCCTGTCGCGCGGCCTCGCACAGCGCGTCGGCACGCGGCCCGTGTTCCGGCAGTTGCGCCCAGAGGAAGAGTCCGCCTTCGGGCGCCTTGATGGTCCAACTGGGCAGATGGGTGTGCAGCGCCACCTGCAAGTGCTGGGCCTGGTGTTGCAGGCTGGCGCGGCGCGGCAGCAGCAGCCGATCCATGCGGTCAAACAGATCGCAGGCAATCGCGGCGCTGAGGCTGGAGCTGGCAATGTCGGCACAGGCCTTGGCATGGCGCAGCGGCTCGATCAAGGCTCGAGGCGCCCGCAACCAACCGATGCGCAGGCCGGCCCACAGGGTTTTGGACAGGCTGCCGATGTGCACCACGGCGGCATCGGGTGCTGGCTTCAGCGGCCGCGCCTCGGCGCTGAAATGCAGCTCGGCCAGCGAGTCGTCGATCACCAGCAGGCTGCTGCCCGCGCGCTGCACGGTGCGCAGCAGTTCCTGGCTGCGCGAGGCGGGCCAGGACTGGCCGCTGGGGTTGTGCAGCTGCGGGCAGAGGTAGATCAGCTTGGGTGCGCTGGCCGCCGCGGCGATGAAATCCCCGGCATGGGCGCAGCGCGCCTGCAGCGGCACCGCATGCAGGCGCGCACCGCTGCTGCGAAACACATCGATGGCGCCGAAGTAGTTGGGGCATTCCAGCAGCACCCGGTCGCCCGGCGAGAGGTAGAGCTGGCTCAGCAAACTCAGCGCCTGCTGTGCACCGGCGCAGACGATGATTTGATCGGCCGTGGTGGCCAGGCCCTGGCGGGTGTATCGCGCGGCGATGCGTTCGCGCAGCGGCCACATGCCTTCGGGCTGGTAGGCGCTCTCGCGCAGGGCCAGCTGGCGGCTGGCCTCGCTGGGGCTGAGCCAGGCCAGATCGGGCAGGGCGGTGGCCAGGGAGAAGTCGATCCAGTCGGCCCCTGTGCTGCCCTCAGTTCGGCCGCGTGGCGAGGCCTGCAGGGCCGGGTTGCCCAGCGGCTGGGCGCGGCGCCGGCGCGCCACATGGCCGGGCGGGCCCACGCTGATGGTCGTGCCCTGGCCTTGGCGGGCCTGCACCCAGCCCCCCTCGGCCAGGCGCCCGTAAGCCGCCACCACGGTGGAGCGGCTCAGGCCCAGCGCATCGGCCAAGGCCCGCTCGGGCGGCAGGCGGTCGCCCGGCAGCAGCTCGCCGCGCAGCAGCAGGCCTTGCAGGGCGGTGGCCAGCGCGGCGTAAAGCGGCGTCTGGCTGGCCCGCCAGTCGCCCAGCAGGGCGGGGTTGCGGCACAAGTCCATGGCGTGGCAATTGGATTGCTGGCTTCAGTCCAATCGACTCTAGCATGCCCGCTCTGCCCACTGCCTTCCAGCCTTTTCGCCATGCATCCTTTGCTGCACCAAGATTTGAACGAACTGCCGGCCTTGAGTCAGGCCACGCGTGAGTTGGCGCTGAGCTTCTTGCAGGGGCTGGACGCGCACCCGGCGGCGCGCGCGCCGCGTGGCCTGCGGCCGGCGCTGATGCAGGATGCGCTGCAGCAGCCCGTCGGTGCTGCGGGGGCCTTGCAGCGCTTTGCCCAGGACTGGCTGCCGCATCTGTCCGGCAGCGCCGGCCCGCGTTATCTGGGTTTTGTCACCGGCGGCGCCACGCCGGCCAGCATGCTGGGGGATTGGCTGGCCGCCAGCCTGGACCAGAATCCCACGGCCGGCTGGGACTCGGAAGCGCCCGAGCTGGAGCGCGCCACGGTGCGCACGCTGGCCGCCTGGTTTGGGCTCAGCGAGGCGCAGCAGGGGGTGTTTGTCTCGGGCGCCACCCTGTCCAATTTTGTGGGCCTGGCCCTGGGCCGAGAGTGGGTGGGCGAGCAGCGCGGCCTGCGCGTCAGCGAGGCCGGTCTGGCCCGCCTCGGCCCCGTGCGCATCCTCAGCGGCGCGCCGCATTCCAGCATCCACAAAGCCGCGTCCATGCTGGGCCTGGGTCGCGAGGCGGTGGAATTGCTGCCGACCCTGGCCGGGCGTGACGCCCTCGACGTGGCGGCACTGGAGCAGCGCCTGCGCGCCAGCCCCGACGAGGCGCTGATCGTGGTGGCCAATGCGGGCACGGTCAACAGCGGGGACTTCGACGATCTGACTGCCTTGGTGGCCTTGCGTCAGCGACACCGCTTCTGGTTGCATGTCGACGCCGCCTTCGGTGCATTTGCGGCGCTGGATGAGCGCGTGGCGGCCCAGGTGGCGGGCCTGGATGGGGCCGATTCGGTGTGCATTGACTGCCACAAATGGTTGAACGTGCCCTACGACAGCGCCCTGCAGTTCACCCGCCACCGCGATCTGCAGCTGCGCGTGTTTCAGAACGCAGCGGCCTACCTCGGGCCCATCGGTGAGCGGCCCGATTTTGTGCACCTCACGCCCGAGAACTCGCGCCGCTGGCGTGCGCTACCGGCCTGGTTTAGCGTGCAGGCGTATGGGCGCGAGGGTCACGCCGAGATCGTGCGCCGCAATATCGATGGCGCCCGCCTGCTGGGCCGCTTGCTGCAGGCCGACGCACCGCGCTTCGAGCTCTTGTCGCCGGTGCGGCTGAACATCGTCTGCTTTGCGGTTCAAGGTCACGACGATGCGGCCGGTGTGCAAGCCCTGCTGGAGCGCTTGCGCGACAGCGGCGAGGCCTTCCTCACACCGACCCACTACCAAGGTCGCTGGGCCGTGCGCGCGGCCTTCAGCAATTGGCGCAGCGAAGCGGCCGACGCCCAGCGGGTTCATGCGGCGCTGAACCGCGTGCTGGATGAGGTCTGCTGAAAAGTTTTTTGAGAAAACGCTTGCGCGCAAAACAAACCGTGCTACAGTAGCGGTCTTCGCTGCTTCGGCAGAGAAAGAAAGCAAGCCCAGGTGGCGGAATTGGTAGACGCACTAGTTTCAGGTACTAGCGGGTAACTCCGTGGAGGTTCGAGTCCTCTCCTGGGCACCAAATTGAAAAAGGCCAGCACGAAAGTGCTGGCCTTTTGTCATTGGTGCTTGCCCAGGAAGCGCCGTCCCTGCGGACGGTGCGTGAGGACGAGAATGGTGCCGCATGCTTGCGGCGCCGGGGTCGCGGTACGTGACCGAGCGCCTCTCCTGGGCACCAAATTGAAAAAGGGTCAACACGCAAGTGTTGACCCTTTTGTCATTTCCGGTCCTGAAAATCGCGACTCCAGGTTGCGTGGGGTCAGGCCTTGCCTTTGGCCAACAACTGCTCGAAGGCCTCGACCGGCAGCGGGCGGGCGAAGAGGTAGCCCTGGCCGTAGTCGCAGCCGGCGCTGCGCAGCAGTTCGAACTGTTCCTGCGTCTCCACGCCCTCGGCCACCACCTGCAAGCCCAGCTCATGGGCCATGGTGATGATGGCTTTGCACAGGGCCAGGTCTTTGGTGCCGGGGCGAAGATTGCGCACGAAGCGCTGGTCGATCTTGAGCAGGTCGATGGCGTATTTGTGCAGGTAGGACAGCGAGGAGAAGCCGGTGCCAAAGTCATCGAGCGAGACCAGAAAACCGCCGCGCCGCAGGGTTTCGAGCTGACGCGTGACCTCGCTGTCGCCCTCCAGCAGCAGGCCTTCGGTGATTTCGATGGCCAGGGCCTGTTCGCCCAGCCCCAGGCTTTGCACCGTGTCGACCCAATGGTCGTGTTCGTCGGGGTTCTGGTGGCTGCGAAACTGGATGGGGCTTTTGTTGATGCTGATTTGCAGCGTGGGCAGGTAGCGCTGGCGCCAATCGCGCACCTGGCGCGCGGCCTGTTGGAACACCCATTCGCCGATCTCGATGATCAAGCCGCTGCTCTCGGCCAGGGGGATGAAGACATCGGGGCCGATGCGGCCGCGACTCGGGTGGGTCCAGCGCAGCAAGGCCTCGGCCTTGCAGATCTCGCGCGTGCGCATGGCCACGATGGCCTGGTACTCCAGGCTCAGCTGGGCCTTGGGCAGGGCCTCGCGCAGCTCATTGCCCAGGCGCATGCGCAAGAGCGCGGCCTGCTGCAGATCGGGCGTGAAATGGCCGAGGCGGTTGCGACCGGCGCCCTTGGCCACGTAGAGCGCCTGGTCGGCGTGCTTGAACAGTTCTTCGATCAGCTGCCCGTCATCGGGGAACAGGCTGATGCCGATGCTGGCCGAGACAAACACCCGCTCGTCCTGCAAGTGGAAGGCGCTGGCCATGGACTGGATGATTTTCTGCGCCACCTGCTCAGCCTCTTGCGCGCTGTTCAGGCCGGACAGCACGACGGTGAACTCATCGCCGCCCATGCGAGCCACGGTCTCCTGTGGCCGCACGCAGGCGCGGATGCGCTCGGCCGCCTGCAGCAGCAGGGCGTCGCCCATGTCGTGGCCGAGCGTGTCATTGACCTCCTTGAAGTGATCCAGGTCGATGAAGAGCAGGGCCAGGCGGCCGCCTTCGCTTTGCGCGGTGCTCAAGAGCTGCTCCAGGCGGTCGCGCAGGGTGCGGCGGTTGGGCAGGCCGGTGAGGGCATCGAAATGCGCTTGGTGCCAGATCAGGGCCTCGGTCTGTTTGCGCTGGGTGATGTCGGTGTGGGTGCCGACCATGCGCAGCGGCCGGCCCTGGGCATCGCGGCTGATCACCATGCCGCGGCTGTGGATCCATTTCCAGCTGCCGTCCTTGCACAGCACGCGGTGCTCATTGCTGTAGATCGGCACCTGACCCGCAAAATGAGCGGCACGGTCCAGCTCCATTTGCTGCCGGTCTTCGGGGTGCGTGCGCGCATCAAGCTCGGCCGGGCTGGGCTTGATCTCGGTCTCCGAGAAGCCGTACATCTGCAGGATGCGGGGCGAGTAGATTTCCACCTCGTCCTGCACATACCAGTCCCAGACGCCGTCGCCCACGCTTTCCAGGGCCAGCTTCCAGAGCTCGTCGGCCTCGCGCAAGCGGGCTTCGGACTCCTTGCGCTCGCTGATGTCGGTGTGGGTGCCCAGAATTCGACGCGGCCCCTCGCCCTGGGCGGGCAAGACCTGACCCAGAGCCAGATGCCAGCGGTAGCGGCCATCGGCGGCGCGCAGTCGGTAGTCCATCTCGAAATGCCCGCTGAGCAGGGCCTGCTGCCAACGCAGATCGAATTCCAGCCGGTCCAGCGGGTGGATGATGTGGCGCCAACCCAGAGTCTGAAGCTCGCGAAGATTGAGGCCGAGAAACTCCTGCAGCAGGGGCGATGCCAGCACCGGCTGCAGATGGGCATCGAGCACCCACAGCTGTTGCGGCAGGGCTGCGAGCAGGCTGCTGCTGTCGAGGCCATGGGCCGTGGCCGGAGGCGGCGAGGCAGGGCTGGGCGTGCTCTCGGCGAGCGTGGGGCGGTTCGTCGCGTGTTTTGACGGCATGAAAACGGGCGGCGGAAAACCAAGAGAGCCTGCCTGGCCACAACCCAATCCTGGAGGTGCAAACGCCGAAGATCAGCGGTGTTTGTCTGCCCGAGGATGGCTAGCGATGGCGAAAAAACAGGGCCTGCGCGTGCGATTGGCGCTTTGATTGAACCTTGCGCACCAGCTTTTTGCAAGTAGTGATGGGGCTTGTCGCGGATTCGTAGAAAATAGGAGCGCCCGAGATGGTCGGGCTATCACCTGAGACGAGATTCTGGAATGAACAAAACCGAACTGATCGAACACCTGGCCAGCAAGCACGAACTGACCAAGGCCGAAGCCGGCCGCATCCTGGAAACCCTGCTGGACGCCGTGGTTTCCACCGTCAAGAAGGGTGGCGCTGTGTCCATCCCCGGCTTCGGTTCCTTCAAGCAACACGCCCGCGCCGCTCGCACCGGCGTGAACCCCAGCACCGGCGACAAGATCAAGATCGCTGCGGCCAAGCTGCCCAAGTTCACCCCGGGCGCTGGCTTCAAGGCCGCCGTGGATCCCAAGGCTGCGGCTCGCAAGGCTGCCAAGACCGCTGCCGCTCCGGCCAAGGCTGCCGCCAAGCCCGCTGCCAAGCCGGCTGCCAAGAAGGCCAAGAAGTAATTCTTGCCGTCTGAGCGATGAGCGCCATCTGGCGCTTGTTGCGACTGATGAAAGAAAGAAAAAGCCGCTGCCCCTGTTTGGGGTCAGCGGCTTTTTTGATGCCGGGCCGGTGCGGTCTCTTGCGGTGAATATTCCCCGCGACCGCAGGCGCGCCTCAGAGAGCCTTGAAGTGCTCGACCTTGGGCGGCTCGGCGAAGAAGGGCCCGACGATGGCGCGCCAGGCGGGGAACAACGGGCCGCCGCGGAAATGCACCGTGTGGTCTTCCAGCGTGGCCCATTGGATCTGCAGCAGATAGCGTTCCGGCGACTCGATGCCGCGCTGAACCTCCGCGCTGATGAAGCCCTGGGCCTGGCTGATGACGCTGGTGATGCCGTGCTGGATGGCGGCTTCGAACGCGGCCTGCTGGCCGGGTGGGATGCGGATGTCTGCGACTTCGAGAATCATGCGAGGGTCTTTCGTGGGCAAGGGTCGGTTCAGGGGCGAAGATCGGGAGGGGGTAGCACAGGGCACGATATCAGTGCCCGTCCGCTTGGTGCAGGCGGCTGCGCACCAGAGGGTGCCAGAGCCGGCTGTCCTGCAGCGGAGTTTCGGTCGGCAGCTCGGGGTTGGGCACGCGCAGCCAGAGGCGCTCTGCCAGGCGGGCGCGGGCGAGCGGGGCGCCCACGGCACGTTCGAACAAGGCCAGAAAGCTGCCATCGGCCAGCACCAGCTCCCAACCCCGGCGTAACCGTTCGGCCAGGGCGGGTTTGTGCGGGCTGACGAAGAAATAGAAGGCGGCCGGGTAGGCGAGCAGCCAGCGCTCCAGCACGCGCAGATCGGGCAGGGCGTCGACGATGGGGTAGACCTCGGTGGCGCCGAGCGCGAACAGGTCCACGCGCTGGCGACGCAGCATCTCAGGGAAGGTGGCGAGCTTGGGCAGGCGCTCCACGCGCCAACCGGCGGCTGCCAGGATCTGGGCGTCCGGCCAATCCGCGACCTGGCCCATGCGCAGGGCCTGCGCACGCGCGTTGCTGCTCACTGCCTCCAGTTCGGCTATGCGGCTGCGCAGGGCGATCGGCAACCGAACGCCCATCAAGCCGCGGTAGAGGCAAACGCGCACCGGCAGGCTTTGCCGCTCTCGGGCCGGCGAGGTCATGGCGCTGATCAGATCGATCTCGCCGCTCTGGATCTGCAGGAAGGCGCGGTTTTGCGACACCACCTCGCTCGCCTCCAGGCGATAAGGGCCGTGGCTGGCCACGGTCTTGTCCAGCAGCAGCTGCAGCACGGTCAGCTCGTAGCTCAAGACCTTGGCGTTCTGGCCCTGGCTCAGTGCGTGGCGCACCACCAGCACTGCTTCGTCCTGCGCCTGGCAGAGCGCGCTGAGCAGGCTGCAGGTCAGGCCCCCCAGGCCGCTCAGCAAGGCGCGGCGCGTGCTGCTGCTGCTGCTCATGCCAGGCAGCGCTGAAACAGCGCTTGGGTGTGTGCAATGACCGCCTCGGGCTGCTCACGCTGCGGCGCGTGGCCGCAGGCGGGCAGGGCGCACAGCACGGTGTCGGCATGCAGGCGCGCGATGGCTTCGATCTGGGCCAGGCTGCCGTATTCGTCGTCCTCGCCCTGCAGGGCGAGAACCGGGCAGGCCAGGCGTCCGCGCAGTTCGTTCTCGATGTTCCACGACTCAAAGCCCGGGCGCAGCCAGGCATCGTTCCAGCCATAGAACGCCGAATCGGTGTCGGCATGGTGGCGGGCCAGGGCCGCACGCAGGCTGCGCCCTTGCTCGTACGCCTGGCGCGCTTGCCGCAATCCCTCGACGGTGCGGGGCTCGACAAACAGGTGCGGTGCCATCGCCACCAGACCGCGCACCCGCTCTGGGTAAGCGGCGGCGAACAGCAGGGCCAAGCTGGCCCCATCGCTGTGGCCGAAGAGGAAAATGCGTTCGTCGCGCGGCACACCCAATGCGTCGAGGCAGGCGGGTAGCTGTTCGCGCGCCTGGCGCTGCAGGTAGTCTTGCGGCCAGGCATCGCGGCGCGGGCTGCTCTGGCCGTAGCCGGGGCGCGAGTAGACCAGGCCCCGGCAGTCCAGCGCTTCACAAAGCTGCTGCGGGAAATCTCGCCACTGCGACAGCGAGCCCAGGCCCTCGTGCAGGAAGACGGTCAGTGGCCGCGCCAGTCGCTCGGGGCGCAGCCACTGGGCTTCGATCTGCTGTACTTCGCCCTGCAATTGCAGGGGCTGGAGGAAGGGGGCTGACATGGCCGGATTGTGCCGGCAAGCCCTCAGCCGCGCGCCCTTGCGCTGCGATACTTGCCGCACAACAAGGAGCATTCATCCGTGGAGACATTGCATATCGAGGTCGACGGGCGCGGCGTGGCGCGTCTGACCATGAACCGCCCTGAGGTGTTCAACGCCTTCAACGAGACCATGATCGCCGAACTGGCCCAGGCCATGGACCGCCTGGTGGCCGACCCGCATGTGCGCCTGATTGTGCTGGCTGGGGCCGGCAAGGCCTTCAGTGCCGGCGCCGACATCCAGTGGATGAAGCGCGCGTCCGAAGCGAGCCAGGATTGGAACCTGGCCGACGCCCGCAAGTTCGCCGACATGCTGCAGCGCATCGCCCACGCGCCGAAGCCGGTGCTCGCGCGCATTCAGGGCCTGGCCCTGGGCGGCGGGGTCGGCCTGGCTGTCGCGTGTGACATCGCCGTGGCCAGCAGCGAGGCCAAGTTCGCGGTCAGCGAGGCCCGCTTCGGCATCCTGCCTGCCGTCATCGGCCCCTATGTGAACAATGCGGTCGGCCCGCGCCAGGCCAAGCGCTTGGCCCTGACGGCCAGCCGCATCGGTGCCGCCGAGGCCTTGAGCCTGGGCCTGGTGCATGAGGTGGTCGAGGCCGATCAGCTCGACGCTGCGCTGGAGCGCTGGATCCATGAGCTGCTGCAGAACGGCCCCGGCGCGCAAGCCGAGATCAAGCAGCTGTTTGCGCAGCTGGAGGTCGGCCCGGTCACGCCCGAGGTGCGCGAGCTGACGGCCCAGACCATCGCCCGTGTTCGCCTCGGCGATGAGGCGCGTGAAGGCTTTGCCGCCTTTCTGGCCAAGCGCCCGGCGGCCTGGGTGCCTGCCGCTGAAGCCAGTGCCAGCAAGGAGGGCCAGTGATGACGAGCGCGATCCATACCTCGGGCTGGCATGTGGCCCAGCGGCCCGCGGCCGACGCCTTGATCGGCGTAGTCGGCGCCGGCGTGATGGGCGCCGGCATTGCCCAGGTGGCGGCGCAGGCCGGCCATCCGGTGCGCCTGCTTGATGTGCGCGAAGGGGCGGCGGCTGCCGCCCTGGCCCAGATCGGCAAGGGCCTGGACGGCCTGGTCAACAAGGGGCGCATGGAGGCCGAGGAGCGCGCCGCCATCATGGCCCGCATCCAGCCGGCGCGTCAGACGGCAGAGCTGGCCGAGGCCACCCTGGTGATCGAGGTCATCATCGAAAAGCTGGAGCCCAAGCAGGCCTTGCTGCAGGAGCTGGATGGGCTTCTGGGCGAGGGCGCCATCATCGCCACCAACACCTCGTCCATCAGCGTCACCGCCCTGGCCAATGGCATGAAGCACCCGCAGCGCCTGGTGGGCATGCATTTCTTCAACCCCGTGCCGCTGATGAAGCTGGTCGAGGTGGTCTGGGGCGCCGAGACGGACGCCGGTGTGGCCGAGGTGATCGCGCAGCTGGCGCGCAGCTGGGGCAAGACGCCGGTGCACGCCAAGAGCACGCCGGGCTTCATCGTCAACCGCATTGCCCGGCCCTACTACGCCGAGACCCTGGCCCTGCTGCAGGAGCAGGCGGGCACGCCCGAACAGATCGACCGAGCCCTGCGCAGCGCTGGCTTCCGCATGGGGCCGTGCGAGCTGATGGACCTGATCGGCCACGACACCAACTACCTGGTCACCCAGTCGGTGTTCGAAGCCAACTTCGGCGACAAGCGTTACCAGCCTTCCTTGGTGCAAAAGGCCTTGGTGGACGGTGGCCGTCTGGGCCGCAAGGTCGGCAAGGGTTTTTATGCCGGCCCCCCCACGCCGCCGGCGCCGATCGAGCCTGTCAGCGCCGCCCTGCCAGCGCTCAGCCTGGTCGGGCGCGGCCCGCTGGTGGAGGCCTTGTCGGCCTGGCTCACGCACCAGGGCCTGAGCTTCAGCCGCGGCGAATCGGCTGACTGGGTGGGCCTGGTGCTGGGCGAGGTGCATCTGCACCTCAGCGATGGCCGTACCGCCGCCCAGATCGCCCATGAGCGCCGCCATGCCGAACTGGCGGTGATGGACTGGCCCGTGGCGCCCGATCGCGTCGACGGCCTGGCCGTGGCCTTTGGACCGCGTTGTTCTCCGGAGGCTCGCGAGGCTGTGCGCCAGCTCTGGCACGCGCTGGGCTGGGAGCTGCTGGACTTGCGCGATGTGCCAGGCCTGGCCGTGGCACGCACCGTGGCCATGCTGGTCAATGAGGGCAGCGATGCCGTCTGGCAGGGGGTGTGCGACGAGCAAGGCGCCGATCTGGCGATGAAGCTGGGCGTCAACTACCCGGCCGGGCCTTTCGAGTGGCTGGCGCTGCTGGGCGCGGAGCGGGTGGTCGAGCTGCTGGATGCCTTGTTCGCCGCCTACCGCAGCGAACGCTACCGCGTCAGCCCGCTGCTGCAGCAGCGCCGCTGGGCCTGAGCTGCGGCCGCTTCAGCGGCAACAAGAAACAAAGCCACCGCGCCGGTTCGGCGGGGTGGCTTTTCTCTTCATGGGCCTGAGACGGGGTTCAGAGCAGCATGCGCAGATGGGCTTGGGCTTGCAGCAGCGGCGGCAGGCAGTGCTCGACCATCTGGTCCATGCTCATGCGAGAGGCATGGACGCTGATGTTCATGGCCGCCACCACATCGCCGCGGTAGTTGCGCAGCGGCACGGCCACGGTGCGCAGGCCCAGCTCCAGCTCCTGATCGATGCAGGCGTAACCCAGGGCGCGAGCGCGGGCGATCTCGATCCGCAGGCGTTCCGGGTGGGTGATGGTGTGCGGGGTCAGCGGGGTCAGTTGCTGGCGGGCGATCCAGTCGTCCACCTCCGCCTGCGGCAAGGCGGCCAGCATCACGCGGCCGTTGGCGGCGCAGTAGGCCGGCACGCGCGCGCCCGGTTGCAGGGTCGGCGAGACCACGCGGCCAGCGCTGGTGGCGGCGATGCAGATGACGTCGCCGCCATCCAGCACGCCGGCCGAGCTGGCTTCCTTGAGCGCATAGGCCAGCTTGTGCAGCTCGGGCTCGACGATGCGCGGCAAGCGGGCCGAGTGCATATAGCTCTGGCCCAGGCGCAGCACCTTGGGCGAGAGCGCGAACATCTTGCGGTCCTGGGTGACAAAGCCCAGGTGGGTCAGGGTGAGCAGGTAGCGGCGCGCAGCGGCGCGGGTCAGGCCGGTGCGGCCCGCCACTTCGCTGATGGTCAGGCGGGGGCGTTCTTGATCGAAGGCTTCGATCACGGCCAGGCCTTTTTCCAAACCGGCCACCAGATCCCGCTTCAGCGGGCCCTCGTTGGCGGGCTTGCTGTCGGACTTGGCGACAGCGGGCAAGGCACCCTTGTCGAGCGTAGGCTCGGTCAGAGCGGGGACCGCCAGGGCGGTCAGGTCTTCAAATGCGCGTGCAGCAGACATGGCGGTGTGTGTTGGGCGCCCTCAAGGCTCAGAGCGCGTTTCAGGATTCAAGACCATCAAGTTCCACCCCGGTCGATTGCCGGGTTGATTAAACTCTCTGGCCGCCGAGGCGGCCGTGCCGGGCTCACACGCTGGCGCCCGCTCGCCCATCAGGCGGCGTTTCAGGCGCATTCCGGCATCCGGTGCAAGCACCCGACGCTGGACATTAGAACAGCGAATGCTTCGCATTCACGTTTCAAATCAAGGCTGTGAGTTTGGCTGAGATGATTCGGCCTGGCAGGGCCGGCTGGGGTGAAAGAAAAGAAAGACGAAAGCTGAAATTTTTGGCCTGAGCGAGCATCGCATCGGGTGTTGGGCCCCGGTCCTGTCCCCTCCGGGCAGGTTTCACGCGTGATGTCCGCTTGGTGAATTGAATTCAGTATCCCATGCACTTCGGGCCATGCCAAAAGACATATCGAGCCGTTTGTCGGATAGAAAAAAGCGCTGCAGGAGCAGCGCGTGTAAAGAAATGTTATTGCGTTCCGGGTCGCTTATTGGCAATTTTCCCTGGACCGAAAGATTGTTTCTTGCGTTTAAGTGAGCTCAGACCCGCTCGATCAGCACAGCGATGCCTTGGCCCACGCCGATGCACATGGTGCACAGGGCGTAGCGGCCGCCGCTGCGATGCAGCTGATTCACCGCCGTGGTCAGCAGGCGCGCACCGCTGGCGCCCAACGGGTGGCCCAGGGCGATGGCGCCGCCGTTCGGGTTGACGCGGGCGTCGTCGTCGGCCACGCCCAACTGGCGAAGCACCGCCAGGCCTTGGGCGGCGAAGGCTTCGTTGAGCTCGATCACGTCGAGTTGCGCCAGGCTGATGCCGGTTTGCGCCAGCAGCTTTTGCGTGGCTGGCGCCGGCCCCATGCCCATGATGCGCGGCGCCACGCCCGCGGTGGCCATGCCCAGCACGCGGGCTCGAGGGGTCAGGCCATGGCGGGCGGCGGCCGCTTCGCTGGCCAGGAGCAAGGCGCAGGCGCCATCGTTGACGCCCGAGGCATTGCCGGCCGTCACCGTGCCGTCCGGGCGCACGATGGGCTTGAGCTTGGCCAGCGCTTCGAGGCTGGTGGCGCGCGGGTGTTCATCCTGATCGACGGTCAAGGCATCGCCTTTTTTCTGGGCGATGTGGACCGGAGTGATTTCGGCCGCGAAAAAGCCAGCGGCCTGGGCGGCCACGGCTTTTTGCTGGCTGGCCAGGGCCATGCGGTCCTGGTCGACTCGAGAGATGCCGAACTCGCTGGCCACGTTTTCGGCGGTTTCGGGCATGGAGTCGACGCCGTACTGCGCCTTCATCAGCGGGTTGATGAAGCGCCAGCCAATGGTGGTGTCGTAGACCGCGTTGCTGCGCGAGAAGGCGCTTTCGGCCTTGGGCATCACAAAGGGTGCGCGGCTCATGCTTTCCACGCCGCCGGCCAGCATCAGCTCGGCTTCGCCAGCGCGGATGGCGCGCGCGGCCGTGCCGACGGCATCGAGGCCCGAGCCGCACAGCCGGTTCAGCGTCACCCCGGGCACGCCGATCGGCAGGCCGGCCAGCAGGGCCGACATGCGAGCGATGTTGCGGTTGTCTTCACCCGCCTGGTTGGCGCAGCCGTACAGCACATCGCTGACCGCTTCCCAGTCCACGCCGGGGTTGCGTGCCATCAGGGCGCGCAGGGGGATGGCGCCCAGATCGTCGGCACGGACGGAAGACAGGGCGCCGCCGTAGCGGCCGAAGGGGGTGCGGATGGCGTCGCAGATGTAGGCGTGTTTCATGGCCTGGTGTCTCCAGCAGCGTGGGTGAAAACGAGTCAGTGAAAACTACCTGAGGGCTCGATCCGGCCTGTGCTTGTACGCGCCGGCTGCCGATAGCTCTCAAGCAGGGTGTGATCGGGCGCGTCGTCGGCCCGTCTTGATTTTGGTTCTTAATTAGAACATTGGTTCTTCAAATGAACATTTCGGGGCTGGGTGGCCGGGCTTTCTTGCGTGTGGGCGTGACAATTCGCACGCCGTTTCATGGGCGTGCGTCAGTGATGGGCAATACTGGCGCCAGGGCTCAAGTTTGGCGGCGCCGCGGCCGAAGCTGAGCCAGAGGGCGCCGTCAAAATGGCGTAGGAAGAAAATGAAGGACACCACTGCAGATCCTTTGATCGATGTCGGCCAGCTGAAGGTGGGGATGTTCATCCACCTGGATCTGGGCTGGATGTCGCATCCCTTTCCGCTCAGCAGTTTCAAGCTGAGTTCCGAAGATCAGTTGCTGATCCTGCGCCGCCTGGGTCTGCAGCAGGTGCGCTGGAGCCCGGGCAAGAGCGATTTGCAAGCCGAGGCCTCGCCGCTGCCGACCGAGCCTGTGGCTGAGGTGTCGAATGCGCTGTCGGCCGAAGAACTGGCCCGAGAGGCTCACCGCAAGGCGCTGGAAGCGCAGCGCGCCGCCCTGA
Source organism: Burkholderiales bacterium PBB2 (assembly GCA_002255955.1). GTDB lineage: Bacteria > Pseudomonadota > Gammaproteobacteria > Burkholderiales > Burkholderiaceae_C > Paucibacter_A. The sequence goes on along the minus strand of NKIM01000020.1, from coordinate 76,858 downwards.
ATCTTTGCGAGCGTCAGTACGCCGAGGCCGCCGGTGCCTTCCGCGGCGTGATGGAACTGGTGCCTACCGATCCGCGCCACGCGCGCGACCAGGCGACGGCCCTGACCGCCGCCCTGCTCGACAAGATGCTGGTCGAGGGTGATCTCAACATCCGCCTGCTCAACGAAGGTGCCGGAGACCGCGGCACGGCCCATGCCTTGAATGTCTCCATCATCTCCTTGCTACTGGGCCGAGCTTTCGGCCTCGGCCGCGAGGAAATGATGGATCTGGGCGTCGGCGCCCTGCTGCACGACATCGGCAAGACCGAGGTGCTGGCCCGCCTGCGCCACCGCGACGACAGCTTCACAGCGGCCGAGCTGAATGGCTACCAGTCCCATGTGGCCAAGGGCGTCGCCCTGGCCCAGGGCATGGGCCTGGCAGCCGGGCCCTTGCTCATCATTGCCCAGCACCATGAGAACGCCGACGGCAGCGGTTTCCCGCAGCGCATCAACGTCGACCGCATGAGCGCGGGCTCACGCATCGTTTCGCTGGTCAACCGTTTCGATGGCCTGTGCAATCCGCTGCTGGCCTCCAAGGCCATGACGCCGCATGAGGGCCTGTCCCTGATGTTTGCGCAGGGGCGCAATCGTTTTGATGCGACCATGCTCAACGCCTTCATCCGCATGATGGGCGTCTACCCGCCGGGTTCGACGGTGCAGCTGACCGATGACCGTTTCGCCCTGGTGGTTGCGGTCAATTCCTCGCGGCCGCTCAAGCCCAAGGTCATGGTCCATGACCCCAAGGTGCCGCGTGAAGAGGCGCTGATCCTGAACCTGGAGCAGCATGCCGACCTGGGCATCCGCCGCAGCCTTAAGCCGCAGCACTTGCCCCGCGCCTCGCTGGATTACCTCAGCCCTCGCACCCGTCTGGCTTACTTCTTCGAGCCGACGCTGGGCCCGGGCGCTGCGGAGTTGGCGGCGTGACCCTGGTCAGCCTGCCGCTGCCCTCACCAACGACCGCCACCCCCGCCCAGATCGCCCTGCTTGAGGGCATGCTGGAGGCCGCGTGGCTGGTCGATGGGAGCAGCCGCCGCATTCTTGCGGTGAATGCAGGCGCGGCCGCTTTGCTGGGCCTGAGCGCCGAGCAGTGGCAGGGGCTGGGCGTGGAGTCGCTGGCCAGTTCGCCCGAGGACGTCATGTTCTGGATGGAGGCTGCGCAGGATCGCCAGGCCCATCTGCTGTCTGACACCGTGATGCGCCACGCCGATGGCCGCATGCTGTGGGTGACGCGGCGCATCAGCTTTGTCGCCGATGCGGCCATGCCGGGCGGCGGCTGCTGGCTGGTCAGCGTGCGCGACCAAACCCCGCAGCGCCAGGCCGAGGAGGAACGCGAGGCCTTGGTGGCGGAGCTTCAGGCCACGCTGGAATCCACGGCCGACGGCATTCTGGTGGTCGATCTGGCGGGGCGCATGCGCTCCTTCAACCGCCGATTTGCCTCGCTCTGGGGCATTCCGCAAGACCTTCTGCGCGAGCGCAATGACGAAGCGGTGCAGACCTGGATGCGCCGCAGTGTCGTGGACGGCGCGGCCTATGTGGCGCGGCTCTCGGCCATCCAGGATGCCGCCCTGCTGCAGAGCAGCGATGTGATCACCTTGCTGGACGGCCGGGTGCTGGAGCGGGTGTCCCTGCCTCAGTTCAGTCGCGGCCGGCCGATTGGCCGTGTCTATTCTTTCCGCGACCTGAGTGAAAAGCTGGCGGCCAGCCAGCGCATCGAGGAGTTGGCCCATTCCGACATGTTGACCGGCCTGCCCAACCGTCGGGCTCTGGCCGAGCGCATCGACTATGCCCAGGCCATGGCCAAGCGCGAAAGCGCACCCTTTGCCCTGCTCAATGTCGACCTGGATCGCTTCAAGCAGATCAACGACACCTTGGGCCATTCCTATGGCGACCGTGTGCTGCGCGAAGTGGCCGAGCGTTTGAAGGCCTGTCTGCGCGAGGTGGACATGGTGGCCCGGCTGGGCTCGGATGAGTTCGCCCTGCTGATCCACCAGGCCGACGCCCGCGGCGCCGAAAACGCCGCACGCCGGGTCCAGGAGGCGATGGCGCGGCCGTTCTGCTTCGACACCCTGAGTTTCACGGTCACCTGCAGCACCGGTATCGCCTTGTTCCCGGGCGATGGCGCCACGGCCGATGAGCTGATGGGCAGCGCTGAGCAGGCCATGCACTGGGTCAAGGAAAGCGGCCGTTCGGCCTTTCACTTCCACCAGCCGCGCAAGGATGTGGACCTGCTCTCGCGCATGCGCCTGGACCACGCCATGCGCCAGGCGCTGCAGGAGGGGCAGTTCCGCCTGCACTACCAGCCGCAGATCAATCTGGCCAGCGGCCAGGTGATCGGCGCGGAGGCGCTGATTCGCTGGCGCGACCCGCTGCGCGGCGAGATCTCGCCGGCCGAGTTCATCCCGGTTGCGGAAGAGAGCGGCTTCATCGTCGCCATCGGCGAGTGGGTCTTGCATCAGGCCGTCGAGCAGGCCGCGCGCTGGCTGCGCCAGGGCTGGCGCATGCCAGTGGCGGTGAATGTGTCGGCGCTGCAGTTTCAGCAAAGCCAGTTTGCCGACACGGTGGCCCATGCTTTGCGGGCCTCGGGCCTGCCGCCGGGCTTGTTGGAGCTGGAGCTGACCGAATCCATCCTGCTGCGCGATGCCGAAGAGGCCTTGCGGAGGCTGCAAAGCCTGGCGGCGCTGGGCGTGTGCATGTCCATCGACGACTTCGGCACCGGTTACTCCAGCCTCGGCTACCTGAAGCGTTTCCCCATCCAGCGCCTCAAGATCGATCGCAGCTTCGTGAAGGCCTTGCCTTCAGACGCCAGCGATGCCGGCATCGTCAATGCCATCATCCAGATGGGGCAGGCGCTGCGCCTGCATGTGATCGCCGAGGGCGTAGAGACCGACACCCAGCGCGATTTTCTGCTGCGCGCGGGTTGCGACGAGTTCCAGGGCTACCTCTACGCCCCGGCCTTGGGGCCGCAGGAGTTCGAGGAGCGGGTCTGGCGCCGCGGCAACCCCAGCAGCCCGGGCGGGGGCATGCGACTGATGGGCGGCTTGTTGATCTGAAGCCGCCTGCGCGGCCAGGACTGCGCCGACAATGGCTGGCATTCATCTGAACAGCCATTTCGGGGAGGACCGTTAACATGATCTACCGCTTCAAATCCAAGGCCGGCGCCGACGTGATCATGTTGCAGCCCCAGGGCGAGCAGATCCTGCGCCTGCTGGGTCGCGAACCCTCGCCGCAGGGCATTTTGCGCGGCCCCGAGCTGCCGGCCGCGATTTCGAGCCTGGAGCAGGCAGTGGCCGAGGACGAGGCGGCGTTTGCTCAGCTGCAAGCCGAAGCCGAGGCCGCCGGTGAGCCACTGCCGCGACGCGAGGGCATTTGCCTGCGTCAGCGCGCCTGGCCGCTGATCGAGTTGATCCGCCATGCCCAGCGCGCCGACAACGACCTAGTCTGGGGTGTTTGACGCCATGCCTTTGGACAGCAGCACACGGGTGTTGGCGATTCGCCATGGCGAAACCGCCTGGAACCGAGACAAGCGCATTCAAGGCCAGCTCGATGTGCCCTTGAACGAGACCGGCCGCGCTCAGGCTCAGCGTCTGGGCGAGGTCTTGGCCGGGGAATCCGTGGACGTGGTCTATAGCAGTGATCTGGGTCGGGCGCGCGAGACCGCTGCCGCTGCAGCCGCGGCGCTCGGGCATCCCGTGCACTTGGATCCAGGCCTGCGTGAGCGCAGCTTCGGCGTGTTTCAGGGCCAGACCTGGCAGGAGATTGCCGAGCGCTGGCCCGATCACAGCGAGCGCTGGCGGCGCCGCGATCCGGATTTCGGTGCCGAGGGCGGTGAAACCTTGCAAGAGTTTTATGCACGCAGCGTGTCTGCTGTGGAGCGTGTGCTGCAGCAACACGCCGGGCAGACCGTGTTGATCATGACCCATGGCGGCGTGCTCGACTGCCTGTACCGCGCGGCCACGCGCTTGCCTCTTCAAGCGCCCCGCACTTGGACGCTGGGCAATGCGGCGATCAACCGCCTGCTTTTTTCCGACGCCGGTTTCACGCTCGTGGGCTGGAACGATGACGCACATCTGGGCGGCCTGGGCCTCGACGAACTGGCCTGAGGCCTCGATTTGTCGCGTTCAGCAAGTGCCGATTTGCACGAATTCAGGTGTACCAGAGAAGTGTTGCAATTTCGCGTCGGTGCTGTTTCAGCGCTCCGAGCCACTTCTATACTCCCGTCACATTGCGCAGAAGACCGGGCGGCTAAGCCCAGCACACACTCAACTCACAAAAGGCATACGATGAAAAAGATCGCTCTCGTGGCTGCTATCGCAGCTCTGGCCGCTCCCGCCGCTTTCGCTCAAAGCTCGGTCACCCTGTGGGGCCGTATCAACACCACCGTCGAAAGCCAAAAGGTTGGTGCCGGTGACCGTTCGGTCGTCGTGGCCAACAACGCTTCGCGTCTGGGCTTCAAGGGTCAAGAAGACCTGGGCGGCGGTCTGAAGGCCAGCTTCGCTCTGGAACACGGCCTGAACTCGGACAACGGTGCTGCCACTGGTGACTTCTGGGGCCGTGAAGCTTCCGTGCAACTGAGCGGTGCTTTCGGTGCCGTGCGTCTGGGCCGTTGGACCCCGGGCTCCTACTTCGCCACCGCTGACTACATCAGCAACCACAACCACGACACCGGTTCTTCGGAAGACAAGCTGTACTCCGGCGCTGGCTTCACCACCACCAACAAGATTGGCTACTTCACCCCCACCGTCGGTGGCTTCTCGGGTGAGTTTGCTGTTCATGCTGGTGAAGGTGCTCGCGACAAGAACGGCGTGTTGGACAAGCGTGGTTTTGACCTGTCGGGCAACTACGACCAAGGCCCTCTGCACCTGGGTGCTGGTTTCAGCAAGCAAGGCAGCGACAAGCAATTCGCTGTCCGCGGTCTGTATGAGCTGGGTGCCATCGTTCTGGGCGCTTATGTCCAGCGCGAAGACAACGGCGCCGCCAAGAACGGCAGCCGCACCATTGCTCGCGTGTCGGCCATGTACACCCTGGGCGCTTCCGAGTTCCACCTGAACATCGGCGGCACCAAGGCCGGCGGTTACTCCTTCAACGGCGGCAAGAACGGTGGTAAGCAGTACACCCTGGCTTACAACTACAACCTGAGCAAGCGCACCAAGCTGTACGGTTACTACACCGCCGTGGACAGCACCGAGGCGAAGAGCGCCAATGACTTCAGCTCGCTGGCTGCTGGTATCCGCCACAACTTCTGATCGTTCTCGATCGAAGCCAAAAAAGCGACCCTCGGGTCGCTTTTTTTATGGACTTTCGTCTGCGGCAACTGTGTGCTTGCGCCTTGAGCGAGCGCAACAAGAGTTAGTCCTCAGCGAGCAGATGCAAGGGTGTAGCTTGCAGCGGCTTGCGCATGCCGCGGTTCTGTTGTGCGGGCCAGCCCAGCAGGCTTTCGCAAATCGGCCCGCAGATGCGGCCCTGGCATGCGCCCATGCCGCAGCGGGTCTGCAGTTTGGCTTCGCGCCAGTCGCTGTGAGCCTTGAGTTGTCCCAGGCTGACGTCCTCGCAGCGGCAGACGGTGGTGCTGGTGGTGGCCAGCTTCAGCACGTCAGGGCGCAAGGAGAAGTGGCGCTGCAAATGGTCGGCGAACTTCAGAGCGCCCTTTCTTGGACGGCTGGCACCGGCGCGGCCGAGCATGGACTGGGCGGCCAGCGTGCCTTCCGCCACTGACTTGTCCACGCCACCCATGCCTGTGCATTCCCCGGCGGCATAGACGCCGGGCCGGTTGGTGGCCATGCCGGCGTCGACGGCAATTGCGCCGTCATCCGTGAGCTGGCAGCCCAGCATCTGGGCCAGCTCGGTGTTGGGCAAGAGCCCGAAGCCCAGGCCCAGCGCATCGCAGTCCAGGGCCCAAGTCGCGCGCCCCGTGCTCAGCTGAATGCTTTGCAGCCGACCATCGCCGCTCGCGCTTTGCACCCAGGTGCCGCTGCGGTAGGGAATGCCGCGCAGCCGCCATGCCAAGCCGGCCGCCTGCGCCGCCTTGGTCGCGGGCAAGCCAGCCGCAAAGCGAAGCAGGCTGGCGCGCGAGGCTTGTTCTGCAATCAGCAGGATCTGCCCGCCGGCCTGTCGCACCGTGTCTGCCGCGGCCAGCAGCAAGGGGCCGCTGCCGGCCAGCACCACGCGTCGGCCTTCGATGGGCCAGCCTTGCTTGACCAGGGCTTGCAAGCCGCCAGCCCCGGTGATGCCAGGCAAGGTCCAGCCCGGAAAGGGCAGAAAACGCTCGCGGCCGCCGGTGGCCAGCAGCAACTGGGGCGCTTGCACCTGGACCGACACTCGGATTGGGTGCGCCGGCTGGTACAGCCGCAGGCACACGGCCTGATCGGTCGCTTCAATGTGCGCATCGATCACCGCGTGGCCGAAGCAGCATTGCAGCAAAGCGTGGTTCAAGGCCTCGTCGACCTGAGTGCACCAGTGGGCAGGCAGGCCCGCTCGCCAGATCTGGCCGCCGGCCTGCGCCGATTGCTCCACCCAGATCACACGCCGGCCCGCCGCCAGCAAAGGCAGCAGGGCGGCGATGCCTGCCGGCCCAGCGCCGACGATGATGACATCGGCCTGCAAGCGCTGAGCCTCACGCTGCGATGTGCTGCTCATGTCTGCGTCTCGATCTGCATGCCGTCGGCCACCAAGGTCATGCAGGCCAGTCGATGATCATGGCCGTCGATGCGAACCCGGCATTCCTGGCATTGGCCCATGCCGCAGAACGCGGCGCGTGGCTGCCCGGTCTCGGAGTGGCGGCTGTGGGCCAAGCCCGCGCGCTGCAGGGCCGCGGCCACATTGCAATAGGCCGGCACCTGCAGGGCCCGGCCGTTGATGAAAACCTGGAGCTCAGGCGGGGGCAACGACATGCTGGCTTTCGCTGAAACGTTCGGGTCGGAAGGGGCTGGGGTCCAGGCTGCAGGGCTGGCCCAGGCTCAGCTGCACCAGCAGCTCGGCCGTGGCCAGGGCCGTGGTGATGCCCAGGCCCTCATGTCCCGTGGCCAACCAGCAGCGGCGTAAGAAGGGGTGAGCGCCGATCAGGGGCTGGCCGTCGCCGCTGGCAGGGCGCACGCCGGTCCAGCAGCGCAGCAGGCTTAGCTCGCCCAGGCCCGGCATGTAGTGCAGCGCCTGGCGCAGCATCTGCTTCAGCAGCGCGGGGTCCAGCTCGCGATCCTCGCGGCCGATCTGGCGCGAGGAGCCGATCAGCAGCTGTCCGCCCGGCCTCGGTTGCAGATTGAAGGACACCGTGTCCTGGTCCACCAGATGGGCGCGCTTCAAGTAACCCAGCTCGACCAACTGGTGCTGCACCCGGCCGGGGTGGCGCTGGGTGATGGCCAGATGGCCTTTCTTGGGCAGCAGCCAGCCGGCGGGCAGATGCTGCTGCGCGGCCAGGCCGGTGCAGATCACGGTCATGGCGCCCCAGAGTTCGCGCCCGTCGTCCAGGCGCACCGAGGCGCCATCAAAACCGACAGCCCGGGCGCGGAAGACCTTGGCCTGAGCCTCCTGCAGCCAGCGTGCCGCCACGCGCGGTGGGTAGACCCGGCCGTCGTCGGGCGCACGCAGGGCGCCGCAAAGGTCGCGGCGCAGCAGGGGCTCGGCGTCGAACAAGGCCTCAGGTTTGAGCATCTCCGCCGCCAGGCCCTGGCTGCCAAACCAGGCGCACTTGCGCTCGGCCAAGGCCAGCTCCTCGGCGTCTGCGGCCAGCCAGAGCGTGCCGCAGCGGCTGTACTCGGCCAGCTCGCGGTGCGCCTCCTGGGCTTGCAGCCAGTCTTGCCAGAGCTGCAGGCTGCGGCGGCTGAAATCCGATTCGGTTTGATCGGCCGGGTCCAGGGCATCGACGGTGAGCAGATGGCCCATCGATGCCGCCGTGGCGCCACCGCCGATCGGGCCCGGCTCGACCACGGCCACGGTCAGGCCCTGGCGTGCGTACTCGCGGGCGCAGGCGGCGCCGATGATGCCGCCGCCGATGACGATCACATCGGCATGGCGGCGCGTGGGTAGAGGGCTGGCGGCCATCAGCCGGTGCTGGCGCCGAGGGTCTGGCTTTCGTCCCGGATGCCCCAGGCGAAGGGGTCGCCGGGCTGGAAGACCAGGTTTGCATCGAGGATGACAAACGCCTGGCCGTGGATGTGCGGAAGCACGCGGCCGTCCTCTGCGGCCTGGTAGCTCGCCGTGAAATGGCTGCCGATCACACTTTCCTGCACCCAGGCTTGCCCGGGCGCCAGCTTGCCGTCGGCCGCCAGGCAGGCGATCTTGGCGCTGGTGCCGGTGCCGCAGGGGGACCGGTCGTAGGCTTTGCCGGGGCAGAGCACGAAGTTGCGGCCCTGGTGGGCTGGGTTTCGGGCCGGCCCGATCAGTTCGATGTGGTCGATCTCCTGGCCGCCTTCGCCAGTGATGCCCTGGGCCTGCAAGGCCTGGCGGATGCGCCAGGACAGATCGGTCAGGGCTTCGACCTCGCTCAGGCGCAGGTCCAGGCCATGGTCATCGCAGAGGAAGAACCAGTTGCCGCCCCAGGCCACATCGCCGTGGACGCGGCCATGGCCGGGCACGTCCACGGGAATCTGGCGAGCCCAGCGGTAGGCCGGCACATTGGCGACGGTGACACTGCCGTCGGTGAGCAGGGTGGCGCTGACCGTGCCCACCGGCGTTTCGATGCGGTGCTCGCCCGGCTGGATGCGCCTGAGATAGGCCAGCGTGGCGATCAGGCCGATGGTGCCGTGGCCGCACATGCCGAGGTAGCCGACGTTGTTGAAGAAGATCACGCCCGCACTGCAAGTCGGGTCTTGTGGCTCGCACAGCAGGGCGCCGACCAGCACGTCCGAGCCGCGCGGCTCGTTGACGATGGCGCTGCGCCAGGCGTCGTGCTGTTCTCGCAGTTGCGCCAGTCGCTCCGCCATGCTGCCGCGGCCCAGTTCGGGGCCGCCGTCAATCAGGATGCGGGTCGGCTCGCCGCCGGTGTGGGAATCGATGATGCGCATGGCGTGAAGATGACTGAAAAAGATGTCAGGCGATGACGGCGCTGGCAAAGCTGCGCAGATAGTCCATCAAGCCATCGGCCGCGGCGCTGGCGCGCTCAGACTCGCCGGCCGCGATGGCCTCGGCCAGCACCAGGTGGCAGCGCGAGCCTTCGCTCATATCGCCTTGGTGCTGGTAGGCGTACCAGAAGCGCCGGCACTGGATGATCATGGGCACGACGGCCGCCACCGCGAATGGGTTGCGGCAGGCCGCATGCGCCACATGGTCCAGCGCCTGGTCGGCCGCCATGTAAGCCGCTAGATCGCCGGCCTGGCTGGCCTTGATCATCTGGCTCGCGCAGTGCAGCAGATCCTGGCGCTGCTGCGGTGTGGCACGGCGCGCGGCGGAGGTCGCGATCAGCCGCTCCAGCACGCGCCGCGCCTCGATCAGATCCAGATGCTCGGCCAGGCGGATGTCGCTGACCAGCAGGCCGCGGCGCGGCTGCTGCACGATCAGGCCGCTGGCCACCAGGCGCATCAAGGCCTCGCGGGTGGGCGTGCGGCCCAGGCCGGTGCGCTCGATCAACTCGGCCTCGACGATGGGTGCGCCCGGACGCAACTCCAGGGTGGCGATCATGGACTCCAGTGCGTCGTAGGCCTGGTCGGCATAGCGGCGCTTGTCGGGCTCGCCGTCCGCCGCGGTGGCGGCGGCTGAGCTGATGAGGCTGGAGTCCTGAGTTCGGCTGCTTTTCATGGGCGCATCATCGCAGGCCCCGGGCCTGCTCGGGCAATCAGAACAGGTTGCTCAGATCGGGCCGGGTGTCCAGGCCGCGCTGGATGATGGTGGCCACGCGTTCGCGCTCGGCGCCGACCAGGGGCAGGCGCGGGCGGCGCACGTGCTCGTTGCCAACGCCGGCCATGGCCTCGGCCAGCTTGATGTTTTGCACCAGCTTGGCGCTGACATCGAGGTGCAGCAGGGGCATGAACCACTGGTAGATCTTCAGCGCTTCGTCATAGCGCTTGGCCTGCATCAGCTTGTACAGCGCCACGGTTTCTGCCGGGAAGGCATCGCACAAACCAGCCAGCAGGCCTTCGCAGCCCAGGGCCAGGGCTTCGAAGCTCAGGTCGTCCACGCCGATGAAGAGCTGGTAGCGGGTGCCCAGGGCATTGCGCAGGTCGGTGACGCGGCGGATGTTGTCGGTCGATTCCTTGATGGCCACCAGCCACTCGCAATCGGCCAACTCCACCATGTCCTCGGGCTTGAGATCCACGCGGTAGGACACCGGGTTGTTGTAGATCATGATGGGCAACTGGGCGGCCTGGGCAATGGTGCGCACATTGGCCATGGCCTCGCGCGTGTCGGCCGGGTAGAGCACGGCCGGCATCAGCATCAGGCCCTGCACGCCCAGCTTGGCGGCGGCTTCGACATAGCGGATGGCGTTGCGGGTGCTGGTTTCCGACACATTGGCCAGCACCGGCACGCGACCGGCCGAAACACGCAGGGCGGTGGCGGCGACCTCGAGCTTTTCCTCCAGCGTCAGCGTGCTGGCTTCGCCGAGCGAACCGCCGGTGACCAGGCCGTGCACGCCGTTCTGGATCTGGAAGTCGAAATGGCGCTCCATCTCGGCGATGTCCAGGTCTTCGTTGGCCTTGAACTTGGTGGTGACGGCGGGAAAAACGCCGGCCCAGCGGGGCAGATCGGCGCGGGCGCTGGGAATGGGGGCGGTGTGGGTCGACATGGTGAGCTCCGTTGGTATTCTGTAAATATATTTATAGAAGGGCTTGCCGTCAAGCCGCCGCAACCCCAGATGAGGGCCTGCATGCGCGTGTGGCCTGTGTGCGCCGAAACCGGCCGGCCCCTCGTCCGGGCCAAACCGTGCCGGTCTGCGGGTTGGCCTGGGCGGCGGCCCGGGTCTCGGCGCATACAATCCGCCGTTCATTTGATGCCGCCCTGGCCCTGGGTGTGTTCCTCCGGAACTCGTCCCGGGCCGCTCAGCCTCACCCCATCTCCAAAGGGAATTTCCTCGTGTTCATCTCCAATGCTTTCGCCCAGGCTGCGCCCGCTGCTGCCACCGGTACGGAGTCCAGCCTGCTGAGCATGCTGCCTCTGGTGCTGATGTTTGTGGTGCTCTATTTCGTGATGATTCGTCCGCAGATGAAGCGCCAGAAGGAGCACAAGGCCATGATCGACGCCATCGCCAAGGGTGACGAAGTCATCACCTCCGGCGGTCTGCTGGGCAAGATCAGCAAGGTGGGCGAGAGCTATCTGAGCCTGGAAGTCGCCAACGGTGTGGAACTGCAAGTGCAGCGCGGCGCTGTGGTGCAAGTGCTGCCCAAGGGCACCATCAAGTAAGCCATTCCAAGAACACCGGTCGGCCCGCTCCGCAGAGGGAGGCGGCGCCACTGGACTAGCCAGCCTGCCGCCGCGTGCGGCGGGCTCACCCGGCACCGCCGGCACTGCCTTGATGTTTCGAGGCGGCAGCCCCGGTGCCTGGGCCTGAGAGGAAGCCTTCATGAACCGTTATCCGCTGTGGAAGTACGCGATCCTTGTTGTCGCGCTGCTGATCGGCTTCATCTACACGCTGCCGAATTTCTTCGGTGAAGCGCCTGCCGTGCAGGTGTCCAGCGGCAAGGTCACCGTCAAGGTGGACTCCGCCGTGGCCGCCCGGGTCGAAAAGGCGCTCAGCGATGCGCAGATCAAGCCGGACTATGTTCAGTTCGAAGGCAACTCCGTCAAGGCCCGCTTTGCCGACCTTGACACCCAGGTCAAGGCCAAGGACGCGATCAGCAAGGCGCTGAACGCCGACCCCAGTGACCCGAGCTACATCGTCGCGCTCAACCTGCTGTCGCGCTCGCCGCGCTGGCTGACCGCCCTGCATGCCAACCCCATGTACCTGGGTCTGGACCTGCGTGGTGGCGTGCACTTCCTGATGCAGGTCGACATGAAGTCGGCCCTGACCAAGAAGGCCGAGAGCCTGACCGGCGATGTGCGCACCATGCTGCGCGAGAAGAATATCCGCCACGCCGGCATCAGCCGCGATGGCAATGCGGTCAACGTCAATTTCCGCGAGGAAGCCGTGCGCCAGCAGGCGCAGACCGTGCTGAACGATCAACTGCCCGATGTTCTGTGGCAACCCGTGACCGAAGGCCTGGACTTGCGCCTGGTCGGCACCCTCAAGCCTAAGTCCCAGGTGGCCGTGCAGGAAGCTGCGCTGCAGCAGAACATCACCACGCTGCACAACCGGGTCAATGAACTCGGTGTGTCCGAGCCGGTGATCCAGAAGCAGGGCCTGGACCGCGTGGTCGTGCAGTTGCCCGGTGTGCAGGACACCGCCAAGGCCAAGGACATCATCGGCCGCACCGCCACGCTGGAACTGCGCATGGTGGACGACAGCGCCGAGGCGCAGGCGGCCCTGGCGGGCTCCGGCCCGGTGCCCTTCGGCACCGAGCGCTTCATCGATCGCGGCTTCGGCCCCATCATCGTCAAGCGCCAGGTGGTGCTGACCGGTGAAAGCCTGATCGACGCCCAGACCACCTTCGACGACAAGCAGCGCCCCGCCGTGAGCCTGACCGTGGACGCCAAGGGCGCCCGCATCATGAAGGACATCTCGCGCGAGAACATCGGCAAGCGCATGGCCATCATCTTGTTCGAAAAGGGCAAGGGCGAGGTTGTGACCGCACCGGTGATTCAGGGCGAGCTGGGCAACCGCTTCCAGATCACCGGTTCGATGAACACCCAGGAAGCCAACGACACCGCCCTGCTGCTGCGTGCCGGTTCGCTGGCCGCGCCGATGGAAATCATCGAAGAGAAGACCATCGGCCCGAGCCTGGGTGCCGAGAACATCGCCAAGGGCATTGCCAGCGTGACCTGGGGCTTTGTCGCCGTGGCCGTGTTCATGTGCATCTACTACATGCTGTTCGGCATGTTCTCGTCCCTGGCTTTGGGTTTCAACCTGCTGCTGCTTTTGGCCGTGCTGTCCATGATGCAGGCGACCCTGTCCCTGCCGGGCATCGCCGCCATCGCCCTGGTACTGGGCATGGCCATCGACTCCAACGTGCTGATCAACGAGCGCATCCGTGAAGAGCTGCGGGCTGGCATGGCGCCGCAGGCGGCCATCAGTGTCGGTTACGAGCGGGCCTTTGCCACGATTCTGGACTCCAACGTCACCACCCTGATCGCCGGTGTGGCCTTGCTGGCCTTCGGTTCGGGCCCGGTGAAGGGCTTCGCCATCGTGCACTGCTTGGGCATCCTGACCTCGATGTTCTCGTCGGTGGTGTTCTCGCGCGCTCTGGTCAACCTCTGGTACGGCCGTCAGAAGAAGCTCAAGTCCCTGTCCATCGGTCAGATCTGGAAGCCTGAAGGCAGCACCGATGCCGCCTCTGCCAGCGACACCGACTCGCAACCCGTGGCCAAGGCCTGAGACCAAGAAAGCCTCGAATCATGGAACTGTTCCGTATCAAGCGGGATCTCCCGCTGATGAAGCATGCGTTGATCTTCAACGTCATCTCCTTTCTGACCTTTGCCGCGGCCGTGTTCTTTCTGGTCACGCGCAGCCTGAACTTCTCGATCGAATTCACTGGTGGCACCGTGATGGAGATCGAGTACGCCAAGACGGCCGAGATCAACAAGACCCGCCACGTGGTCGAGCAGCTGAACCTCGGTGAAGTCACCGTGCAGCCCTTCGGCAGCTCGCATGACGTGATGCTGCGCCTGCCCGTGCGGGGCGACATCAAGCAGACCGAGCTGGTCGGCCGTGTGTTTGCCGAGCTGTGCAAGGCCGAGTCCGGCACCATCAGCCAGCGCCAGACTGTCAGCGAAAAGGGCGAAGCCATCAGCAAGCAGGTCTGCCTGACCGAAGCCGGCGCCGAGCCGGTGAAGCTCTCGCGCAGCGAAGTGGTCGGTCCGGCCGTCGGTGAAGAGCTGGCGCATGACGCAGGCCTGGCCCTGGGCATGACCGTGATCGGCATCATGATCTACCTGGCCTTCCGCTTCGAATGGAAGTTCGCCGTGGCCGGCATCATCGCCAACCTGCACGACGTGGTCATCATCCTGGGCTTCTTCGCCTACTTCCAGTGGGAGTTCTCGTTGGCCGTGCTGGCCGCCATCCTGGCCGTGCTGGGCTACTCGGTGAACGAGTCGGTGGTGATTTTCGACCGGGTGCGCGAAGCCTTCCGCAAATTCCGCAAGATGAACACGCACGAGGTCATCGACCACGCCATCACCAGCACCATGAGCCGCACCATCATCACCCACGGCTCGACCCAGCTGATGGTGCTGTCCATGCTGATCTTCGGCGGCCCGACCCTGCATTACTTCGCGGTGGCGCTGACCATCGGCATCTTGTTCGGCATCTACTCCTCGGTCTTCGTGGCTGCGGCGATCGCCATGTGGCTTGGTGTCAAGCGCGAAGATCTGGTGAAGACGCCCATCAACAAGGAAGATCCGGACGATCCAAACGCCGGAGCCGTGGTGTAGAGTGGCCGAAAACCACTCAGCATGATCCACGAATTCTCATGAGCGCAGCCGCCCGCAATCAGGCCTTGGCCTCTCAGGCGCGGCGCATCTATATCGAGTCCCTGGTGCGCGGCATCTCGGCCCTCGGCAAGGTGCTCAACGAGGCTGCCGCCCAGCTGCTGCTTCAGACTGCCGAATACGCGGTGATGGTGGCGCGACGTGACGGCGTGCAGTCCTGGAACCGCCACGGCCCTGCCTGGGTGTCGGGCGTGATCAGCGGCCTGCGCCATGCAGCGGTCTACGGCATCATCGATGCCCCCGCCACGTCGGCCTCTTCGGCCGCGTCCTCAGTGGCGGCAGCTCCGCCGGCCATGTCCCTGGTCGACGACGACACCATCGAGCGCGAGATCACCAGCTCCCGCCTCGCCCTGGCCATGATGGACAAGGCGACCTGGGAGTTCACCGATCTGCGCACCCGCATGCAGGTGCTGGAGAAGCAGGACGATCTGCCCGCGCAGGATTTGCTGCGCGCCAATGTTGTTGCCAAGCTGGTGATGGATGCCTGGATGCGCAGCGGCCTGGCCACCTCCGACTGGCAGATGCTGCGCAGCACCTTGCACGAGGAGTTTTCCCAGCTCTTGGTTGAGTGTTATCACGAGACCAACCGCTGGCTGGTTTCGCAGCAGGTCTTGCCCGAGGTGGACCTGCGCCCCTTCATTCGCCGCAGCGCCGACAACAGCCCGGTGCCCGCCGCCACAGCCTATGTGCCCGGCGCCGGTGTGCCCTACGGTGGCACCCAGTTCGGTGCGGCCGCGCGAACGCCGCAGATTCGCGGCTCCTCGGGCCTGCCCGAAGCCAGCCAAGCGCCGGTGCGCAGCCCCGCCAGCAGCCAGGCCGAAGAGGTCTTGCAACTGCTGCAGAAAATCGTCGGTCGCCAGGTGCCGGCTTTCAGCGCCACCGCCATGGCTGAGTCCTCAGCCACGCGCATGGGCGCCACCCGCATGGGTGCGGCCGCGGCGCTGCAGTCCGGGGCGCCGGCTGGGGCAGCCTCGGCCAGCCAGTCCGGCGCGGCCACCCGTGTTTCTGATCCGGCCATGGCGCCGACTCAGGTCGAGGCCCAACCCTTCCCGCCCTCGCGGCCGGCAGCGCCGCGTTTGAGCGCGGCCATCAAGCATGCGCAGGAATCCCTGCAGCGCGAGTCCGTCCATTCCGACGGCCAGCCCGTGGCGGCGCCGCAGCTGCTGGAAGAGATCAAGACCCGCAACCAGGCTTTCAAGTCGGTGCTCAAGCAGGCCGCCGACACGCCGGCCGAGCGCGCCACCATCGAGCTGGTGGCCATGATGTTCCAGAGCATCCTGATGGAAGAGCATATTCCGGCCTCTGTGCGGGTGTGGTTCGCTCGCCTGCAGATGCCGGTGCTGCGCGTCGCCGTCAGCGAGCCTGATTTCTTCGCCACCACCGACCACCCGGCGCGCCAGCTGATCGACCGCATGGGCGCCTGCGTCATGGGCTTCAGTGGCAATACCGGCACCAGTGGCGCCGCGGGCGATCCGCTGGAGCGCGAGATCAAGCGCGTGGTGCAGGTGGTCGAGGCCTACCCGGACACCGGCCGCCGTGTCTTCCAGACCGTGCTGACCGAGTTCGAGAAGTTCCTCGACAACTACTTCAAGAACGAGAACCAGACCACCCGCCACGGCGTGTCCCTGGCCCAGCAGGTCGAGCAGCGCGAGACCCTGGCCATCCAGTACACCATCGAGCTGCGCAAGATGCTCAACGAGGTGCCGGTGCAGGACGGCGTGCGCGAGTTCCTGTTCCACATTTGGGCCGATGTGTTGGCTGTGACCGCGGTGCGCACCGGCGCTCAGTCCGACAACACCAAGCAGATGAAGCGCGCGGCGGCCGATCTGATCTGGTCGGCCAGCGCCAAGGTCTCGCGCGAGGAGCGTGCCGAGGTGATCCGCCGCCTGCCGCCCCTGCTCAAGACCCTGCGCGACGGCATGGGCCAGGCCGGTTTGTCCGTGGACAAGCAGGACGAGCACATCCGCGGCCTGAACAATGCCCTGGCCGCGGCCTTCACCGCCAAGACCGCCGCCATCCCGCGTGAGCGCCTGGACGAGCTGATGGACCAGCTGGAAACGCTGGAAACCATGCTGCCCGAGGACGGCGAGGAGTCCGACATCAGCGAGTTGCTGGTGCGCGACCTGTCCGGCCACGAGGCCGAGGGCATGGAGGTGGTGGCCGAAGGTGGCTCGGCGCCGACCCCGGCCATGCTGGCCTGGGCCCGTGAGTTGCAGGTTGGTGGCTGGTTCATGTTGGACTACCGCGGCCGCAATGAAGCGGTGCAGCTGGCCTGGCGTGGCAACCGCCGCCACATGACGCTGTTCGTCACGCCGACCGGCCGTGGCGTGCTGTTCCCGCTCAACCGCCTGGCGGCGTTCCTGCAGGCCGGCCTGCTGCGCCCGGCGCAGGACGAGGCCCTGACCGTGCGCGCGACACGCAATGCCTTGGCCAAGCTGGATGTCGATCCCTCGCGTCTGCTGAACTGAGCAGACGCGAAGGCCGGCAAAAGCGGGCAAACAAAAGGGCTGCCTCAGCAGCCCTTGTCGTTTATGCGCGCCGCATTGCGCGGCAGGCCTAGTGGATCAGCCGGTCTTCCGGGGCGACGAAGAGTTCGTCCAGGATCAGCGCGTCGGGCTCTTCGCCCAGGCTCCAGAACACCATCAGCACGATGATCTTCAGGTCTTCGAGGTCCATGGGGCCACCGGAGATGGCCATGGCGCGGTCGATCACCATCTCACGCATGGGCGGGCGCAGCACGCCGGCCGAGGCGAGGAAGGTGATGAAGCCGACCGAGGGCTCGCCCAGGTGGTCCAGCTCGGCGGTGGAGTACACACGCAGACTGTCGACGCCTTGCTGGCCCTGGAAGGAGGTGGCCGCGCTGGCCAAGCCATCCAGCCAGGACAGGGCTTCCTGGATTTCGTCCGTCTCAAAGCCCACGGCCGACAATTTGCGAGTCAGCTGGGCATGATCCGGGCAGGCGTCCGGCCGCCAGTAGGTTTCGTAGAGGTAGACCAGGACGTCAAACATGGGCTGACTATAACCCAGGGCCTCCGACGGAATGGGGCGAGAAACCGGCCAAACAGGCCGGAAAAGCCCGTCTCAAGACCCCAAACTGCGTTTCCGAGCGAAGGCGGCGCGCCGGCCTCAAGCCCCGCCGCGGCGCTGGAATTGCTGCCCCGGCAGGCGGCCGATCGCGCCGTTGAGCTCCAGTTCCAGCAGGTGAGCACTGAGCTCGGCCACTGGCCAGCCGCCGCGTGCCTGCAGGGCATCGAGGCCGATGGGGTCGAAGCCCATCAGCTCCAGGACCTGGCGCTGGGCCGGGCTGCAATCCAGCGCCTCGGCGGGCGCTGAAGCCTGGCTGCTGCTGGTCGCCACCGGGCTGCCCGGCCAACTGCCGGGCGGCAGCTCTTCCAGCACGTCCTGGGCGGTTTCCACCAGCTTGGCGCCCTGGCGGATCAAGGCGTGGCAGCCTCGGCTCATGGGTGAGTGAATCGAGCCCGGGATGGCGAACACCTCGCGGCCCGCCTCGCTGGCCAGCCGGGCCGTGATCAGCGAACCCGAGGGCAGGGCGGCTTCCACCACCAAGGTGCCCAGGCTCAGGCCAGCGATCAGGCGGTTGCGGCGCGGGAAGTTGCTGGCCAGGCCCGGCATGCCCCAGGTGTACTCGCTCAGGATCAGGCCTTGCTCGCTGATCTGCGCGGCCAGCGCTTGGTGCCGGCGCGGGTAGATCTGGTCAAAGCCGGTCCCCATCACCGCGATGGTGGCGCCACCGGCGGCCAAAGCGCCCTGATGCGCGGCGCCGTCCACGCCCAGGGCCAGGCCCGAGGTGATGCACAAGCCGGCCTGGGCCAGTTCGCGGGCAAAGGCGCGGGCATTGTCCCGGCCTTGCGCTGTCGGGTTGCGGCTGCCCACCACGGCCAGGCAAGGCGAGCGCAGCAGCTCGCGCCGGCCCTGCAGATAGAGCAGCAGCGGCGGGTCGGCCGTGGCCATCAGCTGTGGCGGGTAGTCGGCATCGCCGAGCAGCAGAATCTGGTGCGAGGGGTCGGCCTGCAGCCAGGCCCAGGTGCCGTCCAGTGCCGCGTCCAGGTGCTCGGGCGGGCGGCTTAAGTTCTCGCGCTGCTTGGCGGTCAGAAGG
The DNA here is from genome assembly GCA_002255955.1 of Burkholderiales bacterium PBB2. Taxonomy (GTDB): domain Bacteria; phylum Pseudomonadota; class Gammaproteobacteria; order Burkholderiales; family Burkholderiaceae_C; genus Paucibacter_A. The sequence goes on along the minus strand of NKIM01000020.1, from coordinate 58,198 downwards.
TCCTGCCAGGCGGCACCCGGCAGATCGAACACCGCTTGCGGCGAGCCCAGGCTCAGCAGCAGGCGGCGCGCGGTGTCGAGGCCGATGCCAGGGCTTTCCAGCAGGCGCAGCCAGGCGCCCAGTTCATCGCGGTCCCACATGGCTTGGCGACCGCGTGGCCGTCCTCAGGGCTGGGTGAAACGATCGCCGGCCTTGACGGGGTCCTTGACCGAGATGATCAGGGCGTAGGACACGCGGGCGTAGACCTGGAACACAAAGAGCACGCCGTGGCGCTCGTCGGGCAGCTTGATCTCTTCGCGCTGGCCGCCACTGCGGTCCACCATGCGCCGGCCTTGCTGCCACAGGGCCAGCACATGGCCGCGCTCCATGCCGTCGCGGGCGCCTCGGTTCAGGGCCACGATCTGGTTCTGGCCGGCATTCAGGCCATCGCCGTAGATCGAGACGATCTGGCCCGACATGGGCTGGGCCGGCGCATGCGGCACATAGCGCGAGAAGCTGCGCTGTGGCACCGGGGCCAGGCGGTCGCCGACGCCAATTTCCTGGCGCACCGACTTGATGGTCAGGGTGGCCGGCACGATTTCGCTCTTGCCATCGGGCAGCTGCGTGGTCTGGCCGGGGCGGGTCAGCTCGGCGGTGCCGAGGTAGGGCGCTTCATAACCGAGCAGTTCCTTGGTGCTGGGGTCCAGCAGCGGGCGGGTGTTGCGGAACACGCGGTAGTCGGTGGCCTGGCTCAGGTCGCCGCGGGCGTAGGCCAGGTCGCCGCGGGTCAGCAGCACGCGGCTTTCCGGCGTGGCAACGATGCGAGGCGCCTTGGCCAGCTCATCGCTGTCGAAGACCACGGCGTCGTTGAGGAAGGGCTCGATCAGGTTCAGGGCAATGGCGCTGATGGAGCCGTCGTCCACGCCCGAGCTGCGCACGCGCGGCGAGAGCTTGACGGTGTCGCCGCTGGTGCCGCTGCCCACCGGCTGAGCCAGTTGCAGGCGGGCACGGCCGTCCACCTTGACCAAGACCAGCACCTGGCCGGGATAGATCAGGTGCGGGTTGCTGATCTGGTCGCGGTTCATGCCCCAGAGCTCGGGCCAGCGCCAGGGGCTTTTGAGGAACAGCTTGGAGATGTCCCAGAGCGTGTCGCCGGCCTTGACGGTGTGGGAGTCGGGGGCGTCGGCGGCCAGCTCGCTCAGCGGCACGCCGGCCTGGGCCACGCGGTCGGCAGTGGCGCGTTGTTGTCCGGTGATGGGCAGGCTGCTTGTTTGCGCGGCGGCGCCCAGGCTGAGGGCCGACAAGCTGGCCGCCAGCAGCAGGTTCTTCACAAACAGGGCGGTGTTTTGGGCGGGCCGGGCGGACATCAGCGATTCACAAACAGGCATCGAGCACTCTCTACCGCAGACCGGCTGCGGGTGGGTTGGACAGACTTCGGGGTCTTTTTTTCAAGCCATCGCACGGGGTGCTTTGCCGCGGCCTCGGACCAGCGGCGCCAATTCAGCGAAAATCCCCCCAGGCCGCGACGATTCTGCCCCCAAAAACAGGGCGTCGCAACGAACAAAGCGGGCGCTTTTGCCCTCTTGCAAGCTCTTACAAACAGGCGTTGTGCTGAGTCCACACACGCAAGCTCATGGCGAAACTGAACATTCTGCGTTACCCCGATCCTCGTTTGCACACCGTGGCCAAGCCGGTCGCGGCGGTAGATGAGCGCATCCGCCAGCTCGTCGATGACATGCTGGAAACCATGTATGCCGCTGAAGGCGTGGGTTTGGCCGCCAGCCAGGTCGATGTGCACGAGCGCGTGGTGGTGATCGACACCTCCGAAGAGCGCAACGAGCCGCGCGTGCTGATCAACCCCGAAATCATCGAGACCAGCGCCGAGTTCACCGAGGGTGAAGAAGGCTGCCTCTCGGTGCCGCAGATCTATGACAAGGTGCCGCGCCATTCCCGCGTCACCGTGCGCGCGCTCAACCGCGAGGGCCAGAGCTACGAGTTCAAGGCCGAGGGCCTGCTGGCCGTCTGCGTGCAGCATGAGCTGGACCACCTGATGGGCAAGGTCTTCGTCGAATACCTGAGCCCGCTCAAGCGCGAGCGCATCAAGACCAAGCTGGTCAAGAAGGCCCGCGAAGAAGAAGGGCGCCGCCGCTGATGGCCGGCGCTGCTGTGTCGGCTTCGCGTTCGGGCGGCCCACGGGTCGTGTTCGCGGGCACGCCGGAGTTTGCGGCCACCGCCCTGGCGGCCCTGATCGCGGCCGGGTTTGACGTGCCTCTCGTGCTGACCCAGCCCGACCGGCCCGCTGGCCGTGGCATGAAGCTGCAGGCTTCGGCCGTCAAGCAGCTGGCGCTGCAGCATGGCATCCCGGTCGCCCAGCCGCGCAGCTTGCGCCTGGATGGCAAGTTCCCGGAGGACGCCGAGGCGGCCCGCCAGGCCTTGCTGGACGCCCGCGCCGATGTGATGGTGGTCGCCGCCTACGGTCTGATCCTGCCGCAATGGGTGCTGGATCTGCCCGGCGCCGGCCGCAGCACCGGCCTGCGCGGCTGCCTCAACATCCACGGCTCGGTGCTGCCGCGTTGGCGCGGTGCCGCGCCCATCCACCGTGCCATCGAGGCCGGTGACGCCGAAACCGGCATCACCATCATGCAGATGGATGCCGGCCTGGACACGGGTGACATGCTCTTGATCGAGCGCCTGCCCATCGCACCGGAAGACAGCACAGCCCGCCTGCACGACAAGCTGGCGGCCCTGGGCGGCCGCATGATCGTCGAGGCCCTGGAGCTGGGCGCTTGCGGCGGCTTGACGGCCACGCCCCAGCCGGCCGAGGGTGTTTGCTATGCCCACAAGATCGAGAAGGCCGAGGCGCAGATCGATTGGCAGCAAGATGCGGCCCAGATTGCCCGGCGCCTGCGCGCCTTCGATCCGTTTCCGGGCGGGGCGTCACAGCTGGACGGCGAGTTGCTCAAGATCTGGCGCGCCGAAGTCTGCGAGCGCGGGGACGGCCTTGCCGCCGAGGGTCAGGTCTTGCAGGTGGATGAGTCCGGCATCGTCGTCGCCTGCGGCCGGGGCGCCGTGCGCCTGACCGAGCTGCAGCGCGCCGGCGGCAAGCGCTTGCCGGCGGCGGCCTTTTTGCAGGCCCGGCCGGTGGCCGTGGGCGCGCGTTTCGAGCGCAGCGCGGCCTGAGTCGGTTCTGAATCTGCTTGAAATCGGGCCTTTCGGCCCGATGTGCCTGCTTCCACCGTAGTCTCGCGAGGAGCCCGCTGCCATGTTCAATCTGATGAAGACCGCCATTCTGATGGCCGCCATCACCGCCTTGTTCATGGCCCTGGGGCGCCTGATCGGTGGCCAGGCCGGCATGATGCTGGCGCTGCTGGTGGCGCTGGGCATGAACTTTTTCAGCTACTGGTTCTCTGACCAGATGGTGCTGAAGATGTACAGCGCGCGCGAGGTGGACGAGACCTCGGCGCCGCAGTTCTACGGCATGGTGCGCGAGCTGGCCCAGCGTGCTCAGCTGCCCATGCCGCGCGTCTACTTGATTGACGAGGACGCGCCCAACGCCTTTGCCACCGGCCGCAACCCCGAGCATGCCGCCGTCGCGGCGACCACGGGCATCTTGCGGGTCTTGTCCGAGCGCGAGCTGCGCGGCGTGATGGCGCACGAGCTGGCCCATGTGAAGCACCGCGACATTTTGATCAGCACCATCAGCGCTACCATGGCCGGTGCGATCTCCATGCTGGCCAATTTCGCCATGTTCTTCGGCGGCCGCGACAGCGAGGGCCGGCAGAGCAATCCGCTGGTCGGCCTGCTGGTGTCGATCCTGGCACCGATTGCGGCCGGCCTGATCCAGATGGCCATCAGCCGAGCCCGTGAGTTCGAGGCGGACCGCGGCGGCGCCGAGATTTCCGGCGACCCGCAGGCCCTGGCCTCGGCCTTGAACAAGATCCATCGCTTTGCCCAAGGCCTGCCGATGGAAGCGGCCGAGCGCCACCCCGAGACGGCGCAGATGATGATCATGAACCCGCTTTCCGGCGGTGGTTTGGCCGGTCTGTTCAGCACCCATCCGGCCACTGAGGAGCGGGTGGCGCGGCTGATGGCCATGGCGCAGGGGCGCTGAGGCTACGCCCCTTGTCGTATGCAAACGCGGCGCTCAAGCTGACCCGTGGCTGGCCGATACTGATGACATGAAGCCTCCTTCGACCGCGCCTCGTCGCGCCCTCCTGACCCTGCCTTTGCTGGCCAGCCTGCTGGTCCTGGCCGGCTGTGAGCAGCTGGGCATCGAGGACCCGGCCAAGGTCATGGCCGCCAAGGAAGCCGAGGGCAAAGCCATCGGCAGCGCCTGCCGCCATGCCATGCGCGCCATCGAAGACTGCTACACCTTGAACCCCAAGGCTCACAAGGCCTCGGTCTTCAATGGTTGGAAGGAGATGGACGAGTACATGCGCGAGAACAAGCTCGAAGGCGTGGCCCCGATCGTGCCGCGGCCGCCCAAGCCGGGCAGCCCCGAGGCCCTGGCGCTGGAAGAGAAAGCCGCTGCGGCGGCCGAAGCCAAGGCCAGCGCCGAGAAGGACGGTGGCAAAGAGGGCGGGAAAGACGGCGCCAAGGCGAGCAAGGCCAAGGCGCATTGATCGCCCACGCTGCCACCCCTGCGTGAGCCCCCGGCCGCTGCAGCCCCGTGCTGCCGCGGCTTTTTCATGCCTTGGCTTCATGTGGCGCCGTACTTTTGGCATTTGATGCTGCCGCACCTGCAGTTGGTCGAATCGCACTGGGCGAGGTCCGGTGTCCCGCCGAAGATGCATGCACCTCATCTTCTCTCGGAGCCTGACCATCATGTTGCAACGCCGCCTGTTCTCTCTCGCTGCCGTCACCGCCCTGACCGCCCTCAGCCTGACTTCGGTCGGCAGCCAGGCCTGGAGCTGGGGCGGCTCCGAACGCATCAAGGGCACGGGCGATGTCAGCAGCGAAGTCCGCGATCTGGGCAATTTCGACAGCGTCAGCCTGGCTGGTGGCTTCAAGCTCCTGGTGCGCCAGGGCGCGCAGAGCCGGGTCGAGGTCAAGACCGACCGCAATCTGCAGAGCTATATCGAGACCCGCATCGTCGAGGGCAAGAAGGGCGGCCGCACGCTCGAAATCGGCCCCAAGCGCGGCTTTGATGTGCAGGGCACGGTCAACCCCGAAATCGTTCTCGACATGGCGCAGCTGCGCAGCATCTCGGTCGCCGGCTCGGGCGATGTGCGGGTCGAGGCCATGAAGACGGGCGAGGTGGAGGCCAGCGTGGCCGGCTCGGGCGATGTGCTCTTCGTCGACCTCAGCAGCGAGCGCCTGGGCGTCAAGGTGGCTGGCAGCGGCACGGTCACGGCCAACGGCCGATCGGGCAGCCTGAGCCTGTCGATCGCGGGATCGGGCGACGTGCGCGCGCGCGGCCTGCTGGCCGAAGAGGTCAAGGTCTCGATCGCGGGCAGCGGCGATGCCGAAGTCAATGCCAGCAAGACGCTCAAGGTGTCTATCGCAGGTTCTGGCGATGTGGGCTATGTGGGCTCGCCCGAGCTCAGCACCTCCATGGCGGGCAGCGGCCGCGTGCGCCGCTTAAACGGCAACTGAGCGGCAACTGAGCGGCCACTGAGCTGCCCTGCTGGCAGCCGGGCGGTCGCAGGATCGCCCCGGGCGGTGCTGGCGTGATCTCCCCGCGACAGCGGCCGCGCGCTCGGGCCGCGACAATGGCGCATGCTTCAAACCTTGAAGGCGCAGTGCCGCCACCCTGAATTCCGGCGCGGCGCGCGTGAGATGGCGGGCATCACCCTGGGCATCTCGGCCTGGGGCCTGGTGACCGGTGTGGCCATGATCAAGAGCGGCCTTTCGGTCGGATTGGCGCTCTTGATGAGTCTGGTGGTGTTTGCCGGCAGCTCGCAGCTGGCGGCTTTGCCCCTGATCGCCAGCGGTGCGCCCATCTGGGTGATCTGGGCCACGGCCTTTTGCGTCAACCTGCGCTTCATCATCTTCAGCGTGCAGTGGCGCATGTACTTCGGCCACCTGCCGCTGCTTCAGCGCCTGCATATTGCTTACTTCGCGGCCGATCTCAACTACGTCGCCTTCCTCAAGCGCTTTCCCGAGGCCAAGCCGCACCCCGATCAAGCGCCCTACTTTTGGGGCGGGGTGTGTTTGAACTGGGCGGCCTGGCAGATCCCGTCCATCGCCGGCATCTTGCTGGCCAACCATGTGCCCACGCAGTGGGGCCTGGGTTTCGCGGGTGTGCTGGCGCTGCTGGGCCTGTCCTACACCTTGCTCAAGGACCGCAAGACCTGGGTCTCGGCGGCCCTGGCCGGCTGCGCCGCGGTGGCGGCCTATGCCTTGCCGCTGCGCCTGAACATCATGGTGGCCATCGCCGTGGCGGTGACGGCCGGGCTGCTGATGGAGCATTGGTCCCCCACGTCGGGCGAGGCGGCGCGTGAGGTGCGTGAGTGATGGAGACGACGATGAACGACTGGCTTGTTGCCCTCGCCATCCTCGGCATGGGCGTGATCACGCTGCTGACCCGTGGCTTTTTCATGATTCCTAAGAAAGAGCTGCCCATGCCCGATTGGGCCAAGACGGGCCTGCGCTATGCCCCCATCGCCGCACTGGCCGCCGTGATCGTGCCCGAGATCGTCATGACCCAGGGCCAGCTGATCAGCACCTGGCAAGACGCCCGGCTCTACGCCACGGCGGCCGGCACCGCCTACTTCTTCTGGAAGCGCGGCATCCTCGGCACCATCGTCTGCGGCACGGCGGTGATGCTGGCCCTGCGCATCGGCCTGGGTTGGTGAAACCGCTTGGTTTCCGGGTGCGGCAGCGGGCTTGGTAAGCTAGCGGGCATTGCACGGCCGGGGCGCTCGACCCGCCGCGCCCCGAATTCCAAACTAGCCCTGAGCTCACCCCATGAACGTGATCCGTTTCACCGACCTGATCGCCGCTGGCAAAGTTGCCGGCCAACGCGTCTTCATCCGCGCCGACCTGAATGTGCCGCAGGACGATGCCGGCCACATCACCGAAGACACCCGCATCCGCGCCTCCATCCCCTGCATCGAGCAAGCCCTGAAGGCCGGCGCAGCCGTGATGGTCACGTCCCACCTGGGTCGCCCGACCGAGGGCGAGTTCAAGCCCGAAGACTCCCTGGCCCCGGTGGCCCAGCGCATGGGTGAACTGATGGGCCGCGAGGTCAAGCTGGTGGCCAACTGGGTGGACGGCGTGGAAGTGAAGCCCGGCGAGCTGGTGCTGCTGGAAAACTGCCGCGTCAACAAGGGCGAGAAGAAGAACAACGAAGAGCTGGCCAAGAAGATGGCCGCTCTGTGCGACATCTACGTCAACGACGCCTTCGGCACCGCCCACCGCGCCGAGGGCACGACCTACGGCATCGCCCAGTTCGCCAAGATCGCCTGTGCCGGCCCGCTGCTGGCCGCCGAGATCGACGCCATCAGCCAGGCCCTGAGCGCGCCCAAGCGCCCCCTGGTGGCCATCGTCGCCGGCTCCAAGGTCTCGACCAAGCTGACCATCCTCAAGGCCCTGTCCGAGAAGGTCGATGGCCTGATCGTCGGCGGCGGCATCGCCAACACCTTCATGCTGGCCGCTGGCCTGAAGATCGGCAAGTCGCTGGCGGAGCCCGATCTGGTCGCCGAAGCGCAGGCCGTGATCGACGCCATGAAGGCGCGCGGCGCCGCCGTGCCGATTCCGGAGGACGTGGTGGTGGCCCAGCGCTTCGCGGCCGACGCCCCGGCGACGGTCAAGGACGCGGCCGATGTCGCTGAAGACGACTTGATCCTGGACATTGGCCCCAAAACCGCGGCCTTGCTGGCCGAGCAGCTGAAAGCCGCCGGCACCATCGTCTGGAACGGCCCGGTCGGCGTGTTCGAGTTCGACGCCTTTGCCCATGGCACCGAAACCATCGCCCGCGCGATCGCCGCCTCGCCGGCTTTCAGCATCGCCGGTGGTGGCGACACCCTGGCAGCCATCGCCAAGTACGGCATCGAGAAGGATGTGGGCTACATCTCCACCGGCGGTGGCGCCTTCCTGGAAGTCCTGGAAGGCAAGACCCTGCCGGCCTTTGAGATCCTGAGTCGGCGCGCACAAGGCTGACGGCTCACCCTCGTGCAGGGTAAAAAAAGGCCTCGCAGATGCGAGGCCTTTTTCATATCCAGCGCGTGCTTACTGGGGCTTTGACCGCTGTTTGCGGCCCACGGTGGCGAGCAGGCCCAGGCCCAGAGCCAGCAGGACGGCGCTGGAGGGTTCGGGCACGGCCGTCACCGAGACGTTGTCCAGCAGGGCAAAGGGCGGGACACCATCCGGTGTGCCGTTGGCGAGAACGCCCAGCACCGCATCCCCTGCGCCCAAAGTAAAGGTCATGGTTTCGTGCATCCAACCGGTGAAGCCCATGCTGGGGTTGGTGACCGTCTTGGTGGTTTGAGTGGCACCGTTGCCGAGCTTCACGGTCCAGGATTCCTGGGTCACACCGGTAAAGCCGTACTGCTGTGCGGCCGCCCAATCGAAGCTGACGCGGTAGGTGCCTGCCGTCAGAGATTTCAATGTCTGGGTCAGGTAGCCTCGGTACGATTCGGCGCCGTCTTGAGCATAGAAAAAGCCGCCGGAGGGGCTGTTGCTGGCGGACTGGCTGCCGCCATTGGTGGCATTCCAAAGGCTATCCCCCGTGTTCGCCTTTGCGGTGATGTCGCTGTAAACGAAATCAATGCCGGAGCTGGAGGTCCATCCCGTCAACTCGGTCCCGCCAGAGCCCGGACGCACAGGCTTGTCGGCACCATTGGTGGTCAACTCGAAGTTGCCATTGATCACCAGCTCTTGGGCCTGGCTGTGTTGGGCGGCGAGCACCAGGGTCAGGAACAGGGCACTGGCGCTGAGAAGTTTGCGAAGTTGCATCGTTGTGGTCTTTCTTGAGTAATTCAGAGAAAAGAAAAAGCCTCACGGCAAGGTGAGGCGGGGCGAGAAAGAGGGGGCGACTCAGGCAGTGCTTGGGCCACCTGCGCGTGACTTGCGGCGAGCCACGGCTGCGACGGCAGCCAGGCCCAGCAGCAAGAGGGTGTAGGTGGAGGGCTCCGGGACGGCAACGACCGACACGCTGTCCAGCAAGGCAAAAGGCGGCACGCCCTGCGGGCCACCCTTGCCCAGGAAGCTCAGCACGGCGTCGCCCGCACCGACGGTGAAGGTCATGGTCTCGTGCATCCAGCCGGTGAAGCTGCGGCTTGGGTTGTTCACCGTGGCTGTGGCCTGCGCTGCGGCCGAGCCCAGCTGCACCGTCCAGGAGCCCCAGGTGCCGCTGGAGTAGCCGTACTGCTGCGCCACGGCCCAGTCAAAGCTGACCTGGTAGGTGCCCGCCTGAAGGTTCTTGAGGGTTTGCGTGATCGGCCCCGGCGTGGCCACCGCGGGGTCGAATGCGTAGAAGTTTCCGCCGGTCGGGCTGTTGGACGCTTGACCGCCACCGCCATTGGTCTGGTTCCACAAGCTGAGGGCCGTCGGAGAGGCGGGGATGGAGGCATTGATGTCGCTGAACACGAAGTCGTAAGCGCCGTCGGTGGCCGTCCATCCGGTCAGCAAGGTGCTGCCCGCGCCCACGCCTTTGTTGGCGCCATTGCTGGTCAGCTCGAAGCCGCCGTTGGAGACCAGCTCCTGCGCTTGTGCGGCTGCAAATAAGCCGAGCCCTGCGATCAGCCACGCACCGATCCGGAGGTGTTTGTTGACATTCATGAGTGAGTCCTTTGTGTGAGTGGGCGGCGTGGCGCGGGCTGCTGCAGCCCACGCGTCTTCGCCGGCTATGGGGTGTGCCGGGCCAGGCGCACCTGGCCACTGGCGATTTGTGTGTTCCTCAGGCTGTTTGCTTTTTGGAAGCGCGTGTGCCGCTGCGCATCAGCCCCACAAAGCCCAGGCCCAGGGCAAACAGGGTGATCGTGGCCGGCTCAGGCACCGCCACCACGGACACGCTGTCCAGCAGGGCGAACGGCGGCACGCCTTCCGGGCCGCCCTTGGCCAGGAAGCTCAGCACGGCGTCGCCCGCGCCCACGGTGAAGGTCATGGTTTCATGCATCCAGCCGGTGAAGCTCTTGCTGGGGTTGAAGACGGTGGCGGTCGATTGGGCGGCCGCGTTGCCCAGCTTCACCGTCCAGGATTCCCAGGTCTGGCCGGTGTATTGGTACTGCTGTGCGGCCGCCCAGTCGAAGCTCACCTGGTAGGTGCCGGCTTGCAAGCCTTTGAGGGTCTGGGTGAGCGGGCCTTGCGCGCCGTAGCCGGTGTCAAAGGCATAGAAATTGCCGCCGGTGGGGCTGTTGCTTGCCAGGGCACTGCCGCCGTTGGTGGCATTCCACAAGGCCAGGGGGCCGTTGCTGCTGGCCGCAGTGCCGGTGATGCTGGCGTAGACAAAGCTGTAGGAGTTGGCCGGCACTGACCAGCCGGGCAGGTTGGTGTTGTAGCCCACCTGTTTGTTGGCGCCGCTGGTGGTCGACTCGAAGCCGCCGTTGGTGACCAGCTCTTGAGCCTGGGCTTGAGGAGCTGCACAGGCCAGGACGCAGATCAAGGCGGCGGCATGGAGAACAGACTTGAGAACCATATGAAACCTCTCCTGATGGATGTTGTTGATGTCGTGCAAAAGGAACCGGCATCGGTCCGTGCAGACCGATGCCGGCGGATGCGCGCCTCTCTTGTTGCTGCTGTGTATGGGGTGGAGGCTTGCCGGGCTCTGGCTTTGTCGAGAGGGACTCGACGTGGCCATTGCCGCGGACAGAACTGTCGGCGGCCTACCTGCCTTCGTTTCTTAAGGCGTGTAAAACGAATCGCCTTGTCCTAGGGGGGCGTGCAGATGCGGCGTTCAGACGCCACGGCTTGTGCTGGCGCCACCCCGGGCGAGTGGCGCTGGATGCGAGGCTCTCTCTCTCTCGGAATGCGCCCGCATGCCGCGCTTGCCCGTTTCGTTATGTGCGTGGATGCACATCACTTGCGCTTGGCTTGCCAAGGCCGACTTGCAGCTCAATCTGGGTCAAGTGACGACGCTGTCGGGCCTCAGTCTTGTGGCCCATCCCAAGATCGGGCCGTTCGCGGCCCGTTTTTCTTTTGGGGCTCAGCCCTCGTGCGCTACTGGCGCTTTCGTTTGTGTTCGAGGCTCGCTTCGTCGGCGGACGGTCGATCTTGCCGTCTTTGCATGAGAGTCAAAACTCTCGGCATCAGCGAGTCATGGTTGCCGATGTAACCTCCTGGAACTTTGATTTTTCCAATTTCCAGGAGAGCAGGGAATGAGCGAACAGAACAACAAGGCTTTGTCCCCGGCTGAAGCCGCGCTGCGCGATGCCGCCCGCGAGTACCACCGCAGCCCCACGCGCGGCAAGATTGCCGTGACCCCGACCAAGGCCTTGTCCAACCAGCGCGACCTGTCCCTGGCCTATTCGCCCGGTGTGGCCTACCCCTGTCTGGACATCGAGGCCGATCCGCAGAAGGCGGCCGACTACACCTCGCGCGCCAATCTGGTCGGCGTGATCACCAATGGCACGGCGGTGCTGGGCCTCGGTGACATCGGCCCGCTGGCCGCCAAGCCGGTGATGGAGGGCAAGGGCTGCCTGTTCAAGAAGTTCGCCGGCATCGATGTGTTCGACATCGAACTGGCCGAGCGCGACCCCGACAAGCTGGTCGACATCATTGCCGCCATGGAGCCCACCCTGGGCGGCGTGAACTTGGAAGACATCAAGGCGCCCGAGTGCTTCTACATCGAGAAGAAGCTCAAGGAGCGCATGAACATCCCGGTCTTCCACGACGACCAGCACGGCACGGCCATCATCTCCAGCGCCGCGCTGCTGAACGGCCTGGAGCTGGTGGGCAAGGACATCGCCGCCGTCAAGCTGGCCGTGTCCGGTGCCGGTGCGGCGGCGATCGCCTGCCTGGATGTGATGGTGGGTCTGGGCGTCAAGCGCGAGCACATTTTTGTCTGTGACTCCAAGGGCGTCATCCACACCGAGCGTGAGGATGCCAAGGCCGGCAAGCTCGATGAATCCAAGCAGCGCTACTGCCAGACCACCACGGCGCGCACTTTGGCCGATGTGGTGAATGGCGCCGACGTCTTCCTGGGTTGCTCGGCCGCTGGCGTGCTCACGGCCGAGATGGTCAAGACCATGGCCGCCAGCCCCATCATCCTGGCCCTGGCCAACCCCGAGCCCGAGATCCGGCCTGAGCTGGCCAAGGCCGCACGCCCAGACTGCATCAT
>NKIM01000020.1:0-45989 GCA_002255955.1 Burkholderiales bacterium PBB2 | reverse complement strand
CTGAGCTGGCCAAGGCCGTGCGCCCGGACTGCATCATCGCCACCGGCCGCTCGGATTACCCCAACCAGGTCAACAACGTCCTCTGCTTCCCCTACATCTTTCGCGGTGCCCTGGACTGCGGCGCCAGCAAGATCACCGAGGAGATGAAGTTGGCCTGCGTGCGCGAGATCGCCGCCCTGGCCAAGGCCGAGACCAGCGATGAAGTCGCGGCGGCCTATGCCGGTGAAGAGCTGCACTTCGGCCCCGACTACCTGATCCCCAAGCCTTTTGACGCGCGCCTGATCCTGCGCATCGCACCGGCCGTGGCTCAGGCTGCGGCCGACTCCGGCGTGGCCGAGCGCCCAATCGCCGATATGGCGGCCTACCGCCAGTCGCTGGAGCGTTACGTTTACCAGACCGGCATGTTCATGCGCCCGGTCTTCACCGCCGCCAAGGCCAACCCGGCGCGTGTGATCTACGCGGAGGGCGAGGACGAACGCGTGCTGCGCGCGGTTCAGGTGGCGCTGGACGAAGGCATCGTCAAGCCGACGCTGATTGGCCGGCCCGAGGTCATCGCCACCCGCATCGAGCGGGCCGGCCTGCGCCTCAAGTTGGGCGAGGATGTGGCCGTCATCGACCCCAACAACGACGCGCGCTTCCGCCAGTATTGGGAGGCGTACCACCAGGTCATGGGTCGCCAGGGCGTGACGCCCGAGATGGCCAAGGCCGCCGTGCGCCGCTCCGCCACCACCATCGGCGCCCTGGCCATCAAGCTCGGCGATGCCGACGCCATGATCTGCGGCATGGTCGGCCGCTTCGACAACCATCTGGAGCATGTCTCCGACCTGATCGGCCTGAAACCCGGTGCGCGCAATTTCGCCACCATGAATGCGCTGATGCTGGACGAGCACACGCTCTTCATCACCGACACCTTCGTCAACGACCAGCCCGATGCCGAGCAACTGGCCGAGATCGCGGCCATGGCGGCCGAGGAGGTCAAGCGCTTCGGCCTGCCGCCCAAGCTGGCTTTTGTGTCGCACTCGATGTTCGGCTCCAGCAAGCGGCCCTCGGCCGTGAAGATGCGCCGCGCACGCGAGCTCTTCACCCAGCATGCGCCCGATGTCGAGTGCGACGGTGAGATGCATGGCGACGCGGCCCTGTCGGAGTCGGTGCGCAACACCTTCCTGCCCGACAGCACGCTCAAGGGCGCGGCCAATCTGCTGGTGCTGCCCTCGCTGGATGCGGCCAATATCTTGTTCAATGTGCTCAAGATCACCGCCGGTCAGGGTGTGACGGTCGGTCCCATCCTCTTGGGTTCGGCCGCGCCGGTGCACATCCTGACGCCCTCGGCCACGGTGCGCCGCATCGTCAACATGACGGCGCTGGCGGTGGCCGACGTGCTGGCGGCGAAGGGCTAATGGCCGGACATTGGCTGTAACTCGCTGAAACCCTTGTTCGACGTTTGAGCGGCCACAAATGCGCCGCATAATCAGCCGCTTGTAACTTTATTTCAGCGAGATCTGCCATGTCCCGAGCCACCAAGATCGTTGCCACCCTGGGCCCTGCGTCCTCCTCACCGGAGGTGCTGGAGCGCATGATCCGAGCCGGCGTCGATGTGGTGCGGCTCAACTTCTCGCACGGCAAGGCGCAGGATCACATTGACCGCGCCCGCCTGGTGCGCGAGGCCGCCCGGGCCGCGGGCAAGGAAGTGGCCATCATGGCCGATATGCAGGGCCCCAAGATCCGCGTCGGCAAGTTCGAGAACGGCAAGATCGAGCTGATCAACGGCGAGCGTTTCATCCTCGACGCCGACCGCACCGAGCTCGGCAATGAAGAAGCCGTGGGCCTCGATTACAAGGAACTGCCGCGCGATGTGAAGCCCGGCGACACCTTGCTGCTGAACGACGGCTTGCTGGTGCTGACCGTGGAGGCGGTGCGCGGCGCGGCCGTGCACACCATCGTCAAGCTGGGCGGTGAGCTGTCCAACAACAAGGGCATCAACAAGCAGGGCGGCGGCCTGACCGCGCCGGCCCTGACCGCCAAGGATATGGAAGACATCAAGACCGCGATGAGCTTCCGCTGCGAGTACCTGGCGATCAGCTTCCCCAAGAACGCCACCGACATGGAAATGGCCCGCCAGCTGGCCAATATGGCCGGCGAGCCATACGGCCACAAGCCCAGCATGATCGCCAAGATCGAGCGCTCGGAGGCGATTCCGCATCTCGAGGCCATCCTCAAGGCCAGCGACGGCATCATGGTGGCCCGCGGCGACTTGGCCGTGGAGGTGGGCAACGCCGCCGTGCCGGCCCTGCAAAAGCGCATGATCAAGATGGCGCGTGAGCTGGACAAAGTGGCCATCACCGCCACGCAGATGATGGAGTCCATGATCGTCAACCCGGTGCCCACGCGTGCCGAGGTCTCGGACGTGGCCAATGCCGTGTTGGACGGCACCGACGCGGTGATGCTGAGCGCCGAGACGGCCGCCGGCAAGTTCCCGGTCGAGACCATCGAGCAGATGGCCGCCATCGCCCTGGAGGCCGAGCGCGCCGAGTTCGTCAGCCTGGACACCGATTTCGCCGGCCGCCAGTTCGGCCGCATCGATCAAAGCATCGCCATGGGTGCGCTGTTCACCGCCCACCACCTGGGTTGCAAGGCCATCCTGGCCCTGACCGAATCGGGCTCGACCGCGCTGTGGATGAGCCGCCACCGCATCCAGGTGCCCATCTACGCGCTGACCACCCAGGAGGTCAGCCAACGCAAGATGACGCTGTACCGCAATGTGCGCCCGCTGCTGATGCCCAAGTTTGAGGACCGCGACGCCGCGCTGAAGGCCGCCGAGCAAATCCTGGTGGAGCAAGGCGTGCTGATGCCGGGCGACACCTATGCCATCACCTGCGGTGAGCCCATGGGCTATCCCGGTGGCACCAATATGCTCAAGGTCTGCCGCGTCGGTTGAGTGTTTGAGAGTTTTTTACTGCGCGACTGCCATGCGTCGTTGGTCCGGTGCTCGGAATCCTCACGTACAAGAAGTACGTTCCGGTTCCTGTGCTCCGTCCGCCTCGCCTGACAGCCGCTCGCTACAAAAACTCTCAAACACCGGTTGGTCGAAGGCTGGTAGAGCCCGGCGAACGTCGGCGGGTCTCTTGGTTCTCAGGCGTTCTGCGCGCTCTTGATCAGCGCTGCGATGCGCGGCGTCATGTGCGTCGGCACCAGTTCCACCTCGGTGTGGGCGCGGGCGAAGACGCGGAACAGCTCGTCGGTGAAGCCGTGGCCCACATCCTCCACCCCTTCAAAGCTGACCTCGGCCCGTTTGAACTGCGGCAGCCGGGCCGCCACGCGGCGGGCCTGGGCGCGTGAGTCCAGGGCCTGGCCGGGGCCAGCCAGCAGGCGCAGATTGATGGTGGTGCGGTCGAATTCGATGCCGTCGCCGGCCAGGCTCCAGGATTCCATCACCTGGTCCAGGGTACGCTTGGTGTCCAGGGCGATCGCCATGTAGATGGAGCTGCCCTGGCGCGGCAGGGGTTTGCCTTTTTGCCAGCCGGTGCTTTCCCAGGCGCGGCGCTGGAAGGCGGTGCCGTTGGCATGGATGTCGAAGACATCGGCCAGCTGCGAGCTGAAGAACAGGCCGCGGCCGGTGTGCATCTCGGGCTGGCTGGTCAGCCGGCCCTTGCTCAGCTCCAGCATGGCGTGCTGGGCATCGGCGATGTCGAAGGCCGAACAGATCTTGTCGAACACGCCGCAGCCATCGTCGGACACCAGCAGCTGCACATGGCTGGGCGTCTGGCGCAGCGAGACGGTGACGCTGCTGCCGCCGCTGTGATCGGCCGCGTTGTTGACCAGCTCGGTGAAGCCATGCTGGATCATGCGCGCCACATGATGCGGCAGGTCGAAGTGGGGCGCAAAGTCGCGCTGCCAGGGGATGTCTTCCTGCAAACCATGCAAGGTGTAGGAGCGGGCCACCTGGCGCAGCAAGCCCGGGCCGTAGACCGGCCGGCGGCTGCTGCCCGAGCGCACCAGCCAATGGGCATCGACCAGGCGGCGCAGCGCAGCCAGTGCCGAGCGGTGGCTGGCGCCAGTGCGTTCCTCGAGATGCTGGGCCAGGTCGTGCGAGTGTTCGCGCGCGGCGGCGGTGATCCAGAGGGTCAGCTGGTCAAGTGCGAGTCGTGTCATGCGTGGGGCTCCATGCGTGCAGTGTGACCAGGGTTGGCCCCCGTGAAGGCGTGAAAAATAGGGCACAGCGAGCCTAAATGCTTGTCAACATTGGCACAAGCGAGGCTGCCCGGGCTGTCGTGCGCAAGCCCGCCGCTAGAATCCGCGCCAGTTACAACGCGGTTACGGCGCGCGCTTCGTCATCAATCGTTGGATGATGGACCGCTAGGCTGCGTCAATCGGATTTCAAACTCCCGGAGAACTTCCATGGCTCTCGTTTCTATGCGCCAACTGCTGGACCATGCCGCCGAACACGGCTACGGCATCCCGGCGTTCAACGTCAACAACCTCGAGCAGGTCCAGGCCGTGATGTCTGCCGCTGACGAGGTGGGCGCCCCGGTGATCCTGCAGGCCAGCGCCGGCGCCCGCAAGTACGCCGGCGAGCCCTTCATCAAGCACCTGATCCAGGCTGCGGCTGAGATGTACCCGCACGTTCCCTTGGTGATGCACCAGGACCACGGCACCAGCCCCAAGATCTGCCAGGGCGCCATCGATCTGGGCTTCGGCTCGGTGATGATGGACGGCTCGCTGATGGAAGACGGCAAGACGCCCTCGTCCTTTGAGTACAACATGGACGTGACCCGCCGCGTCGTCGAGATGGCGCACAAGGTCGGCGTCACCGTCGAGGGCGAGCTGGGCTGCCTGGGCAATCTGGAAACCGGCGATGCCGGCGAGGAAGACGGCATCGGCGCCGTCGGCAAACTGGACCACAGCCAGATGCTGACCGACCCGGAAGAAGCCGCCACCTTCGTCAAGGCCACCCAGCTGGACGCGTTGGCCATCGCCATCGGCACCAGCCACGGCGCCTACAAGTTCAGCCGCAAGCCCACCGGCGACATCCTGGCCATCAGCCGCGTCAAGGAAATCCACGCCCGCATTCCCAACACCCACTTGGTGATGCACGGCTCCTCGAGCGTGCCGCAAGAGCTGCTGGCCATCATCAACCAGTACGGCGGCCAGATGAAGGAAACCTTCGGCGTGCCGATCGAAGAGATCCAGGAAGCCATCAAGCATGGCGTTCGCAAGATCAATATCGACACCGACATCCGCCTGGCCATGACCGGCGCGGTGCGCAAGTTCCTGTTTGAGAACCCCGACAAGTTCGACGCCCGCGAGTGGCTCAAGCCCGCCCGCGAGGCCGCCAAGGCGGTGTGCAAGCAGCGTTATCTGGAGTTCGGTTGCGAAGGCCAGGCCGGGAAGATCCAGCCGCGCACGCTGGTGGACATCGCCGCGGCCTATGCCCGCGGTGAGCTGAACCAGATCGTTCAGTAAGACCGACCGAGGACGCCCGTCCGACCCAGGCCCGCCCGGTTCGCGCCCGGCGGGCCTTTGCGTTGTTGAATGCCGCCTAAAATCCCGGCGAACTTTTCCCGGATGCCCACCATGACCGCTGCCTTGCTGAACTCGACCCTCACCTCCTTGCCCCTGATCGCGCGTGGCAAGGTGCGAGAAAACTATGCGGTGGGCGAGGACCGCATCCTGATGATCGCCAGCGACCGCATCTCGGCCTACGACGTCATCATGGGCGAGCCTATTCCGGGCAAGGGCGAGTTGCTGACCCAGATGGCCCTGTTCTGGTTCGACAAGCTCGATGGCATCGTGCCCAACCACCTGACCGGCGATGAACCGCTGTCGGTGGTGACGGCCGAAGAGCAAGCCCAGGTTCGCGGCCGCTCCATGCTGGTCAAGCGCCTCAAGCCTTTGCCGGTCGAGGCCGTGGTGCGCGGCTATCTGGCCGGTAGCGGCTGGGCCGAGTACAAGACGAACGGCCAGGTCTGCGGCGTGCAACTGCCGGCCGGCCTGAAGAACGCCTCCAAGCTGCCCGCGCCCATCTTCACCCCGGCAACCAAGGCCGAGATGGGCGACCACGACGAGAACATCAGCTTCGACAAGATGGCCGACATCATCGGCCTGGATCTCGCCACCCGCGTGCGCGACATCTCCATCCAGCTCTACCAGCGTGCTGCCGATTACGCGCTGAGCAAGGGCATCATCATTGCCGATACGAAATTCGAGTTCGGCCTCGATGCCGACGGCACCCTGACCCTGATGGACGAGGTGCTGACGCCCGACTCCTCGCGCTACTGGCCGGTGGAGAGCTATGCCGAAGGCATCAACCCGCCCAGCTACGACAAGCAGTTCCTGCGCGACTGGCTGGAGGCGGCGCAAATCGACGGCAAGCCCTGGGGCAAGACCGCGCCGGCGCCGGCCTTGCCGGCCGAGGTGATCGAGAAGACCGCCGCCAAGTACGCCGAAGCGCTGCAGCGCCTGACCCAGTCATGAGCGGCGCCAGCCGCAGCCCCTCGGGCAAGCGAGCCGCGGGTGCCGCGCGTGCGCCGGCGGCGGGCGAGGTGATCAAGAACCGCCTGCTCACCCGCATCGAGGCCGAGATCGCCGCGGCCACCAACCAGACCCAGTCGGCTTGCGCGCGCGCCCGTCGGGCCCTGCTGCTGGCCCGCCATGGCCGCATGGAGCAGGCGCGCAGCGAGCTGACCGGCCTGCACCAGCTGGCCTTCCAGCACCCCCATCCCGAACTCGGCGCCTGGCTGCATTTCGCCGAAGGGCTGATGAGCTACTACACCGATTTCAGCAGCTCCTCGCACGAGAAGATCGCCCGCGCCCAGCAGATTGCCCGCGCGGCCGGCCTGGCCGATCTGGAGGCGCTTTGCGCCGCTTGGCTGTCTCAGCTGGCCTATGTGCGCCATGCCGAGGACGAGATGCTGGCGCAAGCGGCGCTGTGTGACCGCCTGGCCGCGGCTGACGATCATGGCGCACGCTATCGCCTGTGCATGACCCTGGGTCTGGCCCATCAGCACGCCAATCTCAACACCGAAGCCCTGGCCTGGTACTCGCTGGCCCGTCGCCATGCGCTCAGCGACGTCGACGATGCCTCGCTGTCGGCGCTCATGTACAACATGGCCGAGATGCGCACCGCGCAGGCGCGCCGTGCCAGCCTGTCAGAGGCCGTCAAGGCCGGTGAGGGCCTGCTGCTGGGTGCCGATTCGATCAAGCATTACGACGCGGCCATGGGTGGCTCGGTCATGCCCGATCTGACGCCGCTGCTGCGCGCCCAGATTCTGGTGGTGGAAGGGCAGTTCGCTCAGGCGCTGGAGCTGTACGAGGCCCATCTGCCGCAGGCCATGGCGAATGGCCTGGCGCGACTGGGCAGCAGCTTGCTGGCCGACCTGGCCTGGTGCCGGGTCAATCTGGGCCAGCAGGAGCGGGCGCTGATGCAGGCGCGCGAGTCCGAGTTCGAGCTCGATGCGCACTGCGATGTGGACGACCGAGCTGCCACGCACAGTCGCCTGTCCCAGGTGTACGCGGCCCTCGGTCAGGCCGAGGTGGCGGCCCAGCAGGCCAGCTTGGCGGCCAGCGAGTGGCGCGAATTTGCGGCCCACCAGGCGCAGCTGGCGGCACGCCTCAAGGCGCTGGCCCTGCAGCCGCGCTGAGCTGCGAAAGCGGGCGCCGTTGGCTAGCGCCTGCAGCGCCCGCGGCGCTCAGAACAGCGCCATGCTGAGCTTGCGGCGGTACTGGTCGATCAGCGGGTCGCTGGGCGGCACGACGGCACGGCCGGCCAGCTCCAGGGCGCTCTTGGGCTCGTTGGCGGCCGGCTTCGGGGCCGGCTTGCTCAGCAGCTCCAGGATGGCCACATAGGTCTTACGCGCCAGCTCGCCGTTCCAGGCCTTGTCGCGCATGATGATTTCCAGCAGCTCGTCCATGGCTTCGGTGAAGCTCTGGTTGGCCATCAAGCCCTGGGCCAGGGCGTAGCGGGCTTCGAAGTCGCGCTTGTTGGCGGCAATCGCGGCCTGCAGGGCGCCGATGTCCAGGCCGGCGGCCGTGCGCTCGCAGGCCTGCAGCCACAGGCCCAGCGCGGCAAAGCGCGGATGCGGCGTCAGCGTGTCTGCCGCCTTGGCCGCCACTGGGGCGAAGGCGGCCTGCGCTTCCTTGAGCAGGTCCAGCTCCAGCAGGGCGCGGACGTAATCGAAACGGGCCTGCTCGTTGGCCGGGTCGGTCTCGACCGCGGCTTGCAGCTTGACCAGGGCCGATTCCAGATCGCCCTCTGCCATCAGGCCTTCGGCCTCGGCCACTTCTTCCTGAGCTTCCAGCATTTCGCCGCTGGGCACATGCTTGTCCAGGAACTCGCGGATCTGTGCTTCGGGAATCGCGCCGACAAAGCCGTCCACCGGCTGGCCGCCGGCAAACATCACGCAAAACGGAATGCTGCGCACGCCGAACATCTGGCTCAGCTGGCTGGCGATCTCGGGCACTTCGTCGCTGTTCAACTTGGCCAGCTTGAAGCGGCCGGCATAGGCCACTTCGAGTTTTTCCAGCACCGGGCCCAGGCTTTTGCAGGGGCCGCACCAGGGCGCCCAGATGTCCAGCAGCACCGGCTGCTGCATCGAGCCCTGGATCAGTTCGGCTTCAAAATTCTGGAGGGTGATGTCGATCATGGTGGCGTGTCGGTCTCGATGTGGCGCGGGCCTCGGGCCTGCGGAGTCGGGGGAGGGGCGGAGCGTGCAAAGCCGGTCGCCAGCGGTCAGATGGCTGCGGCCGCCTACAATTCAAGGTTTCCCAAGCCCTGGAGCGCGTCGTGCCGGATTCTCAACATCATCAGCAACAGTCAGCGAGCACAGCACCCCTGGTTGGCGTGGTGATGGGTTCCAGCAGCGACTGGGACACCATGAAGCACGCTGCCGACATTCTCACCGAGTTCGGCATTCCCTTCGAGGCCAAGGTCGTGTCCGCGCACCGCATGCCGGACGATATGTTCGCCTATGCCGAGAGCGCCGCCGGCCGCGGCCTGCAAGCCATCATCGCCGGTGCCGGTGGCGCCGCCCACCTCCCTGGCATGCTGGCGGCCAAGACGCCCGTGCCGGTGCTCGGCGTGCCGGTGGCCAGCCGCCATCTGCAAGGCGTCGACTCCCTGCATTCCATCGTCCAGATGCCCAAGGGCATCCCGGTCGCCACCTTCGCCATCGGCACGGCCGGCGCCGGCAATGCCGCCCTGTTCGCCGTGGCCATGCTGGCCAATCAGAACCCGGCCCTGCGGGCCCAGCTGGAGGCCTTCCGCGCCCGCCAGACCGAGGTGGCCCGGGCCATGAGCAAGGATTTGGTCTGATGCCGGCAGCCTCGCTGAAACCTTTGCTGCCCGGCGAAGCCACGCTGGGCGTGATGGGCGGTGGCCAGCTGGGCCGCATGTTTGTCCATGCCGCTCAAAGCCTCGGTTATCGCACCGTGGTGCTGGACCCCGACGCCGACAGCCCGGCTGGACTGGTGGCCCACGAGCACATCCACGCCGGCTATCTCGACGAGGCGGGGCTGGCGCGTCTGGTCGAAGTGGCCGACGCCATCACCACCGAGTTCGAGAACGTGCCGGCGCAGGCGTTGGCACGCCTGGCCGAGCGTCGCTTTGTCGCGCCGGCCGGCGCCGCCGTGGCCTACTGCCAGGACCGTGCCGCCGAGAAAGCGCATTTCGGCGCCAGCGGTGTCGCCTGCGCGCCCTACGCGGTGATCGAGAGCGCGGCCGATCTGGCCGCGGTGGCCGACAGCCTGCTGCCCGGCATCCTCAAGACCAGCCGCATGGGTTACGACGGCAAGGGCCAGATCCGCGTGCGCAACCGCGCCGAGCTGCAAGCCGGCTGGGACGAGCTCAAGCAAGTGCCCTGCGTGCTGGAGCAGATGTTGCCGCTGGCGCTGGAGCTCTCGGTGCTGAGCGCCCGTGGGGCCGATGGCACAGTGGTTCAGTTCCCGGTGCAGCAGAACCTGCATCGTGACGGCATCCTGGCCGTCACCCAGGTGCCGGCGCCCGCGGTCAGCGAGGCCTTGCAGCAGCAAGCTTTGGCCTCGGCCGCCCGCATCGCCACCGAGATGGGCTATGTCGGCGTGCTCTGCGTCGAGTTCTTCGTGCTGCAGGACGGCTCCCTGGTCGTCAACGAGATGGCGCCGCGCCCGCACAACTCGGGCCACTACACGATGAACGCCTGCGATGTCTCGCAGTTCGACCTGCAGGTGCGTGCCATGGCCTGCCTGCCGCTGCGCACGCCGCGCCTGCATTCGCCGACGGTGATGCTCAATCTGCTCGGAGATTTGTGGTTTGACGCGGCCGGCGCCGAACGCACACCGCCCTGGGACGCAGTTCTTGCCCTGCCCGGCACCCATCTGCATCTTTACGGCAAGACCAGCGCCCGCCCGGGCCGCAAGATGGGCCACCTCAACATCACGGCCGCCACCGCGGCAGAGGCCGAGCGCCTGGCGCGCGAAGCGGCGGGCCTGCTCGGCCTGCCCCAGGATTGGTGAGCGAGGCCGCCATGCTGCTCGACGCCCGCCAGCCCGATGCCATCGCCGCAGCGGCCGCCCGCCTGGCGGCTGGCGAGTTGCTGGCGCTGCCGACCGAGACGGTCTACGGCCTCGGTGCGCGTGCCGACGACGATGCAGCCGTGGCCAAGATTTTTGCGGCCAAGGGCCGGCCGGCTGACCATCCGCTGATCGTCCATGTCGCCGATGCGGCCGATGCTGAATTGTTTGCGGCTGAGCTGCCGCCGGTGGCGCGGCGCTTGATGGCGACCTTCTGGCCCGGTCCCTTGACCGTGATCGTGCCGCGCAAGCCTGGCGTGGGTGCGGCCGCGGCCGGCGGGCAGGACACGATTGGCCTGCGCTGCCCGGCCCACCCGGTCGCGCGCGACTTGCTGATCGCTGCACGCGCTCTGGGCGTGGCCGGTGTCGCGGCGCCCAGCGCCAACCGTTTCGGCCGGGTCAGCCCGACCCAGGCTCGGCATGTGGTCGATGAATTCGAGCCGGGTCTGTGGGTGCTGGATGGCGGCGACTGCGAGGTCGGCATCGAATCCAGCATCGTCGATTGCAGCCGCGCCCATCCGGTGCTGCTGCGCCCTGGCGTGCTGACGCCGGAAGAGATCGCAGCCGCCGCGGGTGAGCCGCTGCGCGCGCCGGACGCTCAGGCGCCGCGCGCCTCGGGCACCCTGGTTGCGCATTACGCACCCCGCGCGGTCGTGCGCCTGTACGACACCGAAGCCTTGCGTCAGGCCCTGGCCGAAAGCGGCTCGGGCGGCCGGCTGGCCGGGGGGCTGGCGGTATATTCGCGATCGGTCGAGCCGCCGCAGGGTGTGCTGAGCCGGCGCATGCCGGCCGAGGCACGCGCCGCGGCGCACGAGCTGTTTGCTGTCCTGCGCGAGTTGGATGCAGCAGGCGCGGCTGAAATCTGGATCGAACTGCCGCCGGCGCAGGCGGAGTGGGACGGGGTCAGGGATCGCCTGAGCCGTGCCGCCGCCGCCTTTGTCGGTGTGTAGCGCGCGCTGGGTGGCATGTTGAATTGACGATGGAGCGCGGAGCCGGGTGCCATGGGGTGCCGGCCCGCTGAGCTTTTAATGGTTGGAGTGTTCATGAAGAGTTGCAAACCGGGCGCAGGTCAAGAGATTCGCCACACTCGTCGCTGGGTGGCGATGCTGGCCCTGGCCGCTGCCGGTGTCTTGTCGGCTTGTGGTGGCGGCACCCAGCAGATCGATCCCTTCGTGCCGACCCGCATCATCGCCCTCGGCGACGAGGCCAGCGCCATCACGGCGGCCGGCAAGAAGTACACGATCAACGGCCTGGACGCCACCACCGGCCTGCTGTCTTGCGCCACGAATCCGAACTGGGTGCAAATCCTGGCCGGCAATTTCGGCCTGGTGTTCAAGGAGTGCAACCCGACCAATATCGCCACACCCACCGGCATCATGTATGCCGCCGCCGGCGTCAAGGTGGCCGATGTGCGGGCTCGCATCGACGCGCATTTCGCCAACGGCTCTTTCGGCCCCAAGGATTTGGTGACGGTAATGGCCGGCACCAATGACGTGCTGGAGCTTTACAACCAGTACCCGGCCCAGAGCAGCGACTCCCTGCTGGCCGAGGCGCGCGCCCGCGGCAAGCTGCTGGCCCAGCAGGTGAACCGCATCGCCGATGCCAATGGCCGTGTGATCGTGGCCGTGGTGCCCGATGTGGGCCTGACCCCGTTTGCCGTCAAGGAAGCGGCGGCCAAGCCGGGCGCCCTGGACCGCGCCAAGTTCCTGTCCAGCCTGACCGAAGAGCTGAACCTGGAAATGACCATCAACCTCAAGAACGATGGTCGCCTGATCGGTCTGGTCAAGACCAATGACGATGGCAGCGGTGGCATCCAGACCATCGTCAAGTTCGCCTCGGGTTTTGGCTTCGCCAATGTGACGGCTGGGGCATGCCTGACCACGGTGGACATCACCGATTGCACGACCAAGACCTTGGTGACGGACGCCACCGTGGACACCTGGCTGTGGGCCAACGATGTGCAGCTGAGCCCAGCAGGGCATCAGCGCCTGGGTTCACTGGCCCTGGTTCGCGCCCGCAACAACCCCTTCTGAAGCCACGGCGCGCTTGGCGCCGACTTCTGCCGCCGCCGGGTCGCGCAAGCGCCCCGGCGTTTGCTTTTTCTGAGTCCTCCACTTGCCCAGGGCCGCCAAGCCCCGCGGCTACACTTCTGCCATGACCGTGTTTTTGGCCCTCGACAGTTCCACCGAAACCATGGCCCTGGCCCTCAGCAGCCCGGCAGGACGCTGGCTGTTCGAGGCCGAAGGCGGCCCGCAGGCCTCGGCCCGGCTGGTGCCGGAAACCCAGGCTTTGCTGGCGCAAGCGGGCCTGGCCATGGCCGACCTGGATGCCATCGCCTTCGGCCGCGGCCCTGGTGCCTTCACCGGTTTGCGCGCCGCCTGTGCGGTGGTGCAGGGCCTGGCGTTTGCGCTGAACAAACCGGTGCTGTCGCTGTGCAGCCTGCAGCTGGTGGCCGAGGACGCGCGCCAGCAAGCCGAGGCCGAGGGCCGGGCGCTGGAAGGCACGATCTGGGTGGCCATGGATGCGCGCATGAACGAGATTTACGCCGCGGCCTTCCGCTGGGATGGTGTGCGTTGGCATCAGGAAGAGGCGCCGGCCCTCTACACGCCTGGCGCCTTGCTGCAGCGCTGGGAGCTGCGGCCCGCGGCCGTGGCCGTGGCGGGCTCGGCCCTGTCTGTGTTTCCCGAGCTGCAAGGCCAGGCCTTGGAAGGCGTGCGTCAGTGGCCGCGCTGCCAGTCACGCGCCGCGGCCTTGGCCGAGTTGGCGCGCCAGGCCCATGCGCGGGGAGAGCTGCTCGATGCCGCCGAAGCCATGCCGCTCTATGTGCGCGACAAGGTGGCGCAGACGACCGAGGAGCGCTTGGCGATTCGCCTGGCGGCCGAGAAGCCGGCCGAACTTCAGGTCGAACGGCAGAGCGAACTTCAGACCGGGAGCGCCTCATGAGCGCCTGCCCGCGCGAAGACGATGTGTTGGCCGCCGAGCCGCGCCTGCGCGCCATGCGTGGCAGCGATGTGCCGGCCGTGCTGGAGATCGAGCGCGCCGCCTACCCCTTGCCCTGGACCGAGGGCAATTTCATCGATTCTTTGGCGGCCGGCTACAGCGCCTATGTGTTGCAGACCGAGGATGGCCGCCTGCTCGGCTACTGCCTGGCCATGCAGGGCTTTGGCGAGGTCCATTTGCTCAATATCGCGGTCGACCCGGCCTGCCAGGGCCGCGGCCTGGCGCGGCGCATGCTGGCGACCCTGGCCCAGCTCTGCCGTGATCGCAAATGCCCGCAGCTCTGGCTGGAGGTGCGGGTGAGCAACCAGCGCGCCCGCGAGGTCTATCTGCGCTATGGCTTCCGCGAAGTGGGCTTGCGCCCGGCTTACTACCCGGTGCTGCAAGGTCCGCGCGAAGATGCGGTGCTGATGAGCCTGGACGTCATGGAAGACGGCGAGGCACGGCCATGAGCTGGGACGCCCGCCAAACCGCCATGCTGGCGGCCATGGGCCTGCGGGTCTGGCCGCGCCCCGATACGGCTGAAGCCTCGACCGGCCCGGCGGACAGCGCGGTGGCCGTGGCGGAGCGCGAGGCGCCGGCCGTTGCCGCGCCTGCGGCTGTTCGCCCGCCCGCTGCTGCGCCGGCGCCTCGCCCACCCGCGCCGGCCCCGGTCGCCGCGCTTGCCGCCGTGGCCGAGCTGCTGCCACGCGCTCCGCAGGCGGCACCCGCGCCCAGTCGCCCCGCCTTGCCTGCTGGTCAGCGCGAGCAGCTGGTGGCCGGCCTGGGCTGGCCCGAATTGCGCTATGAGGCGGCCGAATGCCAGGCCTGCCGGCTCTGCCAGGGCCGCCGCGCCCATGTCTTCGGTGCCGGGCCTGAGGCGGCCGATTGGCTGATCGTGGCCGACCCGTCCGGCGAGGCCGAAGATCCAGCCCAGCCCTTCGGCGGCGAGGCCGGCGCCCTGCTGGCCAATATGCTGCGCGCGCTCAAGCTGGACCCGGCGCCCGCCCTGGGCCGACCAGCGGCCGAGCCGGCCGCACGCGAGCGCCAGGCCTACATCAGCCTGCCCGTCAAATGCCGACCCGCCCCGGGCGTGCCGACCGGCCCGGCCGAAATCCAGCAGTGCCGGCCTTTGCTGGCGCGCCAGGTGGCCCTGCTGCAGCCGCGCGTCATCGTCGCTCTGGGCCGGGCGTCGGCCCAGGCCTTGCTGGGCAGCGATGAGCCCTTGGGCCGCTTGCGCGGCCGGGTTCATCACTTTGAAGGCATCCCGGTGCTGGTCAGCTATGGCCTGGACTACCTCCTGCGCAGCCCGGCCGACAAGGCCGGTGCCTGGGCCGACCTGTGCCTGGCGCTGGAGTCTGCCAAGGGCCAGGCATGACGTTGATGAGCCTGCCAGCTTCTCAGCCGGAGCCGCTGGGCTGGGATGAGTTGCCCTGCGCCGCTTGTCTCTTGAGCCCCGAGGCCACGCTGCTGCAGGCCAACAGCGCCTGGCGCGAGCTGCACCCGGCGTGGGCGCGCCGTGAGCCCGGGCTCTGGCTGGAGGCGGTGTCGGCCGCCGACCAGGCTCGCTTGCGCGCGCTGCTGGCGGCCCGGGCTGACTTCGAGTTTCAGCTGAGCAGCGCCGATGCCGGCCCGGACCTGGCCTGCCGTGCGCGTTGGTTGCCCGCACGCGAGGCCTTTGCCTGCTGGTGGAGTGATGTCACGGCCCAGCGCCGCCAGGCCCAGCTGGCACGGGAGCAGAGCGAGGCCCTGGCCTTGCAAGCCAGCCAGATGCGCTTGCTGGCCGATCATGTGCCGGCGCTGCTGGCCTTTTACGACGCGCAGACCTATCGCTGCCATCTCGCCAACCGCCAGTACGCCCAGGCCTTCGGGCTGGATGAGCAGAGCATCCTGGGTCGCAGTTTTACCGAGGTCATCGGGCACGATGCCCAGCTGCTGGTTCAACCCCAGGTGGACCGCCTGCTGCGCGAGCGGGTGACCGTCAGCTATGAGCGTTATCTGCCCGGCACCGATCCGGCGCGCAGCGAGGATGGGCGCTGGGTCGAGGTCAGCCTGATCCCGCATCTGGTGGGCGCCGGCGAGCCGCAGGCCTGTTTTGTGATGATCAACGACATCACCCGCCACCGCGTGGCCGAGATTGCGGCGCGTGAATCCGAGGCGCGGCTGCAAAAGTTCATGCAGGCCTCGGTCGAGGGCATTCTGTTCCACCGCCAAGGCCAGATCAGCGATGCCAACCCGCCTTTGTGCCGCCTGCTGGGCTATCGCCTGGACGAAATGGTGGGCCGTGCGGCCCTGGATTTCGTCGCCGATGATTTGCGCGAGCAGGCGGCCCGCGTGATGGCCGAGCGGCGCGAGCTCAGCTACGAATCGGCCCTGCTGCACCGCGACGGCTCGCGCATCCCGGTCGAGCTCATCGTGCGCACGCTGGAGGCGCAGGGCGAGCAGCTGCGCATGACCATCGTGCGCGACATTCGCGACCGCCTGGCCGCCCAAGCCCGCATCCAGCACCTGGCCCACCACGATGCCCTGACCGGCCTGCTCAACCGCGCGGCCTTCATGGAGCTGCTGGGCCCGGCCCTGCAGCTGGCCGAGAGCCGCGATCGCCGCCTGGCCTTGCTCTTCATCGACCTGGACAACTTCAAGCGCGTCAACGATTCGCTCGGCCATCTGGAAGGTGACAAGGTGCTGACCACGGTGTCCGAGCGCATCACCGATTGCCTGCGCTCCACCGATCTGGTGGCGCGCTTCGGCGGCGACGAGTTCGTCATCCTGCTGCGCGACATCGCCAGCCGCGAGGATGTGATGGTGGTGCTGATGGCGCTGCTGGCCGTGGTCGAGGTGCCGGTGCTGGCCGATGGCTGCCGCCTGTGCGTCACGCCCTCGATCGGCGTGGCCATGTTCCCCGAGCACGGTGGCCGGCCCGAGGAACTGATCCAGCATGCCGACATGGCCATGTACCAAGCCAAGGCCGGCGGCCGCGCCAACTATCAATTCTTTGATGCGGAACTGGCCCGCCATGCCTACTCCGACCTGGTGCTGGAGAGCGAGCTGGCCCAAGCCCTGGAGCGCGGCGAGTTCGAGTTGTTCTTCCAGCCCCAGGTGGCGGCGCTGGGCGGCGAGCAGGGTGGGGCGCTGATCGGT
This sequence comes from Burkholderiales bacterium PBB2, assembly GCA_002255955.1. Lineage (GTDB taxonomy): Bacteria > Pseudomonadota > Gammaproteobacteria > Burkholderiales > Burkholderiaceae_C > Paucibacter_A. The sequence continues at coordinate 29,330 of NKIM01000020.1, read as the reverse complement.
GCCGAAGCCTTGCTGCGCTGGCGCCACCCCACGCGCGGCCTGCTCGGGCCCGATGCCTTCATCGATGTGGCCGAGCGCCATCGCCTGATGCTCAAGCTCGGCGAATGGGTGCTGCGCGCGGCGGCCCTGCAGGCACGCGACTGGCGCGCGCGCGGCGTGGCGGCGGTGCCGATTGCCGTCAACCTCTCGCGCATGCAGTTCCGCCTCGATGGCTTTGGTGCCGCGGTGGCACGGGTGCTGGACGAGGTGGGCATTGCCGGCGAATGCCTGGAGCTGGAGCTGACCGAGCGCATGCTGATGGACGAGATTGCCAGCGCGCCGGCCACCTTGACGGCGCTGCGGGACTTGGGCCTGGGCGTGTCGGTCGACGACTTCGGCACCGGCTACACCTCGCTCGCTCACCTGACCCGGCTGCCCCTGGACAAGCTCAAGATCGATCAGAGCTTTGTCGCCAAGCTACCCGAGGACGGCGGCGCCGCGGCCATCACCCGCGCCATCATCCAGATGGCCCGTGGCCTGGGTCTGCATGTCAGCGCCGAGGGCGTGCGCAACAGCGCCCAGCGCCGCCTGCTGGCCGATTGGGGCTGTGATGAGCTGCAGGGCGAGCTGATCGGCCCGCCCATGGCCGCCCCCGATTTTGAGCAATGGCTGCGGCAGCGCCGCAGCGCGGTCCCATGACTGACGATTCTTACCAAGCAAGCCCGCTGAGCGAGCGCATTGCCGCCGAGATCCGCGCTGCCGGTGGCTGGCTGCCCTTCGACCGTTTCATGGCCCTGGCCCTGTATGCCCCGGGCCTGGGCTATTACAGCGGCCACAGCCAGAAGTTCGGCCTGATGCCGCAGAGCGGCTCGGACTTTGTCACCGCGCCCGAGCTGAGCCCGCTGTTCGGCCGCTCGCTGGCGGCTCAGGTCGGACAGGCCTTGCAGGCCTGCGGCTGCGATGAGGTCTGGGAGTTCGGTGCCGGCACCGGCGCCCTGGCCGAGCAATTGCTGGGTACTCTGGGCACGCAGATTCGCAGTTATCGCATCGTCGATCTCTCCGGCACCTTGCGCGCCCGTCAGGCCCAGCGCCTGGCCGCCTGGGGCGACCAGGTCGAGTGGCTGGACCAGCTGCCCGAACAGTTCGACGGCATCGTCGTCGGCAACGAGGTGCTGGACGCCATGCCGGTGCAGCTCCTGGCCTTCGATGGCCAGGCCTGGGCCGAACGTGGCGTGGTCTGCACGCCCGAGGGCGGCTTTGCCTACGCCGACCGTGCGCAGCCGGGCCTGCAACTGCCGCTGAGCGAGCCGCCGGTGGGCGCCTTTCCGCCCGGCATGGTCACCGAGACCCATGCCCAGGCCGAGGCGTTTGTCCGCACCCTGGCCCAGCGCCTGCGGCGCGGTGCAGCTTTTCTGATCGACTACGGTTTTCCCGAGTGCGAGTACTACCACCCGCAGCGGCATGGCGGCACTCTGATGTGCCACCACCTGCACCGCAGCGACCCCGATCCTTTGGTGCTGGTGGGCGAGAAAGACATCACCGCCCACATCAACTTCACCGGCATTGCCCTGGCCGGCCAGGAGGCCGGGCTCGAAGTGCTGGGCTACACCAGCCAGGCCCATTTCCTTTGGAACTGCGGTCTGGCCGCACTGCTCGAAGGCGCCAGCGTGGCCGAGCGCAGCATGGCCCACAAGCTGGTGGCCGAGCATGAGATGGGCGAACTGTTCAAGGTGATCGGCTTTGCGGCCGCGGGCTCGGCGTTTGAGGCGCTGGGCTTTGCGCGAGGGGACCGCTCCCACATGTTGTGAGGCAGGCGGTCTAGGACCCAAGCGCGGTCAAGCGCCCTTGCGGCGACGCTGCCCCAGCGCCAAGCCGGCCAGCCCCGCCAACATCAAGGCCACACTGCCCGGCTCGGGCACAGCGGCGATGGCGGCATGGTCCACGCCGTTCAGATGCACGGACCAATAGCCACCCTTTTGGTCGCCGGCATTGATGTCGGAGCTGGGTTGCACCCAGTCGGTCAGGGCCACCGGGGTGCTGCCATCGAGGGTGAAGCCGATGCTGTTGGCGCCCGCGATCGGGTCGTTGCCCGCCAGGCTCAGCGTCAGGCGGTAGTGGCCCGCGGCGAAAGAGGTCAGCACGGCGCCGGCGTCGAAGTAGCCCGGGCCGGCGAAGCTGCCGTCGTTGTCGTCAATGGTTTGCAGCCAGGCGTGCTGGGCGTTGTACAGGCCCAGCGTGGGGTCGAAGTTCAGGCCCGATTGCCAGGAGTCGGTGAACAGGGTGATGGTCTGATCGCTGCTCAGGCTGAAGTCGATCTGCACGACGTCGGTGTTATGGGTGAACTGGCCGCTGAAGCTGAAATCGGCGGCTTGGGCCGCCAGGGCGGCAAAGCCCAGGGTGGCGGCAGCCAGGCTGCGCAGTGCGAAGGGGGTGTTCATGGGTGTGATCTCGATGGAGTGATGAGGTGGGGCGACGCGAGCCAGGGCCCGCATCAGGGCGCCAGCAGCGGCGGGTTGGCGCGCGACGGGGTCTGGGCCGAGGGGCTCAGGCGCTGGCTGCCGGCCTGCACTTCAAAGGCGACGCCAAAGCTCTCCAGATTGCTGGGGCTGGCCACGGTGTCCACATACCACCACTCGCACACCGCGCGCTGGCGGTTCACGTCCAGCAGCATGTAGCCGCGGCGATGCAGATTGATGTACTTGAAGTGCGGGTTGAGCGAGCGCAGATAGGCCGCGGTGTTGCCGCTGGTGTCGCTGTCCACGCCGGGCGAGGTCACCGAGGTGCCGACGAACTCCACCGCCTGTGAGCCTTCGCCGGTGGCTGGGTTGTAGCCGCCGGTGCTGACATTAGGGTTGTTCGGGTCTTGGGTCAGGTCGGCCGCCCAGGAGCTGTGGATGTCACCGGTCAGCACCACTACGTTGTCGACGCGGCCATTGGCGGCGTCGCCCTTGATGATGTCGTAGATGCGGTTGCGAGCGGGTTGGTAGCCATCCCACTGGTCGCTGTTGAGGAAGACGCCGCCGCCGGCTGAGTTGGCCGCTGCCACGCCCTTGAGCTGGGCGAACATCACGCCCTGGCCCAGCAGCTTCCACTGCGTGCCGCCTTGGCGCAGGCGCCCGGCCAGCCAGGCTTCTTGCTCATTGCCGAGCAAGGTGCGGCTGGGGTCGGCAAAAGGGCCGCTTTGTGTGAAGCCCTGGCCCAGCGGCGTGGCGATGCTGCCCTTGATCTGCTGCGAGCGGCTGCTCAGGCGCTCTTCCAGCATCAGCAGGTCGACCAGGTCGCCGTAGACGAAGTTGCGATGGTTGTCGTTGAGCTTGGCGGTGTTGACGGGGCGCACCGGCATCCACTCGTAGTAAGCCTGCAGGGCGGCGGCCTGGCGCGTGGCCCAATCGCCCTCAGTGCCGGGCTGGTGGTTTTCGGCGCCGGTCTTGTAGGCGTCGTTGGCGGTTTCGTGGTCGTCCCAGATGGCGATCAGCGGGTGCTGGCGGTGCATGGCCTGGGAGTCGGCATCGCGCTTGTACTGTGCATGGCGTTGGCGGTAGTCGCTCAGCGAGACGATCTCGGTGGCGGGTTCCGAGGGGCGCGCCGAGCCGTACTGGCCGCTGCCGTATTCGTAGATGTAGTCGCCCAGATGGACGACCAGGTCCAGGTCGGCGCGCTGGGCGATGCGGGCGTAGGCGTTGAAGTAGCCATAGGCCAGGTTGGAGCAGCTGACCACGGCCATGCGCAGGCTGCTGGTGCTGCCCACCGGCAAGGTCTTGGTGCGGCCGATGGGGCTGCTGGCGCCCTCGGCGCTGAACTGGTAGTAGTAGGTCCGGCCCGGCTGCAGGCCGATGGCGTCTACCTTGACCGTGTAGTCACGGCCCGGGTTGGTTTTGCTGCTGCCGCGCAGCACCACGTTGCTGAGGGCCGCATCGGTGGCCACCACATAGCTGACCGGCACGGCGGGCTTGAGGCTTGGCGGCGTGACGCGCGTCCAGAGGATGACGCGATCGCTCAGCGGGTCGCCGCTGGCCACGCCGTGCTGGAAGACGGGCGCGAGCGCCGCGGACTGCGCCGCCAGCGGCAGCAGCAGGGGCGTGGCGGTGGCCACGGCCACCGTGCCTGCGCCAGAGCGCTTGAAGAAATCGCGGCGAGTGCTGCCTGTGCGCAGCGGCTTGACTTGTGTCGGGCGTCCCATATCCATCTTTCGTCGGCAGCGCGCGAAGGAGGATGCCGGCGCGCTCGGCGCAGTCTGGCAGCGCAGTTTGACAAGCCGACGCGGGACAGGGGCGGTGCCGTAGTCCGTCTGGCAGGTGGCGGAAGCGGTGGCCCCTCGGCCCTCAAACGCCCAAGGCCGCCAGCCTCGCCCGCTGCACCGCCCGGCCGATCTCCGGCCCCCGGCGCCCCTCGGCCAGCGCCTGCGCGCTCATGGCCGCCAGGTCCACCGCCTGCACGGCGCGCAGGTCTTGCAGCAGCTTGTCACGCTGCGGGTAGGGCCGGTCTTCCAGGCCCAGGCGGCCGCGGGCGTCGCATTCGCAGGCCCAGAGCAGTTGCTCGAAACGCTCGGGGCGGCGCCAGGCGTCGCAGCGTTCCATCAGACGCAGGCGGGCTTCGGGGCTGAAGCTTTCGCTCTGGTGCACATGGGTGTGTTCGCGGGCGACCAGCTCGGCCAGCTCGCGGCAATCGCTGGGCACGCGCCAGCGTTCGCTCAGGCGCCGCACCAGGGGCAGGCCGCGGCCCTCGTGACCGATGTGGCGGGGCAGCACATCGGCCGGGGTCAGGCCCTTGCCCAGGTCGTGGCAGAGGCTGGCGTAGCGCACGGTCAGCGGCGCCTGCTGGCGCGCGCATTGCCGCAGCACCATCAGCACATGGATGCCGGTGTCCACCTCGGGGTGGTGGGCGGGCGGCTGGGGCACGCCGAACAAAGCCTCCAGCTCGGGAGCCAGGCGGGCCAGGGCGCCGCAGTCGCGCAGCACCTCGATCATGCGGGCCGGCTGCGCCTCCATCAGGCCTTTGGCGAACTCCTGCCAGACCCGCTCGGCCACCAGGGCATCGACCTCGCCGGCTGCCACCATCTCGCGCATCAGGGCCAGGGTTTCCGGCGCCACGGTGAAGCCCTCAAAACGGGCGGCGAATCGGGCCAGGCGCAGGATGCGCACGGGGTCTTCGGCAAAGGCGGGCGAGACATGGCGCAGCACCCGTGCGGCCAGATCGCGCTGGCCGCCGTAGGGGTCGATGATCTGGCCGTTGGCGTCTTGCGCCATGGCATTGATCGTGAGGTCGCGCCGGGCCAGGTCTTGCTCCAAGGTCACATCGGGCGCGGCATGGAAGGCAAAGCCGTGGTAGCCCGGCGCGGTCTTGCGCTCGGTGCGGGCGAGGGCGTACTCCTCATGCGTCTCGGGGTGCAGAAAGACCGGGAAGTCGCGGCCCACGGCCTGGTAGCCGGCCGCGCGCATGGCAGCCGGGTCGGCGCCCACGACGACCCAGTCGCGGTCCTTGACCGGCCAGCTCAGCAGGGCGTCGCGCACCGCGCCGCCGACCAGGTAGGACTTCATCGTCGCCATGGGCACACTCAGGCTTGGGTCCGGTAGGGTTCGTCTTCGGCGATGAAATCGCGCTCGGCCACGGCGTCGGCCACGAAGGCCTGCACCGCCGGGTGCGCCTCGATGGCCTGAACATAAGCGCTTGCCGCAGCGGACAGCGGCAGGCCGTAGCGGGTCGCGCGCATCACCACCGGCGCGAAGTAGGCATCGGCCGCACTGAAGGCTCCGAAGAGGAAGGGCCCGCCGCTGGCGGCCAGGGCCTCGCTCCAGAGCGCATCCACGCGAGCGAGGTCGGCCTTGAGCTTGGGCTCGGTGGCCATCAGGCGGGCGCCCACGGCCCGCAAGTCTGCGTCGATGTTCATCGGGCACAGGCTGCGCAGGGCGCTGAAGCCGGCATGCATCTCGGCGCAAACGCTGCGGGCGCGGGCGCGCTGGCGCGCGTCGCGCGGCCAGATGGCGTGCTCGGGGTGCTGCTCGGCCAGGGTCTCGGTGATGGCCAGGGTGTCCCAGATGACGAAGCCGTCGTCCTCCACCATCAGCGGCACCTTGCCCACCGGCGTCAGCGCCGCCAGGGCCTGGTAGAAGGCCGAGCCGGGGCTGAAATCAAAACGCAGCTTGACCTCCTCGAAGGGGATGCCGAAGGCCTTGAGCAGCACCCAAGGCCTCATGGACCAGGAGGAGTAGTTCTTGTTGCCGATGTAGAGCTTCATGGGGTGGGCACTTTCAAGTCGTCGGATGGGGGTGAACAGCCGCCCAGCTTAGCGAGGCAAGCCGCTGAATCTGAACGCCAGGCCGCTGATATTCATGCATGGCTTTGATGCCTGGGCTGCATCAATCAGGCGCGGGCATGGCCTCAGCGTCCGGCCTTCATGCGCCAGGCATCGAGCCGCCCGCAGCCTTGTTGCTCGGGCCGCAGGTAGTCGGGCGCCACGGCCGCCATGGCGCTGGGCGTGATGCCCAGCGCGGCCAGGCCCGGCAGGGCCGGGCCCGCGGCGCCCGCCACATTCGGCACGCGCATGGAGCCCAGGTTGTCACGCGACATCAGCGGCTCGCCAGGCATCAGCTCCATCATCAGCGCCTGTGCCCAGGCCAGGGGCGCGGGCAGGGGCAGGATGGGGCGCGGATGGCCGCTCCAGCGGCCGGCCCGGCGCACGATCTCGGCCAGGCTCAGCACCTCGGGGCCGGCGATCTCGTAAGTCTGTCCGATGGTGGCCGGGTCGGCGATGCAGCGCCGGATGGCGGCCGCCACGTCCTCGACCCAGACCGGCTGAAAACGCGACTCGGCACCGGCCAGCGGCATCAGCGGGAACAGGGCTTGCAGCTTGGCGAAGAGATTGACGAAGCGATCGCCCGCGCCGAAGACCACCGAGGGGCGCAGGATGCTGAGATCCAGATCGGGCGAGGTCTGCAGCACCGCCTCGCCTCCGGCCTTGGAGCGCAGATAACGCGAAGGGCCCTCGGTCTGCCCATCGACCGTGGCGCCCACGCCGAGGGCGCTGACGTGGATCAGGCGGCGCACGCCGGCCGCCCGACAGGCGGCCGCGATCTGGCGCGGCAGCTGCACATGGTTGCGCTGGAACTGGGCCTCGTTGCCCTGCAGGATGGCGATCAGATTGACCACCACCTCGTGGCCGGTCACCAGGGCTTGCAGGGTCTCGGGCCGGTGCACATCGGCCTGCAGCACGGTCAGCCCGGGCAGGCTTTGGATGGCCTGCAATCCCGGCGCATGGCCCAGGCGGCGCGTCGGCACGGTGATGCGGGCGCGGCCGCCGTGGGCCTGCACCAGCTGCTCGCACAGGGCGCGGCCGATGAAGCCGCTGCCGCCCAGGATCAGGACGGACGGGGTGCTGGAATCGATGGCGATGCTCATGGCAGGGGCTGCTCCTCGGGGACGATGTCGGCGCCCGCGGTGCGCGGGCCGATGCTGCGGCCCAGGCGGGCCTTGAGGCTGCTGGCTTCGGGGCCCAGGCCCAGCAGCTGGGCGTAGACGGCGCTGTTGGTCAGCACCTTCTTCACATAGTCGCGGGTTTCCAGGAAGGGCACGTTCTCGGCCCAGATGGCCGCCTCCAGCACAGGGCCATCGCGCCAGCGGCGCGGGCGGCCCGGGCCGGCGTTGTAAGCAGCCGCGGCCATGGCGTAGGAGCCGCCGAAGTCATCAAGCACCAGCTTCAGGTAATGGGTGCCGATGCGCAGATTGAAGTCTTGCGTCTTCATCAGCTCGGGGCTGTAGCTGAGGCCGGCCTTCTTGGCCGTCCAGCGCGCCGTGGCCGGCATCACCTGCATCAGGCCCGAGGCGCCGACGGACGAGCGGGCGTCGGCAATGAAGCGCGACTCCTGGCGGATCAGGCCGTAGACGAAGGCCGGGTCCAGGCCGGCCTCGCGGGCCTGGCTGAGCAAGGCGTTGCGGAAGGGCGTGGGGAAGCGCTGGGCCAGGTCGAACTCCTGGCGGCTGCGGTCGCTGCTGTTGATGCAGCGATCCCAGAGCTCGCGCTCGCAGGCCAGCTGGGCGGCGGCGCGCAGCTCGCGGTCGTTCAGTCCGCGCAGGGAGAAGTTCCACTCGCGGTTGCCTTCATTGCGCAGGCCGGAGGTGATCAGCAGCAGGGCGCGGCTCAATCCCGCGTGGTTCTGCGCCTGGTTGCGCTCGGCCGGGCTCAGCGGGCTGGGGGCTGCCGGCAGCGTGGGCGTGAGCCCCAGCTCTTCGGCGGCCAGGCGGCCGTAGTAATGCAGGCCGGCTTGCGGCGCCTCGGCCATGGCACGCAGCAGCTTGCGGCCGTCCTCGCGCTGGGCCTCGCCCGCGGCGCCCGGGGCGGCTGTGGCCAGCAGGGCGCGAGCGCGCCAGTAGGGCCAGGGCGGCAGATCGCGCGCTTCGCGCAGCTCGCGTGCCTGGCGTGCCTCGCGGGCTTCACGGCCTTCACGCTGGCCCTCGTCGGCGCCGGTCAGCAGATCCAGGCCTTGCAGGGCCTGGGTCCAGCGGCCGCTGCGCAAGGCGGCGCGCACGATCCAGGCGCGCGTCTCCTCGCTCCATTCGGGCGTGTGCCGGCCTTGCAGCTTGAGCGCGCGCTCGAAGTATTCGCTGGCCTCGGGCTGCAGCTTGAAGGCCGCCTGGCGGCCGATCTGGGCCCAGGCCCAGGCCTGCAGATCGGGCGGCAGCTCCCGCTCCCAGCGCTTGCTCAGGCTTTCTGCGGCGGCGCTCGGGTCGGCGGCGGCCAGGCGCATCAGGCCCAGGGTCACCAGCTCGGTGTGCAGGCGCGGGCCGCCGCGAGCCTTGCGCGCCAGATAGCGCGTAGGGTTGTCGAGGATGTCCTTGAGGGCCAGCTCCACCGGCTTGCCCAGCAGGCTGGCGGACTGGCGTGCGGTCGCCAGCTTGAGCGACTCGACCGAGAGGCGCAGCTTGAGCCAGATGTCGGCGGGGCTGAACTGCTTGTTGTCCAACCAGGTGCTGGCCAGCAGGCCGCAGCCTTCGCCGGCCTCACGCTGGGCCAGCCAGGCGGCGCGGGCCGATTCGCGCGCCACCGGCCGGCCGTTGAAATGCTCGGCCAGCAGGGCGTAGCAGGCGACCTCGCGGTCGTCGCGCATCTGGTAGCGGCTGTGATCGTTGGCGAAGTTCTTCCAGTCGCGGCGGCGGCCCAGCTCCAGCAGCCAGTCGTTGCGCAGCCGGTCTTCGACGTAGGTGCCGGGCCAGCGGGCATAGAAGGCGTCCAGCTCGGGCTGGGTGGCCTCGGCCAGGCGCTGGCCGATCTGCCAGTAATCCACCCAAGGGGCGAGCGGGTGCTTGAGCTCCTGCGCGGCCACGTTCAGGGCCGAGAGTCGGGCGCGGTTTTTCTGGCGCAGCGCGTCTTGCGCGTCCAGGATCAGCTCGGGGTTGGCGCTGGCGCTGCTGGTGGCTGCGGGCTGGGTCTGGGCCACTGCCGGTGTGATGCCGGCCGCCAGCCAGACGCTCACAGCGCAGGCCAGCGCCAGGCTCAGCGGGCGTGCGCGACGCGCACGACGATCGGGGGCTTCCCCAGCCTGAGGCCGGACTTCTGCTTCATATACTGCCAAGAACATGGTCCCACTGCTTTCTTCGGTCTTTTTTGCTGCCATCTCAATGATTCAGGCGGGCCGGATGGCATCGCTGGCCTGAGGAACCCCGCACATGAGCAACCCCACACCGGCTTCGTCGTCTGCACCCAGCCACACCACACTGTCGCACGAGCGGCCAGCCCTGCGCGCGCAATTGTTGGCCCAGCGCAGCGCCTGGCTGGCCACGCCGGCCGCCCATGCCGCCAGCGCCGCCCTCGGCCAGCATCTGCGCGAGCTGCTGCGCCAGCTGGCGCCGCAATGTCTGGGCATTTACTGGCCGCTGGACGGCGAGTTCAACCCGGCCCCGCATCTGCTGAATTTGACCGCCATGTTGGAGTCTGAGGCCGAAACTGAAGCGGACGAAGAGGATGACGAGTTCGACGATGACGGCCAGGCCGAGCCCCTGCAGTTCGCCCTGCCTTACGCCTACAAATCGCCGCGCCGCATGGACTACCGCCGCTGGGATGGCCCGCTCGACGGCCCGGCGCCGGCGCTGCTGGACGAGTGCGGCATCCCGAGCAGCAAGGGCGGCGTGCTCGTGCCCGATGTGGTGCTGGTGCCCTGCGTGGGCTTCACCCGCGAGGGCTACCGCCTGGGTTATGGCGGCGGCTATTACGACCGCTGGCTGGCGGCCCACCCGGGCGTCACCAGTATCGGCCTGGCCTGGAGCTTGGGCGAAGCGTCTTTTGCCGTCGAGGCGCATGACCAGGCCTTGACCCTGGTGCTGACCGAGCGCGAGGTGATTTCGCCTTGAGCTGCTTGATGGACTGCGCACGCTGATGGACGCGCTGAACCGCCGGAGCTGCCTGGGCCGTGGGCTGTCGGCCCTGTCCGGTGCGGTCTTGCCGTCATCCTGGGCCCGGGCGGGCGAGGCGCTGCCGGGTTCCATCCAGGCCGCGGTGCCGGCCGATGTGATGGTCGATTACGGCCGTTTCCTGAACCGCCGGGACCCGCTGACCCTGAGCGATTTTTCCGGCCCGCACTCGCGCCGCGATGTGGTCGAGGTGGTGCTGCTACACCAGGCTTTGGCCTTGGGCGGCTGGGCCCAGCCGCTGGAGTTTGTCGACATGCCCTCGGGCGAGCGCCTCTTGCGCGAGATCAGCTCCGGCCGCCTGATTTGCAGCGCCACCACCTACTGGGAGCAGGACATTGCCGGCGCCGGCCCGGGCGTGATGCTGAGCCGGCCCATGGTGCAGATGGGCGAATTCGAGGCCGGCCTGTATACCGTCGAGAGCAACCGCCGTGCCCTGAGCGCGCGCAGCCTGGCTGATGTGCAGGCCTTGAGCGTGCTGTCCAACCGCAACTGGGTGGTCGACTGGGCGACGCTGGAGCAGCTGGGCATCCAACGGCGCCAGCATGTCACCAACTGGGAGCTGATGCCGCGCATGATCGAGGCCGGCCGGGCCGATCTGTTGCTGGCACCATTTCAGGCCACGCCCGATCTGTCGCTGACCGTGGGCAAGGTGCGCCTGGTTCCGATCCCGGGCCTCAAGATCAGCCTGCGCGGCACCCGCCACTACCTGCTGGCGCGCGAGCATCCGCAAGGCTTCGGCCTGCGCAGCGCGCTGGACATCGGCCTGCAGCGCCTGCTGCAGCAGGGCGTGGTGCGCAAGGCCTACACCCAGTCGGGCTTCTTCAATGCCAAGACGGCATCCTGGGCCCGGCTCTAGCCGGACTCACTCAGGCCTCGGCGGGCCTCTTGTTTTCTGATTCGCTTGCTGTGTCGGCTGCTGCTTCTGTTGTTGCCTCTGCCTCGCCAATGTCGGCCCGCGTCTGCGCCGCCTGTGCGCTGATCCAGTCGCAGAACTGGCGCACTTCGGTGCGCTCGCGGCTGTGGCGTGACTGCAGCTGCCAGTAGGAGATGGGGCTGCTCATGCGGCCGGCCGGGCCGAAGGGCTCGACCAGATCGCCACGCTGCAACTGCTCGCTGACCAGGGCCACGCGCGCCAGGGCCACCGCCTGACCCGCCAGCGCGGCTTGCACCTGCTGGTAGGTGAAGTTGAGGTACATCCAGCGGCGTGGCTGCAGCTCACCCACGCCATGGCTGCGCAGCCAGCGGCGCCAACCCAGGTATTCGGTGCTGGCACGCGAGTCGTCCTCCTCGGCCAGGCTGTAGGCGGCCAGATCGGCCGGCCGGCGCAGGGGCGGGGCCTCGCCGGCCGCGGCGCGCTCGGCGGCCCAGCGGCCGATGGCCGGGGTCAGGGTCTCGCCGAACAGGCGCTCAGCGCCGGGCGGCGTCTGTTCTTTCGAGATGTAGCGCAGGGCCACGTCGAACTCGCTGTCGTCCAGGTCGATGAGCACATCATTGGCCGAGACGCGGATGTCGATGTCCGGATGCTCGCGCTGGAAAGCTTCCAGCCGCGGGATCAGCCAGAGCGAGGCGAAGGAGGCGAAGGTGGTCACATTGACCACGCGCCGGCCGCGCGACTGGCGGATTTGGCGCACCGTCTGGTCCAGGCGTTCGAGCAGGGGCAGGACCTGGTGGCGCAGCACGGCGCCGTCGGCGCTCAGCTCCACAAAGCGTGTGCCGCGCAGGAACAAGGTGCAGCCGATTTCGTCTTCGAGCGATCGGATCTGGCGGCTGATGGCCGATTGGGTCAGGTGCAGTTCTTCGGCCGCGGCGCGAAAGCTGAGCAGCCGCGCCACCGCCTCGAAGGCGCGCAGGGGGCCGATGGACAGCGGCCGCTGCCGGCTGGACAGGGGCAGCCGAGCGGGCTGTGCGTCGCTGGGGTTGTTGCCATTCATGCGCGAATGGTATCAATCGCCGCCCACAGTCTCATTGGACGTCGCCCCGGGCGAACCCTAGGATTCATGCATGGCTTCTGAGGCTGCGCGCAATGTCTGCGGCACCACAAGGGGCCGATAGCGGGAGCAAGAATCATGAGTGAATCGCAAGCATTGTGGCGCCTGGCCGAGGGCGAGGCCCTGAGTTTCAAGGTCGGCCCCGGGGCGCGCGAGCTGCGCGTGAGCAGCGGCCGCCTCTGGCTGACCCAGCCCGGCCGCCCCGAGGCGCCTTCTGAGGATGTCTGGCTGCAGGCCGGTCAGTCCTTGGCCCTGGCCTCGGGCAGCCAGGTGGTGATCGAGGCCTGGCCGCAGGCCGATTTTCAGCTGCTGGTGCCGCCCTCGGCCTGCCCGGCGTTGCAGGCGCGACTGGGTGAGCGGCGCACGACGACGCAGGAGCGGAATGCCATGGGCGGCTTGGCGGCAGCCTGAGGCTTGAAGTCTGAAACCTGAGGCGTCACTTCAGCGCGGCGCTGCCTTCTTGGCGGCGGCCGGCTTCTTTTTCGCCGCAGGTTTCTGGGCCTTGCTCGCCCGCGCCCGCAACGCTGCACCGAGGGCCAGGCGCGCCCAGGGCGCCATCAGGGCCGGCGACTCCATGGCCTCCTCGGGCGCCACAAAATAGCCCAGGCTCAAGACCTGACCCTCGCGCTCGTACTGGAAGGGCGCGCAGCCGGCGGCTTCGAATTGCGGCCGGCTTTCGGCGTCGGCTTTCAGGTAGAGCTGATCGAAGGCGATCAGGGCGATGAAGATGTCGTCGACATAAATGCCCCAGCCGCCAAACATGCGTCGGCTGCGCAGCGGCCCCAGCGGGGCGAGCAGCTCCAGGCTGTGGTGGAGCAGTTCTTGGGAATCCTTGGACATGGGTCAAATATAGGGGCTGTTCCTGCCTGAGCGCGGCGCGAAGTCCGCTCACAATCGCGGGGCCTTCCGAATAGCCTGCCCGAATGTTCCCAGGGAGTTGTCAGTGGACATGAATGACCGCGCCGCCTTGCGCCACAAGCTGATCCAGGATCGCCTGAACCTGCCCCACCGGCTGGAGCTGGCCGAGCAATTGCAAAGCGTGCTGCGGGTCTGGCTGGTGCGGCGGCCTGAATTGACCATTGGCGCCTATTGGCCGATCAAGGGCGAATTCGATCCGCTGCCGGCGCTCTACCGCTGGAGCGAGGCCCACCCGGACCGACGCATCGGCCTGCCGGTGGTGGACAAGGAACATGGCACGCTGCGCTTCCACGTCTGGTACCCCGGCTGCCCTATGGAGGACGATGCCTACGGCATCCCTAAGCCCAAGGACACGGCCACGTTTGAGCCGCAGTTGCTGCTGGTGCCCTGTGTGGGTTTCGGGCCCTTCGGCCTGCGTCTGGGTTATGGCGGTGGTTTCATGGATCGCACCCTGGCCGAGCTGCAGCCGCGGCCGGCAACGGCGGGGGTGGGTTATGCCCATGGCTTTCTGCCCATGCTCAAGGCCGAGCCGCATGATGTGCCGCTGGATGCCGTCTTGACCGAAGAAGGTGTGGTCTGGGACCGCGAAGGCTGAGCATTCTTCAGCCCGCCATGGCCGACAATCCGCAGCCATGAGCACGACGACCTACGCCCAACACCTGGCCCAGCTGCAAGCGCAGCTGGAAAGCGCCCTGGCGCGCACCGGCTTTGACGCGCTGCTGATCGCGTCCGGCATCGAGAAGTACGCCTTCCTCGACGACCGGCCCTATCTGTTCCAGCCCAACCCGCATTTCAAGCATTGGTTGCCGCTGACCCAGCATCCCAACAGCTGGCTGCTGCTGCGCCCTGGCCACAAGCCGCGCGTCGTCTACTACCAGCCCGATGATTACTGGCATGTGCCGCCCAGCGCCCCGACAGGCGAGTGGGTGCAGCATGTGGAGCTGATCGTCATCAGCCGCGCCGAAGACGCCGCCGCCCATCTGCAGGTGCCGGGCCGCCTGGCCATCATTGGCGAGGCCGATGCCGCGCTCGAGGGCGTGGTGCCCAACAACCCACAAGACCTGATCCATCTGCTGCATTACCAGCGCGCCTTCAAGACGGCCTACGAGCTGGAGCAGATGCGCGCAGCCTCGCGCCGCGCCGCGCCGGCCCATCTGGCTGCGCGCGATGCCTTCCTGGCCGGCAGCTCGGAAGCCGAGATTCACCGCGCCTACCTGATCGCCGCTGGCCACACCGACCGCGATTTGCCCTACGGCAATATCGTGGCGCTCAACGAGCATTGCGCCGTGCTGCACTACCAGTACCAGGACACGCAGCGCCCGGCCCAGAGCCGCAGCTTCCTGATCGACGCGGGCGCGCAAGTGAACGGTTATGCGTCGGATATCACGCGCACCTGGTCGGCCGGTGGTGCCGACAGCGCCGAGTTCGATGCCTTGCTGGCCGCCATGGAATCAGCCCAGCTGGCGCTGGTGGACGAGGTGCGCGCCGGGGTGGACTATCGCGACATCCATCTCAGCACCCACCGCCGCATCGCCGCCATCCTGCAAGACCAGGGGCTGGTGCGCATGAGCGTGGAAGCGCAGCTGGCCGAGCGCGTGACCAGCGTCTTCTTCCCGCATGGCATCGGCCATTTGCTGGGCTTGCAGGTGCACGATGCGGGCGGTTTCATGGCCGACGAGACCGGTGCCGTTTCGCCCAAGCCGGAAGGCCACCCCTATCTGCGCCTGACCCGCCCTCTGGCGGCCGGCATGGTGGTGACCATCGAACCGGGCCTCTACTTCATTCCGACCTTGCTGCGCCAGCTGCGCGCCAGTGCTTCGGCCTCCAGCGTGGACTGGGCCAAGGTCGAGCGCCTGAGCCGTTTCGGCGGCATCCGCATCGAAGACGATGTGGTCTGCCGTGCCGAAGGCCCGGCCGAGAATCTGACGCGGGATGCGTTCGCGAGTTTGAGCTGAGGTTGATCGGGCGGTTTCGGCACGAAGCAGCCTTTGGGTTGCTTGTTGATCGGGCCGGCTGGGCGCTCTGCTCCGTTCATGTCCCCCGGCGCCCGACTGCGTCGGGCGCCTCCTCCTTTACTTCACTTCGCAGAGCACCCAGCCGACCCGATCCAGCAAGGCCTTGCTCCTTCGACGAAGACGCCGACCGGTTGAACTGACAAGGGGTGTCGGGTGAGTGCTGAAGCGAAGTCAAGGAGGAGGTCCGCGCGTAGCGCGGGCCGGGGGACATGAGCGGAAGCACTTGCCCGACACCCCTTGTCACAAGCCCAAGCTTCAAGGGCTGCTCCGTGCCGTTTCCAGCCGACGAAAAAAAGCCGCTGCGCTTTCTTCAAGCTGCAGCGGCATGGCGTCTTGATTTCAGACGCGGCCACCGGTGAAGGTGGCACGGGTGATGACAGCGGGAAACTGTCTGGGTTTGCTTGGCTCCGACTTAGAAGCGGAAGCCCAGACCTACGCCGACCAGGGTGGGGTCGACCTTGAACTTGCCGACTTCGGTGCCGCTGGAGTAGACCTTGGTGCCGATCTGGACCTTCTTCACGTCCACGTTCAGGTACAGGTTCTTGCTCAGCTCGATGTCAGCGCCGACTTGGAAAGACAGGCCGTAGCTGTTGCGCTTGATGCTGGGATGCAGGGCAGCGTCCACGGCGGAGTCGAACTTCACAGCCGAGAAGTTGGTGTAGTTCACGCCGGCGCCGACGTAGGGGCGGAAGCCGCCGGTCGGGTTGAAGTGGTACTGGGCCGATAGGGTCGGGGGCAGGTGCTTCAGCGAGCCGATGGCCGTGCCATTGGACTTCAGCGTGTGCTTTTGCGGCACGGTCAGGATCAGTTCCAGGGCGAAGTTCGGGGTCACGAAGTAGCTGAAGTCCACTTCAGGGATGACCTTGTTGTTCACGGTCAGGCCCAGGCCGGTGCTGTCCTTGTTGGCCGAATCCAGGTTCACGGCGCGCACGCGCATCAGCCAGGGGCTTTCTTGGGCGGCAGCGTTGAACGATGCGCCAGCCAGGGTGGCGAGAGCCAGGGCGGCGGCAGCGGTGCGAGCAAAGGTCTTGGTGATCATGGTGTGGCTTCCTCTTGAAGTGGTAAGTGCCTGATTGAGGGATCAATCAAATCTGTTCCCGATGGAAGCCATTGAATCGCCGGACCTGGGGTCAACCCTTGATCTGGCGCAAATGCAAAAAGGCCCTCGCGAGGAGGGCCGTTTGGAATTGATCTGACGCAAGAAACTCAGCCGAGGCCGAGGCGTTTGCACAACGCCAGCGTCAAGGCCGATTGATTGAGCGTATAGAAGTGGATGCTGGTCGCGCCGCCGGCGATCAGGCGCTCGCAGACGCGTGTCATCACCTCCAGGCCGAACTCGCGGATGCTGGCCGCGTCGTCCATATAGCCCTCCATCTTCAGCGCCACCCAGCGAGGGATCTCGATGCCGTCGCGTGCGGCGAACTGCGCGATGCGGGCGTAGTTGTGGAAGGGCATGATGCCCGGAACGATGGGCGCGTCCACGCCCAGCTTGCGCACTTCGTCGACGAAGTGGAAGTAGGCGTCCGGGTTGAAGAAGAACTGCGTGATGGCCGAGTTGGCGCCGGCGCGCATCTTGGCGGCAAAGTGCTGCAGATCCTTGGCCGCGTAGCGCTGCTGCGGGTGGTACTCGGGGTAGGCGGCTACTTCGATCTGCCAGTCCGGGCCCTGAGTTTCGCGGATGAAAGCAACCAGCTCCGAGGCATAACGGAATTCACCGGCGGTGGCCGTGCCGCTGGGCAGATCACCGCGCAGGGCGACCACGCGGCGGATGTTTTGCGCGCGGTAGGTGGCCAGGATTTCAGCGATGTTCTCGCGCGTGGAGCCCACGCAAGAGAGGTGCGGTGCGGCCTCATAGCCAGCCGCCGCAATGTCCATCACCGTGCTCAGCGTCTTCTCGCGGGTGGAACCACCGGCGCCATAGGTGACGCTGAAGTAATGCGGGTTCAGCACGCTCAGGTCTTGCACCACGGTCTTGAGCTTCTCGGTGCCCACCGGGGTGTTGGGTGGGAAGAACTCGAAGCTGACCGGCACGCGGGGTGTTGCTGTACTCATGGCGTTTCTTTCGCGACCTCGGGCGCTTGCGCCCAGAGGAAAAATTCCTTGTTGCCGTCACCGCCGGTGATGGCACTCTCAAAATAACCCAGCACCTGCCAGCCCTGATCTCGGGCGGCTTGGCGGGCCTGGGTTTCCAGCAGCGGGTACTGCTTGGCGTCCTTGACCAGGCCTCCGCGGGCCAAGGCCTTCTTGCCCAGCTCGAACTGCGGCTTCACCAGCAGCAAGACCTGACCCTTGGGCGCCAGCCAAGCCGCCAGATGCGGCAGCGCGCCCAGCATCGAGATAAAGCTGAGGTCGCCGACGATCAGGGCAAAGCCCTCGGGTGGTGCGTGCTGCGCCAGGGCTGAGCCGGCCAGCTCGCGCACATGCAAATGCTCCAGCCCCACCACCTGGGGGTGCTGGCGCAGCTGTTCATGCAGCTGGCTGTGGCCCACGTCCACGCCCACGACCTTGGCCGCGCCCGCTTTCAGCAGGCAGTCGGTGAAGCCGCCGGTGCTCTGGCCCATGTCCAGCACCGTCAGGCCGCTCACATCCAGGCCGCTTTGCTGCAGCGCGCCCTCCAGCTTGAGCCCGCCGCGCGAGACAAAGCGCAACTCCGCGTCATCGCTGACGCGCAGCTCGCAATGCTCCGGCAACTCTTCACCTGCCTTGCGGATCGCCTGCCAGTCCTTGGGCCCCCGCCACTGCGCCGCACCGGCCGTGATCAGCCGCTGCGCCGCCGAACGAGTCGGCGCCAGGCCTTTGGAAACTAACAGTTGATCAGCGCGCATAGGTGAAAAGGAAACTCAGTCTTGCAGGGCGTAGCGAGCGGTGCTCAGGCTAGGCGCGGGCGGATCCGCAGACCGGAACGTAGCTTGTGCTACGTGAGGATCTGCGGAGGGACCCGCAACGACGCCTGAGCGCCGCGCAGTAGCCCTCCGCCCATCAGTAGCGGTAGGTGTTGGGCTTGAAGGGGCCAGTCTTGGGCACCCCGATGTAGGCGGCTTGCTCGGCCGTCAACTCGCTCAGCTGCGCATTCAGCGTGGTCAGCTGCAGGCGGGCCACCTTCTCGTCCAGGTGCTTGGGCAGCACATAGACCTTGCCGATGTCGTACGCGTCCTTGTGGGCGAACAACTCGATCTGGGCGATGGTCTGGTTGGCGAAGCTGGACGACATCACATAGCTCGGGTGGCCGGTGCCGCAGCCCAGGTTCACCAGGCGGCCCTTGGCCAGCAGGATGATTCGCTTGCCATCGGGGAAGATGACATGGTCGACCTGGGGCTTGATCTCGTCCCACTCGCACTTGTCCAGCGAGGCCACATCGATCTCGTTGTCGAAGTGACCGATATTGCAGACGATGGCGTTGTTCTTCATCGCGGCCATGTGCTCGTAGCGGATCACGTTCTTGTTGCCGGTGGCGCTGACGAAGATGTCGGCCTTGTCGGCGGCGTATTCCATGGTCACGACGCGGTAGCCTTCCATGGCGGCTTGCAGGGCGCAGATCGGGTCGATCTCGGTCACCCAGACTTGCGCCGAAAGAGCGCGCAGGGCCTGGGCCGAGCCCTTGCCCACGTCACCGTAGCCGGCCACCACGGCGATCTTGCCGGCGACCATCACATCGGTGGCGCGCTTGATGGCGTCCACCAGCGATTCGCGGCAGCCATAGAGGTTGTCGAACTTGCTCTTGGTCACCGAGTCATTGACGTTGATGGCGCGGAACAGCAGGCTGCCCTTGGCGGCCATTTCGTTCAGGCGCAGCACGCCGGTGGTGGTCTCTTCGGTCACGCCGATGATCTCGGCGCTCTTGCGGGTGTACCAAGTCGGGTCTTGGGCGATCTTGGCCTTGATGGCGGCGAACAGGATGCGTTCTTCTTCGCTGCCGGGCTTGTCCAGCACCGACAGGTCTTTCTCGGCCTTCTGGCCCAGGTGCATCAGCAGGGTGGCATCGCCGCCGTCGTCCAGGATCATGTTCGGGCCTTCGCCCGCCGTGCCCTTGGCGCCGAAATCAAAGATTCGGTGCGTGTAGTCCCAGTAGTCTTCCAGGGTCTCGCCCTTGTAGGCGAACACCGGCGTGCCATGGGCCACCAGGGCGGCGGCGGCGTGGTCCTGGGTGGAGAAGATATTGCACGAGGCCCAGCGCACTTCGGCACCCAGCGCTTGCAGGGTTTCGACCAGCACGCCGGTTTGGATGGTCATGTGCAGCGAGCCGGTGATGCGCGCGCCCTTGAGCGGCTGGGTGGCGGCGTATTCCTTGCGAATGGCCATCAGTGCCGGCATCTCGCTCTCGGCAATCGTCAGTTCCTTGCGACCCCAGCCGGCCAGGGACAGGTCGGCGATGTGGTACTGGTCAGCGGCCAGTGAGGTGGTGGGTTGGGCGGTCATGGATCAGCTCCTTCATGCGAAATATGAAGCCGCTGCATTCCATGCGGAGGAGGAGGGGAAGAAGGCACCAAGCGGTTCGGCGCTCCGAACCCTGGTTTGATGCATGCAACCGTTCACCCACGCAAGGACGTCAGCGGGTGAGCGCGGTTGCCAATGAACAGGGCCGAGGGGATGACGAGGCCGCTGTGCAAATTTTTCCGAGCCTGGCCTGGGGGTCTGAAGCCAGACCGGCAGGTTGCAACGCTCCTCGGAACGGACGAATTCTAGTCGCAAGCGCTTCTTTCGCGCTCGGAACAGGCCGGGTTTTCCCGCCAATCCCGGCCTGAGCTCACGACTCAGGGGGCATCCACACCCAGGAAGCGGGCCATGGCGGCCAGTTCTTCGTCCAGCGCGGCGCTGAAGCCGGCCTCGCGGGGCGCCCGGCCGGCCACGTAGCCCAGCTGAGCCTGCAAGCGCCCCTCGGCGCTGCTGACATTGCCCCAGCCGATCACCTCGCCGCGCCAGAGCAAGGGCAGGGCGTAGTAGCCCAGCTTGCGTTTGGGCGCGGGCGTGTAGGCCTCGAAGCGGTAGGCCCAGCCCCAGAACTGCTCGAAGCGCAGGCGGTCCCAGACCACGGGGTCGAAGGGGGCCAGCAGGCGCACGGCCGAGTCCAGCTTCCAACGCTTGGCGGTGGGGTTCTCGCCCTCGGGCCAGTACCAGGTCTGGCCTTCGACCTGGGCCTGCGGCCAGGTCTTGCGCGCCTGGGCCAACACTTGACGCAGCTCGCCGCGCAGATGCGGCGCGCCATAGCCTAGCAGGCTGCACAAATGGCCGAGGCTGCGCGAAGGCAGGGGCGCGTACTTGGCCAGCACCAGATCCAGCAAGGCCTGGGCTTTCTCGTGCGGTGTGCGCGGATCGGGCGTGTGGGCCACGGCGCTGTAGATGCGCTGGCCCTGCTCGCGCTGCTGCACGCGCAGCAGGCCGCGGTAGTGCATGCCGTCCAGCAACTGGGTGGTGGCATTGCTGCTGCCGCCCCAGGCATTGCGGGTGGCGCCCAGATTGAAATGCTGCTGGATCTCGCGCGGGTGGCAGGGGCCCTGCGCTTGCACAAAGGCCTGGATGGCCTCGGCCTGAGCGCGGGTCTTGGCGTCCCAGGCGCGCTTGGCGCTGCGCGGATGCATGAGCTTGAGGTGCTCCCGCGGCAGAAAGCCGTAGTTGACCAGGCAGTCCTCTTCCACCGCCAGCCGGGTGTAGCGGCGCTCCAGGTCGCCAGCGCGGTAGTCCTTGACCCGGTGCCGCAGGGTCAGGTCTTGCGCGCGCGCCGGAGCGCGGATCGGGTCGGCCTGGACAAAGCCCAGGCGCTGGATGGCCTGGGGCAAGCTGGTGGGTTTGAACAGGCTGCGCGCCACAGCGTAGCGGCGCAGATCGGGCAGGGTGAGGGTGAGGGCGGCGGCGGGCATGGGCTTTGGTGTCAGTTCTGCGCGAGGCGCTCCAGCGCGCGGTCATGGGCGCGCGCCAGCAGCAGCTGGGCCAGCATGGCGCCCAGCCAGGCCAGGGCCATGTCTTTCTGCGTGTCCCAGGGGTCGCCTTGGGCGCCCAGGAATTCATCGGCGCCCTGACCCAGGGCCACCGCGGCGCCCCATTCGATCAGCTCGTAGATGGCGCTGACGGCCAGGCAGCAGGCCGTCACCACGGTGAACAGCCAGCCGCCGCGCTGCAGCCCGGTCTTGCGCAGCAGCAGCTCGCGCGCGGCGATGGCGGGGATGAAGCCTTGCGCCAAATGGCCGAGGCCGTCGTAGGGGTTGCGGCCCAGGGCCAGCATCTCGCGCAGCCAGTCGCCCAGGGGCACGCGGGCGTAGCTGTAGTGGCCGCCGGCGATCAGGATCAGAGCGTGGACAAAGATCAGGCCCAGCAGCAAGGGCGTGAGCGGGAAGCGCCGCTGCGTGGCCAGCAACAGCGGCCAGACCAGCAGCACCGGCGCCACCTCCATCCACCAGGTGGCGGCATCGAAGGCGCCCAGGCGGCTCCAGGCCAGTACAGCGAGATTGAGCCCGGCCAGCAGGGCCAGCTGCCTGGCGCTGAGCTGCGCTGGGGGCCAGAGGGCGGGCGAACGTGGCGAGGGCGCAGCAGTCATGCCGGCATTGTGGCTGCCGCCCGAGGCGGGAGCGTCAGGTGAAACCTGGGCTGCTGCGCGATCACCAGCCTGCAATTGCCCTCAACCTTTGCCGCCGGCTGCCGAAAACCGAGAACGCCCGGGCCACTGGGCGGTGTCGGCCTGCGTGCAGGCCTGGATGGCTTTTCCGTGGACGCATCATGACCGAAACCACCCAACTTGAAGCCAAGGTACTGCTGCTGGAGCATGACGCCGCGCAGTACCAGGTGCTGACCGAGTTTTGCCAGTCCGTGGGCCTGATGGCCTTCCCCCGCTCGTCAGCCGATGCCTTGGCCACCCTGGCCCAGAACAAGGACCTCGGCGGGGTGTTGCTGGCGGAAGACCTGCCTTGCGACGGTGAAGACGGCCTGCACCTGGCGCGCGCCATCCACAAGCTGCGGCCCGAGCTGCCCATCTTTTTGCGCCGCACCACCGACCGGCCGCTCACGCCCGAGGAAGAAAAGGTGGTGCGCCACCGCTGGAACACTGGCGATCTGGATCACCTCAAGGCCGCGGTCGAGTACTCGATCTTCAGCCTGCGCTACCCGACGCGCCTGGTCTACGGCATCGTCGAGCTGACCCGCTCGGCCCTGGCCGCCATGTTCCCCAATGCCCTGGTGGTGTCCGAGTCGCCCTATGTGGTGCACGACCGCATCATCCACGGCGAGGTCTCCACCCTGATCGCCATCGAGAGCACTTGGTGCCGCGGTTACATGATGCTGCAGACCGAGGAAAGCGCGCTGCGCCAGGGCCTGATCCAGGGCTTCAGCTACGCGGGCATCGGTGGTGATCTGAACTTCCGCGAGCTCAACCACATGCTGGGCGAGACCACCAACCTGATCTGGGGTGCCTTCAAGAACCGCTACATCCCGCCCAAGGCCTTTGCCAACCAGCAGACCCAGGTGCCCATCGTCATCAACCACGAGCACAAATACATCTCCTTTGGCTCGCAGGACCCGCAGCTGTGCATCCGCTACCAGCTCTCCGATCCCTTCCGGCCGGGCCTGCCGCCGCTGATGATCGTGCAGCGTTTCATCTTCAATCTGCACTGGTCGCCCGATGAGTTCGCCGAGTTCGACGCCGAGGCGCCCGAGGTCGGCCCCACAGGCGAGCTGGAACTCTTTTGAGCGCGGCCAAAGCTCTAGCCCAATCTTTTACATACTCAATCAATCAATCAAGCCCAGCGTGACCCTCGAGGTTGGCGCGAGGAGGAAACAAGATGGCGAATGTTCTGGTGGTTGACGACTCCAACACCATGCGCGAAATCGTGGCCGGTTACCTGAGCCAGAACGGCTTTCAGGTCGCCGTGGCCACCGATGGGCGCGATGGCCTGCTGCAGCTGCGCAGCGACCCCGGCATCAAGCTCATCGTCAGCGATGTCAACATGCCCAATATGGACGGCCTGACCATGGCCGAGAAGATCCGCAAGGAGCTGGGCAACAAGGATGTGCGCATCATCATGCTCACCACCGAAGACAACCCCGCCATGCGCTCGCGTGGCAAGGATGTCGGCGTGACCGGCTGGATCGTCAAACCCTTTCGTGGCGATGCGGTGCTGGCCCCGTTCAAGAAATTCTGCGGCTTGAGCTGAAGCGCGCAGCCCAAGAAAAAAGGCCGCTCCGGGGATCCCGGAGCGGCCTTTTTGTTGGTGCGTGGGCCTGTCTGGTGCAAGCCTCGCTGTGCGAGGTGGGCTTACAGCCCAGCCGCTGCACGCAGAGCTACAGATTTGTGGTCTTTGCTCACATCGCTGCGCGATATGAGCAAAGCCCCAAAGCGGCGGGTTCGCCTTCGGCGTCCTCTGGCCCTTAAAGGCCAGCCGCTGCACGCAGCGCAGCCGCTTTGTCGGTCCGCTCCCACGTGAACTCGGGCTCTTCGCGGCCGAAGTGGCCGTAGGCGGCGGTCTTGGCGTAGATCGGGCGCAGCAGGTCCAGCATCTGGATGATGCCCTTGGGGCGCAGGTCGAAGTGCTCATTGACCAGGGCGGCGATCTTGTCGTCGCTGATCACGCCGGTGCCTTCGGTGTAGACCGTCACATTCATCGGGCGGGCCACGCCGATGGCGTAGGCCACCTGGATCTGGCACTGGCGCGCCAGGCCGGCGGCGACGATGTTCTTGGCCACATAACGGGCGGCATAAGCGGCCGAACGGTCGACCTTGCTCGGGTCCTTGCCCGAGAAGGCGCCGCCGCCGTGCGGGCAGGCGCCGCCGTAGGTGTCGACGATGATCTTGCGGCCGGTCAGGCCGCAATCACCTTGCGGGCCGCCGATGACGAAACGGCCGGTCGGGTTGATCAGGTACTTCGTGTCCTTCAGCCATTCCTTGGGCAGCACCGGCTTGATGATCTCCTCGATCACCGCCTCGATGAACTCGGGCTTCATCTTGGCACCGTCGCTCATCTCGGGCGCGTGCTGGCTGGACAGCACCACGGTGTCGATGCTGTGCGGCTTGCCGTCCACATAGCGCATGGTCACCTGGCTCTTGGCGTCCGGGCGCAGGAAGGGCAGTCGGCCGTCCTTGCGCATCTGGGCCTGGCGCTCGACCAGACGGTGGGCGTAGTAGATCGGTGCCGGCATCAGTTCCGGCGTCTCGTCGCAGGCGTAGCCGAACATCAAGCCCTGGTCGCCGGCACCGATGTTCAGGTGGTCGTCGCTGGCGCGGTCCACGCCTTGGGCGATGTCATTGCTCTGCTTGTCATAGGCCACCAGCACCGCGCAGCCCTTGTAGTCGATGCCGTACTCGGTGTTGTCGTAGCCGATGCGCTTGATGGTGTCGCGCGCCACCTGGATGTAATCCACATGGGCGTTGGTGGTGATTTCACCGGCCAGCACCACCAGACCCGTGTTGGTCAGGGTTTCGGCTGCCACGCGCGACAAGGGGTCTTGGGTGAAGATTGCGTCGAGAATCGCGTCAGAGATCTGGTCAGCCACCTTGTCCGGGTGACCTTCAGAAACCGATTCTGAAGTAAAGAGAAAATCGTTCGCCACTTTTACACTCCTTTGATAGTTCGACGGCGTTGCCGGACTGTCTGGTTTGGAGACGCGGCGAACGCTTTAGCAGCATTTGTTGAGCATCGCTGCCCGGCGGGACTTCAATCACATGAATAAAGCCCGCATCGCCCCGCAAGTTGTTCAGTAACTCGGCGATGTGCTGATTATAGAAATATGTTCCTGCTATTGCGCTTCCTCTCGAAATGTCCCTTGCGTCTGCTCCATGCTGTCGGTGCGATGGCGGGCTGGCTGACCTTCTGGGCCTCGCCGACCTACCGGCGCCGTTATCGCGCGAATGTGGCTCAGGCCGGCCTGGCCTGGCCGGCTGTGCGCGGCGGCGTGGCGGCGGCGGGGCGCATGATTGCCGAGCTGCCCTGGCTCTGGCTGCGCCCCCCTGGCACGCCGCTCGGCGAGCGCGTCCGCTGGGACGGCGCCGAGCTGATCGAGCAGGCCTTGCAGGACCGGCGCGGTCTGGTGCTGATGACGCCGCACCTGGCCTGTTTCGAAATCTGCGCCCAGGCCTATGCCGAGCGATTTGCCGAAAGCGCTCAGGCCCCCATCACCGTGCTGTTCCGCCCGGCCCGCCAGGCCTGGCTGCGTGAGGTGGTGGACGGCTCGCGCGGCCGCCCGGGCCTGGAGACAGCTCCGGCCAATCTGGCCGGCGTGCGGCAAATGATCCGCGCTCTGCGGCAAGGCCACACCATCGGCCTGTTGCCCGACCAGGTGCCCCCCGAGGGCCTGGGCGTCTGGGCGCCGTTCTTCGGCCACCCGGCCTACACCATGACCCTGGCCAGCCGCCTGCTGCAGCAGACCGGCGCACGCGCGCTGCTGATTTGGGGCGAGCGTCTAGAGAAAGGCCGGGGTTTCGTGGTGCATGTGCGACCTGGCCCCGAGATCGGCCGTGAATTGACGCCAGAATCGGCCGCCCTGCACATCAATCGATCCATGGAAGAGCTGATTCTCCAGGCGCCCAGCCAGTACCTCTGGGGCTACCACCGCTACAAGCAGCCACGCGGACTGGACATCGGCGCCGCACCGGCTGCCGCGCCGGCGCCAGCGGCTGGACCTGCAGCTCAGGCGGAGCACTGAATGCTGTCCATCTGGGGTGCCAAATTCCTGATCGGCCTGCTCTGGCTGCTGCACTTTCTGCCGCTGCCGCTGCTGGCCGCCCTGGGCCGCGGCCTGGGGGCCTTGCTGTGGTGGGCGGCCCGCTCGCGCCGGCGCATTGCCTTGCGCAATATCGAACTCTGTTTTCCAGAGCTGAGCGTGGCCAAGCGTCAGGCCCTGGCGCGTGAGCATTTCGGCTGGATGGGCCGCAGC
The DNA here is from genome assembly GCA_002255955.1 of Burkholderiales bacterium PBB2. Lineage (GTDB taxonomy): Bacteria > Pseudomonadota > Gammaproteobacteria > Burkholderiales > Burkholderiaceae_C > Paucibacter_A. The sequence continues at coordinate 3,175 of NKIM01000020.1, read as the reverse complement.
GTGCTGGAGCGCGGCCTGCTCTGGTTCGCCTCGGCCAAGCGCCTGCAGCGCCTGATGACGATCAAGGGCGACATCCAGTTGGCCCAGCGGGCCGAGACCCCGGTGATGTGGCTGCTGCCGCATTTCGCCGGCCTGGAGTGGGCGGCGCCGGCCCTGATGCTGAACCAGACTTGCCCCGGCGTGGATGTCTACTCGCGCCAGAGCAACCCGGTGTTCGATGCCCAGCTGCTGGCCGGGCGCGCCCGCTTCGGCAAAACGGCGTTCGTGGATCGCCACGACGGCATCCGCCCGGTGCTGCGCCTGATCCGCGAGGGCTATGCCTTTTTGAACGCGCCCGATATGGACTTCGGCGCCAAGGACTCGGCCTTCATCCCCTTCTTCGGTGTGCCCGCCTGCACACTGCTGGCGCCGGCCAAGATTGCGCGCAGCATGGGCATGACGGTGCAGCCCCTGGTGGTGACCATGAAGCCGGGCGGCCAGGGCTACTTGATCGAGGCCTTCGAGGCGCCGGCCGGCTACCCCAGCGGCGATCTGGAGGCCGATGCGCGCACGCTCAACGCCTGGCTGGAGACGCGCATCCGCGAGAACCCGGCCCAGTACCTCTGGGTGCACAAGCGTTTCAAGACCCGGCCCGAGGGCGAAGCTTCTCTGTACTGAGCCGGGCGGGCGCCGGCCTGGCCTGATAATGCCGCGATGAATCTGCGCTTCACCAAGATGCAGGGCGCCGGCAATGACTTCTGTGTCATCGACGCGACCCAGCACGCCCTGACCCTCAGCCCCGCGCAACTGCAGCGCCTGGGCGACCGCCGCTTCGGTGTCGGCTGTGACCAGATCCTGGTGATCGAGTCCAGCAGCACGCCTGGCGTGGATTTTCGCTACCGCATCTTCAATGGCAGCAGCGGCGCCGAAGTCGAGCACTGTGGCAACGGTGCCCGCTGCTTTGTGCGTTATGTGAACGAGAAGGGCCTGTCGGCCAAGCGCAGCATCACGGTCGAGACGGTCAACAAGCGCCTGGAGCTGCATCTGCGCGACGATGGCCGGGTCAGCGTGGACATGGGTGCGCCCATCTTCGAGCTGGACCGCGTGCCTTTCAATGCCGAGGGCCTGAGCCCGCGGCTGCAAGGAGGTTTCGCGCTCTGGCCGCTGGCGGATCTTGGCGTTGAAGTCGCCGTGCTGTCCATGGGCAACCCGCATGCGGTGATGCTGGTGGACGATGTGGACCAAAGCCCGGTGGCGCAGCTTGGCCCCCAGGTCGAAACCCATGGGCGTTTCCCGCGCAAGGTCAATGTCGGCTTCTTGCAGATCGTGTCACGCTCGGCGGTGCGCTTGCGCGTGTTCGAACGCGATGCCGGCGAGACCCTGGCCTGCGGCACCGGCGCCTGTGCGGCCGTGGTGGCTGGCATGCGCCTGGGCTTGCTCGATGCGGCCGTCGAGGTGCAGACCCGCGGCGGTGATTTGAAGATTGAATGGGCTGGCGCCGGTGCGTCATCGGCGGCCCTGGACGCGCCGGTCATCATGACCGGGCCGGCGCAAACCGTGTTTGAAGGAGAGATCTCGCTGTGAGCAGCCAAGCCCCCACCGTCACCGAGCAGGACATCGCCGACTTCCTGGCCCGCACCCCCAGCTTTTTCGAGCGCCACGCCGAGTTGCTGGCCAAGGTGCAGCTGAGCCACCCGCATGGCGCGCGCGCCGTGTCTCTGCAAGAGCGCCAGGCCGAGATGCTGCGCGAGAAGATCAAGGGCCTGGAGCAGAAGATCATCGAGATGATCCGCAACGGCCAGGAGAACGTGGCCATTGCCGACCGCCTGCACCGCTGGACCCAGGCCTTGATGCTGACCGTGGCCACGGCCGAGTTGCCGGCCGTGCTGCTGAAAGAGCTGCGCCACCAGTTCCTGATCCCGCAAGCCGGCCTGCGCCTCTGGGGCGTGGATGCGGCCTTTGCCGATCATGAGTGCGCGCGCCCGGTCAGCACCGATGTGAAGAGCTTTGCCTCCAGCCTGAGCCAGCCCTACTGCGGCGTCAACTCGGGCTTCGAAGCGGCGGGCTGGTTGCAGGCCGCCGATGGCAGCGAGGGCGCCACCACCTCCCTGGCCCTGATCCCCTTGCAACATGGCACGCCGGCGCGCAGCTTTGGCCTGCTGGTGCTGGGCTCGCCCGACCCGACCCGCTACACGGCCGAGATGGGCACCGAGTTCCTGGCCCGCGTGGGCGATATCGCCAGCGCGGCCCTGGCCCGCTGGCTGCCCGCCGCACCGGCGCCCGCCGCTGATGAGCCCGCAGCGCAAGCCGACTGACGCGGCAGCCTCCGAGCGGCCTGCCGAAGCGGGGCCGCTGGCGCCCCTGCTGCAGGCCTATCTCGACCATGTGCGGGTGCAGCGCCGCTTGTCAGCGCGCACCTTGGTGATCTACAACGATGGCCTGCGCCGCTTGCAGGCTCTGGCTGAGGAGGCGGGCATCGAGCTGCTGCAACTGAGCAGCGCGCAGGCGAGGCGCTGGGCGGCGCGTCTGCATGCATCCAGCGAGGGGCGAGCCGGCTTGGGGCCGCGCAGCATTGCCTTGTTGCTCTCGGTCTGGCGCGGCCTCTACCGCTGGCTGGGCCGGGAAGGGCGCGTGGCCTTCAATCCTTTCGAGGGCTTGCGGCCACCCAAATCGGCCAAGCCCCTGCCCAAGGCCTTGGCGGTGGACGATGCCGTGCAGCTGGCCAGTTACCGCGACGACTGCGCCGGGCAGGACCCGCGCCTGGAGGCGCGTGACCACGCTCTCGTCGAGCTGCTCTACGGCTGCGGTCTGCGCGTGGGCGAGCTGGAGGGGCTGGATGCCAGCGCCGGTCCGCAGGCGCGCGGTTGGTTGGATCTGGAGTCGGCCGAGGCTCATGTGCTGGGCAAAGGCGCCAAGCGCCGTTCCGTGCCGCTGGGGCAGCCGGCGCTGCAAGCAGTGCAGGCTTGGCTGGCGCTGCGGCCGCAGCTGGCGGCGGCGCAGGAGCCGGCCTTGTTTGTCGGGCCGCGCGGCGGGCGCCTGGGCGCCTCGCAGATCCGCAGCCGGCTCAAGGCGCGGGCGCTGGCGGCCGGCATGCCCAGCCATGTGCACCCGCACATGCTGCGCCATTCCTTTGCCAGCCATGTGCTGCAGTCCAGCGGTGACCTGCGCGCGGTGCAGGAGCTGCTGGGTCATGCCC
>NKIM01000068.1 GCA_002255955.1 Burkholderiales bacterium PBB2 | reverse complement strand
AGCTTGGCGCGGGTCAGCTTGACGTTCAGGTGCTTCGGGCCGGTCGCGTCGGCGGTGATGTAGGGCAGGTTGACGTCGGTCTGCGCGCTGTTGGACAGCTCGATCTTGGCCTTTTCAGCGGCTTCCTTCAGGCGCTGCAGGGCCAGCACGTCCTTGGTCAGGTCGACGCCTTGCTCTTTCTTGAACTCGGTGACGATGTAGTCAATGATGCGTTGGTCGAAGTCTTCGCCGCCCAGGAAGGTGTCGCCATTGGTCGACAGCACTTCGAACTGCATTTCGCCGTCCACATCGGCGATTTCGATGATGGACACGTCAAAGGTGCCGCCGCCCAGGTCATACACCGCGATCTTGCGGTCGCCCTTGCCATGCTTGTCCAGGCCGAAGGCCAGGGCTGCGGCGGTGGGCTCGTTGATGATGCGCTTGACATCCAGGCCGGCGATGCGGCCAGCGTCCTTGGTGGCTTGGCGCTGGGCGTCGTTGAAGTAGGCCGGCACCGTGATCACGGCCTCGGTCACTTCTTCACCGAGGTAGTCCTCGGCCGTCTTCTTCATCTTGCGCAGCACTTCGGCGCTGATTTGCGGCGGAGCCAGCTTCTTGCCACGCACTTCCACCCAGGCGTCGCCGTTGTCGGCCGCGGCAATGGCGTAAGGCATCAGCTCGATGTCTTTTTGCACTTCCTTCTCGGTGAACTTGCGGCCGATCAGGCGCTTCACCGCGTACAGGGTGTTCTTGGGGTTGGTCACGGCCTGGCGCTTGGCCGAGGCGCCCACCAGGATCTCGCCATCTTCTTGGTAGGCAATGATGGACGGGGTGGTGCGAGCGCCTTCGGCGTTCTCGATCACGCGGGTCGTGTTGCCTTCCATGACGGCCACGCACGAGTTCGTGGTGCCCAAGTCAATGCCAATGATCTTTCCCATGGTCTTACTCCTGAAGAATTTTGATGCGTTGCTGGCGGCGCGCTGATGGCTGGTGAAAGCGCTGGCGCGGCGGCCGGATGGTTCTTAGCTGCGGCTGGCGGGCGGGCTTTCAAGCCCGGCCCCGCGTTTGCGTGGGCTTTATTTCGGGGCGGTGACGGTCACCAGGGCCGGGCGCAACACGCGCTCGGCGATGGAGTAGCCCTTTTGCAGGACCATGACCACCGTGTTGGGCTCTTGCTCGGCCGGCACGACCGAGATGGCCTGGTGCTGGTGCGGATCGAACTTGGTGCCGGCGCTGGGGTTGATCTCCAGCACCTTGTTGCGCTCCAGGGCCGAGGCCAGCTGGCGGCGGGTGGCGTGCACGCCTTCCAGCACCGTCTCGACCTTGGCGTCGGGCAGGGCGATGGCCGCGTCCATGCTGTCCATCACGGGCAGCATGGATTCAGCGAAGGACTCCACGGCGAACTTGCGGGCCTTGGACATTTCGTCTTCCGAGCGGCGGCGGATGTTTTCCACCTCGGCCTTGGCGCGCAGATAGGCGTCTGACATCTCGGCCAGGCGGGCTTCCACCTCGGCCAGCTTGGTGGCGGCGCTGTCCGCGCCGGCCTCGGCGGCAGAGGTTTCGGGGATCGGCTCTTGGGGGGTGGGAGTGTCTGTGGTCATGATGCAAAAAGAAGCAATGGGGCGCATATGGGCCCCATGCCCTCGATTTCAAGAGGGCTTTTCGAAGGAAATAGGCCGGGTTAACCCCCTATTTTCTCATTCTGAGTCAGCGATGGCCGACCAGCGGTCCCAGTCGCTGAGGCGGCGGCGGTCCTGCTTGGTGGGGCGACCCTGGGTGATGGTGGCGGCCGGTTCAGGCGCCAGGCGGCGGCGCTCTGCCGCCAGCTCGCGGCGCCGGATGCTCTCGGGCGTCTCTTCATACATGCCCTGCGCCTGGCTGGCCGGGCCGCGCTGCGGGCTCAGGCCCAGCACGCGCACCTCGCGGTCCACCACGCCCTGGCGGAAATGCAGCAGGTCACCGAGCTTGAGCTCACGCGAGGCCTTGGCCACCTGCTCGTTGACCTGCACACGGCCCTTGCCGATCTCCTCTGCAGCCAGCGAGCGGGTCTTGAAGAAGCGCGCAGCCCAGAGCCATTTGTCCAGGCGCACGCCGGTTTCGGCGGCGTCGTGCTCTTCTTTGCCCTTGTTTTTCATGCCGGCGATTTTCGCTCAGGCTTTCGCTCAGGTGCCGGCCCGGGGCAGTTCCACCACCGCGTCCAGCCCGCCCACCTGCCCCTCCGCCCCGAGTCGGTTGCTGAGCGCGATGCGGCCGTTCAGTGACATCACCAGGGCGTGGCAGATGGCCAGGCCCAGGCCCGAGCCGGAGGGGTTGTCGCCGCTGGCAAAGGGCAGGAAGAGGCGCGCCTGCTGCGCCGGCGAGAGACCCGGGCCGCTGTCGGCAATGGTCAGCCGCGCCAGCTCGTCGAGACCGCGCAGCTCGATGGTCAGCCGCCCGCCTGCGGGCGTGTGCAGGATGGCGTTGTGCAGCAGATTGCGGGTCAGCTCGCGCAAGGCCCATTCGTGGCTGGCGATGGGGGCAGGCTCGGTGCTGATGTCGAAATCCAGGCCGCGCTGCACGATCAGCGGCGCCAGATCCAGGGCCACGGCGCGTGTCACCTCGGCCCAGTCCTGGCGCGGCATGGCGGCATGGGGTTGGTCGCCCTGCTGGCGCATCTGCTCGGCCTTGGCCAGGGCCAGCATCTGGTTGGCGACCTGGGTGGCGCGGGCCACGGTGGTGTCGATCTCGGCCAGGGCCTGCATGGGCTCGACATCGCCTTGCCGGGCCGATTGCACCTGCACCTTGAGCACGGCCAGCGGCGTGCGCAGCTGGTGCGAGGCATCGCGCACAAAACGCTTCTGGTGCTCCAGCAGCCGGGCCTGGCGGGTCAGGGCCTCGTTGGTGGCGGCGATCAGCGGCTGCAGCTCGGCCGGCAGACCGCTTGGTGCGCTAGGTAAGGGGCGCAGGTCATCGGCCTCGCGCGACTGGATCAGCTCGCTGAGCGCGCGCACCGGCCGCGTCGAGCGCTGCACCACCAGCCAGACCACGCCGGCAATCACCGCCAGCATGGTGGCCTGGCGCCAGAGCGTGTCCAGCAGCACCTGGCGGGCCAGGGCGTGGCGCAGGTCCAGGGTTTCGGCCACCTGGATGGTGGCCTGGCCGATGCCGGCCTGGCCGGCCACCGGCTGCAGTAGCACGGCCATGCGCACCGGCTCGCCGCGGTAGAAGCCATCGTAAAAATCCACCAGGGCGGCGTACTTGCTGCGCTGGGGCAGGGGGCCCTTCCAGGCCGGCAGGTCTTCGTAGCCGGCCAGCATCTCGCCCTGGAAGCCGCTGACCTTGAAATACAGCCGCGTGCTGTTGCCCGACTCGAAAGCCTCCAGCGCCGAATAGGGCACGCTGGCGCGCAGCCGCGGGCCTTGCGGCGAGCCCTCCACGCTGAGCAGCTCACCGATCGCCTTGGCCGAGGCCAGCAGGGTGCGGTCGTAGGCCGTGTCGACGGCGCTCAGGGCCTCGCGATAGAGGCTGACCGTGTTGATGGCCACCAGCAGGCCCACCGGCAGCAAGATGCCCAGCAGCAGGCGGCTGCGCATGGACAGCCGGCTCCAGCGTGAGCTTGCTTCGCTGGAAACGCTTGAGGACTCAGGCATCGCCGGCTTCGGCCTGCAGCAGGTATCCGAGGCCGCGCAAGGTGGCCAGGCGGGCGCTGCTGTCGCTGGCGGCCAGCTTCTTGCGCAGGCGGTAGGCCACCACCTCGATGGCATCAGGCAGCGCCTCGCTCGCACCGGCAAACACCAGGTCGAACAAGCGCTCCTTGGCCACCGCCTGGCCGGGCTTGGCCAGCAGGGCGCGCAGCAGGGCGGCCTCGCGCGGCGCCAGGTCCAGAGGCTGGCCGCGCAGGTAGACGGCGCCGCTGTCGGGGTCGGCACGCAGGCCGCAGAACTCGGGCGCCAGGGGGCGATCGTCCGCGCCGTGGTTGCCGCCGCCTTGCTGGCCGCGCCGGCGCACCAGGGCGCGCACGCGGGCTTCCAGCTCGTCCAGGTCGAAGGGCTTGGGCAGGTAGTCGTCGGCCCCGATGTTGAGACCGAGGATGCGGTCACCCAAGGTGCCGCGCGCGGTGATGATGATGACGGGGGTGTCCAGGCCTTCGGCGCGCGCTTCGCTGAGCACATCCAGGCCATCGCGGCCGGGCATGGACAGATCCAGCAGCACGACATCGGGCAGGCTGGCGCGCCAGCGCGAGAGGGCGCGCTCGCCATCGTCACAGGTGCTGACGCGAAAACCGCGGCGCTCGAAGGAGCGCTGCAGCGTGGTTTGCATCGCCAGGTTGTCCTCGATCACCAAGAGTTTCATGCGGGCAACGATAGCAGAGCGCCCCCGCGCCGCCGGGCCTCGGCCGCCTCGGGTTTTGCCCCAGGGCTTTGGACAGGCATTTGACAGCCTGGCTCAGCACCATGGCGGTGCACGCTGGGCGAGCCGCCCCGCCTGCGTCCAAAACCAAACCCAAAAATGACGGAGACAAGACCTATGAAGACGAAGCGTGGATCTCAAATTCTGGGCCGCGGCCTGGCCCTGGCTGTGTTGTGCAGCAGCGCCGGCCTGGCCGCTGCGCAGAGCTCGGTGACGATTTTCGGCGTCATGGACGTGGGCGTGCAGCGCCTGTCCAACGGCGGAAAGAACATGTCCCTGGTCAGCATCGACGGCATGCAGACCAGCCGCATCGGCTTTCGCGGCACCGAGGATCTGGGCAATGGATTGAGCGCCAGCTTCCACCTCGAAGGCGCGGTGGGCCCCGATGTGGGTTCGGGCGGTGACTGGCGCCGCCGCGCGACCGTCAGCGTCAGTGACAAGGCGGCCGGTGAGGTGCGCCTGGGCCGCGACTATGTGCCCACCTTCTGGAACATCAGCCGCTTCAATGCCTTCGGCACCAACGGTGTCGGCGCCGCCAGCAATCTGGTCTATGGCTTCGACGGCGCCTCGTCCACGGCCAAGACGGTGATCCGCTCGGACAACTCGGTCGGCTACTTCCTGCCCTCGAATCTGGGCGGCATCTACGGCCAGGCCATGATGGCCGCCGGCGAGGGCTCGACCGGCAAATATGTGGGCGGCCGCCTGGGCTATGCGCAAGGGTCCCTCGATGTGGCCGGCGCCTGGTCGGAGACCACCAACACCGCGGCCGGCACCAAGTTCAAGGTGGGCAATCTGGGCGGCAGCTACACGGTCGATGCCTTCAAGCTGCTGGGTCTGTACCACGTCAGCAAGCAGGCCACACGCGAGCAGACCAACTGGGTGCTGGGCGGCACCTACACCCAGGGCGCCCATGTGCTGCGTTTCAGCCATGTGCGCTCCAAGAACCGCGACAGCGCCAACGGCAGCGACTACAGTGGCAAGCTGCTGGCCCTGGGGTATGTCCACAACCTGTCCAAGCGCAGCTCGATCTACGCCACCACCTCGCGGGTGCAGAACAGCGCAACCGGCAAGTTCCTGATCCCCGGCGGCTCGGCCGTGCTGGCAGGGCAGAGCTCGACCGGCACGGAATTGGGCATCTATCACTCGTTCTGATCGGGCTCAGGCCGCGGCAGCCTTCGGCCGCCGCGGCGCCGAGACGACCCACAAGACAGCAAAAACACAGGAGACAAGCACCATGCGTCGCGACACCTTTCTGAAATCCTTGGCCGCCCTGGCTGCCGCCGGCGCCTTGCCGGAGCTGGCAAGCGCCAGCGCCAACATCAAGATGATGATCCCCGCCAACCCGGGCGGTGGCTGGGACACCACCGGTCGTGCCCTGGGCAAGGCCTTGCAGGACGCGGGCATGGCGTCCTCGGTGCAGTACGAGAACAAGGGCGGCGCAGCCGGTGCCATCGGCCTGGCCCAATTCGTCAACGCCAGCAAGGGCGATGGCAACGCGCTGATGGTCATGGGCGCGGTGATGCTGGGCGGCATCATCACCGGCAAGCCGCCGGTCAGTCTGACGCAAGCCACACCGATCGCGCGCCTGACCAGCGAGTACAACGTCTTTGTCTTGCCGTCCAACTCGCCGCTCAAGACCATGAAGGACGTGGTCGAGCAGATGAAGAAAGACCCCGGCAGCGTGAAATGGGGCGGCGGCTCGCGCGGCTCGACCGAGCATGTGGCGGCAGCCATGATCGCCCGCGATGTCGGTGTGGACGCGGCCAAGATCAACTACGTGCCCTTCCGCGGCGGCGGCGAGGCCACGGCCGCCATCCTGGGTGGCAATGTCACCGTCGGCGGCAGCGGTTATAGCGAGTTCGCCCAGTACATCGAGAGCGGCAAGATGCGCCCCATCGCCGTGACCGCGCCGACCCGGCTCAAGGGCCTGAACGTGCCGACGCTGCGCGAACTGGGCATCAATGTCGAGATCGGCAACTGGCGCGGCGTCTACGCGCCCCCGGGCATCAGCATGGAGCAGCACAAGGCGCTGACCGACATGATGACCCTGGTGTTCCGCAACAAGAGCTGGATCGAGGCACTGGAAAAGAACGGCTGGACCCCGGCACTGCTGACCGGCAAGGCCTTTGCCGACTTCGTGGACCAAGAGTTCGCCATGCTGCGGGCCGTGATGGTCAAGTCCGGAATGATCTGAGCGATCACGCGCCGGCAAGGCGTGGCACGCGCATCCGGCCGGGCGGGAGCTAGGCGGGATGGCGCTGAGTTCATTTGTTAGCGAGAGTCCTATGGCGACCGAAACTTCTTCTTCCTCCGTGCTGCACCAGAGCCTGGTCGGCGGTGGCGCGCTGCTGATCGGCGCGCTGATGGCGTACGGCGCCACCTTCATTCCTTCCGATGCCGGCTACGCCGGTGTCGGCCCCAATGCCTTGCCCTGGCTGGTCTCGGTGGTGCTGATGATTTGCGGTGCCTGGCTGATCTGGGAAGCGCGCAGCGGCGGTTACCGCGCCATGGAGACGCCCTCGGGCGCGGCCCAGGGCGACTGGAAGGCGGTGGCCTGGGTGGTGGCGGGCGTGCTCGCCAATGCCGGCCTGATCACCGTGGTCGGCTTCATCCTGGCGTGTGCCTTGTGCTTCACCCTGGCGGTGCGTGGCCTGCGCATGTCGGAAGGCCGCCCCGGCGGCGATCTTCGCCAGACCGTGATCGACGGCGTCAGCGGCGTGCTGATTGCCGCGCCGGTCTTCTGGCTCTTCACCAAACTGCTGGCCATCCAGCTGCCCGGCCTGACGGCCAGCGGCTGGCTCTGAGGACGACATCGCCATGGAACTCTGGAATCAGCTGCTCGGCGGCTTCATGACGGCCGGCACGCCGGTCAATCTGCTCTGGGCCTTTCTGGGCTGTGTGATCGGCACCGGCATCGGTGTGCTGCCGGGCCTGGGCCCGGCGGTGACGGTGGCCATGTTGCTGCCCATCACTTCCCAGGTCGAGCCCACGGCCTCGATGATTTTCTTCGCCGGCATTTACTACGGTGCCATGTACGGCGGATCCACCACCTCCATCCTGCTCAACACCCCCGGTGAGACCGGGACCATGGTGACGGCGCTGGAGGGCTTCAAAATGGCCAAGAGCGGCCGCGCCGGTGCGGCCTTGGCCACCTCGGCCATCGGCTCCTTCGTGGCCGGCACGATTGCCACCGTGCTGGTGACCCTGTTTGCGCCGGTCATGGCCGAGTTCGCCGTGACGCTCGGCCCGCCGGAATACTTCTGCCTGATGTTGCTGGCCTTCACCACCGTCAGCGCGGTGCTGGGCAAGAGCACGCTGCGCGGCATGACGGCCTTGTTCATCGGACTGGCCATGGGCCTGGTCGGCCTGGACCAGATCACCGCGCAGGTGCGCTACACCGGCGGCGTGCCCGAGTTCATGGACGGCATCGAGGCGGTGCTGGTGGCCGTGGGCTTGTTTGCGGTGGGCGAAACCTTGTACAACGCTCTCTACGAGGGCCGGAGCACGCAAGAGATCAACAAGATGAGCAGCGTGCACATGACCGGCAGCGAGTGGCGCCGCTCCTGGCCGGCCTGGCTGCGCGGCACGGTGATCGGGTTTCCCTTCGGCACCATCCCGGCCGGCGGCTCGGAGATCCCGACCTTTCTGAGCTATGCCGCCGAGCGCAAGCTGAGCAAGCACCCCGAGGAGTTCGGCACCACCGGCGCCATCGAAGGCGTGGCCGGCCCCGAGGCCGCCAACAATGCTGCGGTGACCGCCACGCTGGTGCCGCTGCTGACCCTGGGCATCCCGACCTCGGTGACCGCGGCCATCATGCTCTCGGCCTTGCAGAACTACGGCATCCAGGCCGGGCCGCAGCTGTTCCAGACCTCGTCCACCCTGGTCTGGGCCCTGATCGCCTCGCTCTACATCGGCAATGTGATGCTGCTGGTGCTGAACCTGCCCTTGGTGGGCCTGTGGGTCAAGCTGCTCAAGATCCCCAAGCCGCAGCTCTACGCCGGCATCCTGATCTTTGCGACCGTGGGGGTCTACGGCATGCGTCAGAGTGCGTTCGATTTGGTCGTCATGTTGGCCATCGGTCTGCTGGGCGTGGTGATGCGCCGCTTTGACTTCCCGACCGCACCGGTGGTGGTGGGCATGATTCTGGGCCCGATTGCCGAGGCGCAGATGCGCAATGCCCTGTCCATCGGCGAGGGCCACTGGGGCGTGTTCGTGCAGCGGCCCATGTCGGCCGGCCTGCTGGCGCTGGTGGTGCTGGTGCTGGTCTTGCCGCGGCTGTGGCCGCGGGTGGTGCGCTGGCGTGAGGTGAGGCTGGCGGCGCAGCGCAATGCCGCGCACACCAGCTGACCTAGCTGGCTGATCGAGGGTTCGCGCCCTGATCAGTCCTTGGCGCCCAGGGCCAGCGCGCGTTCGCGCTGTGCCGCCAGGGCGGAGGCATCAGCCACCTCGCGCGTGGGCCAGCCTTGCAGATGCTGTTCGGCCAGGTCGGCCAGGGCGCGCAAGCCGGCCGGGTCGTCGTTCAGGCAGGGCACATAGCTGAAGCGTTGGCCGCCCGCGTGCAGGAACGCTTCGCGCGCTTCCTGGTTGATTTCTTCCAGCGTTTCCAGGCAGTCGGCGCTGAAGCCGGGGCAGATCAGGGTGACGCTCTTCAGGCCCTCCTGGGCCAGCTTGATCAGGCTGGGTTCGGTGTAGGGTTCCAGCCATTTGGCCTTGCCGAAGCGGCTCTGGAAGGTCACCAGCCATTGCTCCCGGGAGAGGCCCAGGGCTTCGGCCAGCAGGCGGCCGGTCTTCAGGCATTCGCAGTGGTAGGGGTCGCCCAGGGCCAGGGTGCGGGCCGGCATGCCGTGGAAACTCATCACCAGCTTGTCGCTGCGGCCGTGCTCGGCCCAGTGGCGGCGCACGCTGTCCGCCAGGGCGGCGATGTGCTGGGGCTGGTCGTGGTAGCGGTTGATGAAGCGCAGCTCGGGCAGGTGGCGGGTCTGCAAGCTCCAGCGCGCCACATCGTCGATCACGCTGGCGGTGGTGGCGCCTGAGTACTGCGGATAGGCCGGCAGCACCAGCACGCGGGTGGCGCCCTCGGCGCGCAGGGCGTCGAGTTGCGCGGCCACCGAGGGTTGGCCGTAGCGCATGGCATAGCGCACGCTGACGCGGTGGCCACGCTCGCCCAGCAGGCCTTGCAAGAGCTTGGACTGGCGCTCGGTCCAGACCTTGAGCGGTGAGCCTTCCGGCAGCCAGACGGTGGCGTACTTGGCCGCCGACTTGGCCGGGCGCACGCGCAGGATGATGCCGTGCAGGATCAGCATCCAGATCAAGCGCGGGATCTCAACCACCCGCGGGTCGCTCAGGAACTGAGCGAGATAGGTGCGCAGTGCAGCGGCCGTGGGCGCCTCGGGCGTGCCGAGGTTGCAGAAGAGGAGGGCGGTCTTGGGGGCGCTACCGTGGCGGTAGGCGGGTTCAGGCTTCATCATGCTCATCCGGGCATGATAGGGCCTGGCTGTGGCACGCGCCCGTGTGGGGCCGGAGTGGCGCTCGCTTCAGTGCTTGTTGTTGCTGCCTTTGGGGCTGCCCATGCTGCTGTCGCCGGGCTTGCTGGCGGCGCCTAGCTGCAGTGGCTCGGTGTCGGCGAAGTGCAGCACTTCAAATCGCACGGTCGGTGAGGTCGGGTCCACCGGCGGGCTGCCCAAGCCGACGGCGCCGCTGCCGTGCAGGGTGCAGCTGCCGCGCTTGAGGCTGACGATCTCGCCGTCCAGGCCGAAGCGCACGAAGGTGCCGTTGTAGCTGAGGTCGGTGATGGAAAAGCTGCCGCCATGCCAGTCGATGCGGGCATGCGAGCGCGACACGCGGCCATCGGTGATGCAGTAGGTCGCCTGCACGCTGCGGCCCAGCACGATGGGCATGCTGTCGATGTCGAAGACGCGGTCCAGGTCCATCCAGACCAGGCGGATGCCGTCGGGCTCCACCGCATGGACGACCTCGCCAAACTGCGTGGCCGCCATATCGCTCTGGTTGGGTTGGTCCAGCAGATGGACATGCACCGGCTCGGCCCGGCCGCGCAGCGGGATCAGATCCAAGCTGCGAAAGCGCAGCTTTTGGGTGCTGGGCAGGCCGGCCAGCACCTCGGCGGTGATCAGGGTTTCGTTGTCGCCGGCATGGTCGAGCAGGCGGGCGGCCACATTGACGGCATCGCCGAAGCAATCGCCGTTGAGCTCCACCACCTCGCCGCGCGCCAGGGCCACCTGCATGCGCAGGGCGCGCAGGCTGGCCGAGCCTTGCTGCTTGCCGCGCGCCACCAGATGTTCCAGAAACTCGTGCATGCGGATGGCGGACTTGACGCCATCGCGCGGCACCTCGAACACCGCCATCAGCCCGTCGCCCAGGGTCTTGATCAGGCGGCCATTGCACTCGTCGACCGCGCGCGCGATCAGGTTCACAGTGTGGGTGACCAGGGCCGAGGCTTCGGCATTGCCCAGGGTCTCGAACAGTGCTGTGCTGCCGCGCAAATCGGCAAACAAAACAGTGCGTTCCCGGATGTCGGCCATGTCAGATCAGAAGGGGCGAAAGTGCGTGAAGTTCTTGGCAGTGTAGCCGCCCCACATGATGGTGGATGGTCAGGGCAGTGGGTAGGGTTTCGTGTGCGCGCCGGCCTCGAATCCGTCTCCCTGATGCGCCCACAAAAAAGGGCTGGATCGCTCCAGCCCTTGGCTCTTCAGACTCGCCTGATGACAGCTTGCCGAGGTACGTGCGCAGCTTGTGCCTGCGGCGCAAGCCGCGTCGCCGCTGCGCGGCAGCCCGCCGTAGCGGGCTACGCATCTTGCCAACCTTACAGGTTGTCCAGATATGTGCGCAGCTTGTCCGAGCGGCTCGGATGCTTGAGCTTGCGGATGGCCTTGGCTTCGATCTGGCGGATGCGTTCGCGGGTGACGTCGAACTGCTTGCCCACTTCTTCCAGCGTGTGGTCCGTGCTCATTTCGATGCCGAAGCGCATGCGCAGCACCTTGGCTTCGCGTGGGGTCAGGCTGTCGAGGATGTCCTTCACCACATCGCGCAGGCCGGCTTGCATGGCGGCTTCGATTGGCGCGGTGTTGTTGGTGTCCTCGATGAAATCGCCCAGGTGGCTGTCGTCGTCGTCACCGATCGGCGTTTCCATGGAGATCGGCTCTTTGGCGATCTTCATGATCTTGCGGATCTTGTCCTCGGGGATCTCCATCTTCTCGGCCAGGGTCGGGGCATCCGGCTCAAAGCCGAATTCCTGCAAATGCTGGCGCGAGATGCGGTTCATCTTGTTGATCGTTTCGATCATGTGCACCGGGATACGGATGGTGCGGGCCTGATCGGCGATCGAACGGGTGATGGCCTGACGGATCCACCAAGTGGCGTAG
>NKIM01000067.1 GCA_002255955.1 Burkholderiales bacterium PBB2 | reverse complement strand
TCGCTGCAAACTGCGTTTGGTGAATTTGGCACCGTCACGTCCGCCAAGGTCATGATGGATCGCGAAACCGGCCGTTCCAAGGGCTTTGGTTTTGTCGAGATGTCGTCGCCGGCTGAAGCCACTGCGGCCATGAACGCGATGAACGGTCAGCCGCTGGAAGGCCGTGCCGTGGTCGTGAACGAAGCCCGCCCCCGCGAAGAGCGCCCGGGTGGCTTTGGTGGCGGCGGCGGCGGTAGCCGCGGCGGCTACGGCGGCGGCGGTGGTGGTGGCGGCGGCTACGGCGGTGGTGGCGGCGGCGGCGGCGGCGGCGGCTACGGTGGTGGCGGCGGCGGTGGCGGTTACGGCGGTGGCCGTTCCGGCGGCGGCGGCTTCGGCGGTGGCGGCGGTGGCCGCTCCGGCGGTGGCGGCGGCTACGGCGGTGGCCGTTCCGGCGGCTACTGATCCAGCCTCAGGCCGTTCTGCGGAACGGCTTGAAACGGATGCAAGAAAAAAGCAGCTTCGGCTGCTTTTTTCGTTTCTGGAAGGGTTTGGGCCGGCCGTGATGCCGCGCCGCCCGGCCCTGCGGAGTGCTGACTGCCCGCGCGACCCGCCGCGTGGGTGGCGTCAGCCCTGGCCGGCGCTCAGGGCTGCCAGGCCACTTGGGCCTTGGCAAACAGCTCGGTGCTGCGACGCCCGCCCGGGCTGTCGTTGAAACGGGTCAGGCCCAGGCTCAGCACCCGGGACAGGCCGACGCGGTGTTGGTACATCAGCGAAGTGTGGCGGGTGTGCGAGGCATCGGCCGCCAGGCCCAGCTCTTCGCGGCGCTGGAAATGGGTGGCCTGGGCGATCAGGCGCAGCGAGTCGCGCGGGCTCCAGTGCAGCACGGCCAGGGTCTGGCGGAAGTTGTCGGTGAAGCTGCGGCCCGGCTGGGCACCGTGCACATAGCCCTCGCTCCATTGCTGCTCCACCTCCAGCCCCAGGCCGGTGGGCATGGGTACGCGCAGCTTGGCCAGCAGCCAGACATTGCCACCGCGCCCGAGTCGGTCGGCATCCACGTCGAGGCGGCGGCCCCACTCCATCTCGGCGGTGATGAAGGCCAGGACGGGGTGGGGGTTGGACTCAAAACCCAGGGTCAGTGTGCGCGGTTCATGCAGGCGCCCGCCGGTCTTGGCGCGCTGCTGGTCCAGGCCCACATGGCCCCAGATGCCGGTGTTGCGTGCGGTGGCGATCCAGAAGCCGGGCTGCACGCGGCGCTCGATCAGCTCCCCGCCGGGCACGCCGTGCAGCGCATCCTGCACGCTGCGGGTTTCGGCCAGACGCAGCTCGGCTTCCAGCTCGTAGGTCGGGAAGCGTGACCACTCACCGAGCGGTGCCAGGCTCTCTTCGTTGAAGCGCCGGCTCAGCTTGAGCGTGCCGCGCCGGTAGCCGGACTGGCTGACGAAGCCGTTGTCGTTGGCAAAGCGCGGCGACACATCTTCCAGGTTGAAGAGGGTGTTCCATTGCTCGGTGCGGCGGCGCCAGCCCAGCCAGAGGTGGTGGCCGTTCTCGCTGCCCGGGCGCAGATCGGGTGTGTCGGGGTCGAGCTGGCTGCGCGTGCTGGACAGCAGCAGGTGGCCGCGCAGCAGATCGACATCGCTGGCGGCCCAGGAGAAATCGCTGCCGCCGACGCGGTTGTACTGGCCATGGCCGTAGTTGCGGTCTGAGGCCAGCAGGCCCAGGTTCAGCGCGTCGATCTGCATGCGGCCGCGGGCGAAGCTGGCCTGCGAGTCGCGCGGCTGCACAAAGCTGTCGGTGCCGTAGGCGTGGGGGCGCAAGACCTGTCCCCCGCCGGCATCGCGCAGGCTCAGCAGGGTGGCGTCTGCCGAGGCGCCGCGCCAGGTGCTGCGCAGGCCCCAGTCGGGGTCGGTGATGGCGCGCGAGTAAAAGGCCGCCAGGCTGCGGTTCTGGCCTTCTTCGTCGGCCTTGGTCTGGCCGACCACATCGGCGCTTTCCAGAAAGAAGGGGCGCTTCTCCGGCAGGCTCAGGGCAAAACGGGTGTTGCCCGAGAGCTGGGGGGCGTCCAGCTCGACCTGTGAGAAATCGGGGTTGAGCACCGCATCGATCACCCAGTCGGCGCGCGGCCGCCATTTGAGCTCGCCGCCGAGATTGGATTCGCGCTTGCGGCTGTCGGGTCGGCCTTCGGCCTGGTCCTCGCGGCGGCGCAGGGTCAGCTCGGGGCGCACGCTCAGAAAGCTGCGCTCACGCACCTGCTCGACCAGGTCACTCAAGCCCTCGATGGGCTGCAGCTCGGCAATGAAGCTCAGCGCGTCCTTGGTCAGCGGGGCGCTGACATTGAGGGTGTTGGCCTCCTGGCGCGGGATGTTGCGCACCACCATCAGGCGCCAGGGCAGGCCGCCGCTGTAGGGGTAGCGCAGCGAGGCCAAGGGCCAGCGCAGCTCGATGCTGTAGCCGTCGGGCAGGCGCTGGGCGGCGGCTTCGAGCTCGAAATCGGGCGCGAAATCCTCGCCATCATCAGCCGCGGTGAACATGCCGTCGCCCACCACGCCGGCCGCGCTGACGCGGGCGAACTGGGCCGAGCGGCGCAGGCCGACCGGGTCCAGCACCACCGAGATGAAATCCTGGTCGCGTGCCACCGTGTCGCGGCGCTTGAGCGGCGCGCGGATCAGATCCGGCGCCGGGTCATAGGCGCGAATGCCGAAGACCAGCGCGTCCTGGGTGACCAGGATCTGCACCGTGGTACGCCAGGCCGCTGGCTTCTTGTCCTCGGGTTGGAACTGCACGAAGCGGTCGTACACCGGGGCACGCTGCCAATGGGCTTCGTCCAGCTGACCATCAATGCGCAGCGGCGCGCTGTCTTCGCTCAGGCGCAGGGCTTGGGGGTGGGCGGTGCTGCTGGCCTGGGCGCAGGCGGTGGACAGCGACAGCAAGCTCAGGAGCAGGAATCTCATCGGCGGCGAAGGCATCAAGGGCTGGCAGCAGATCGCGCCCAGCCGGTTCGGCCGTCGCGAGGCGAGGTGAGGGGCAGAGCAGCCCCGGCGCAGTGTAGGCGCGCGCGCCACAGGCCCGACCTGTCAGAACTACCAGCCTGTCCCGGTGCTGCAACTGTTTCCCACCTGAGTGGGCTTGACTTTCACTCGCCCTGGCGATGCTTGCGCGGGCGCCCGGCCAGCAGCCGATCGAACAGGCTGTTAGGCAGCAAGCGCAGCAGGCGCGCCACCCAGCCCATCTGCCAGGGGATGACGCGGAAGCTGGCTCCGGCCTCGATGGTGGCGTAGGCGCGCGCCGCGAAATCCTCGGGCTGCATCAGAAAGGGCATGCTGTAGCGGTTCTCGCGCGTCAGCGGCGTGTCGATATAGCCCGGGGCGATGGTCACCACCTGGACGCCGAAGGGGCGGCACTCCCCGCGCAGGCTCTCGCAGTAGCTGATGACGGCGGCCTTGCTGGAGCAATACGCCGCATGGCCGGGCAGGCCGCGGATGCCGGCCACGCTGGCCACGCCGACCAGGCGGCCGCTGCCGCGCGTGCGCATGGCTGCGATGAAGGGCTGGAAGGTGGCGGCCAGGCCGAGGTTGTTGGTGGCGTAGACGCGTTGCATCACCGCCAGGTCTTCCAAGATGGCGCTGTCGATGCCGACGCTGATGCCGGCATTGGCGATCACCACATCGGGCAGGCCCTGGGCGGCAATGCAGGCGCGGCCGGCGGCGGTGATGGACGCGATATCGCAGACATCGGCGCCGTAGATGGCGTACTGCGCGGGCTTCAGGCCTTGGGCCTCGGCCCAGCTCTGCAGCTCGGTTGTGCGCCGTGCCACCAGGGCCAGGCGCCAGCCGGCGCGCGCGTACTGCAAGGCCAAGGCCTGGCCGATGCCGCTGGAGGCGCCGGTGATGTAGACGAGACGGCTCATGGCGTGGCCTTGGCTTTTTTCTGGGCACCAGGCGCCGCCAGGCTGGCCGTGGTGCGGCCCTGGAAGCTCAGGCGGGCGTTGAGGTGGTCGTATTCGAAACTTGCGGCCTGCACCGTGGTGCCGCCGTGGCGCAGCTGCACCGGCAGGTGGCTGCGCAGCTGCTCGCGATTGACAAAGGCCTGCAGGAACTCGCCGCGGATGTCCAGCTTGGCTTCGGATGGCGCTGCGCCATCTTTGGGCGCCTCATAACGTTTCACTTCCACGTCGCCGTACAGCTGGATCTCGCTGGCATCGGCATTGGCCACGGCGCGGCGGGCGCTGGCCAGGACCCAGCTGCCATCGGCCGAATAGCTGCGCAGATGGATCTGGTCGATCTCGAGCGTATCGGTGTCCGGGTAGTGGCGCAGGGCCGCGCCTTCGATGCGGGCGCGCAGGCGCCCGTCGCCCCCCATGCGCTGCAGCTCGAAATTGCGCATCTGGTAATCGGGCTCGTGGCGCGGCGGTGGGGCCTGGGTGGCCTCCTCGGGTACGGGCGTGTGTTTGACCAGCCACCAGGTGCCGCTGGCCAGCATGGCCATCAGCAGCAGGGGCAGGTAGTTGGAGACCAGCTGCTGCAGCCGCCACAGCCAGCTCTGGCTCGGGCGGACGCGGCCGGTCGGCGCCGGCGCCAGCGTGGCCATCAGGGATGGCCTCCGTCCAGGGTGTCGAGATGGCCGTTCAGCAACTGCTGGTAGCGGCCGTTGGCTTGCAGCATCAGGTCGCAGCAGTCGCGCGCGGCGCCATGGCCGCCGACGGCTGCGGTGATGTAGTGGGCCACGGCCTTGACCTCGGCATGCGCTTGCGCCGGCGCGCAGGCAAAGCCGACGCGGGTCAGCAGGGGCAGGTCGGGCCAGTCGTCGCCCATGGCCGCCACCTCATCCCAGTGCAATCCCAGCTGATCGAGCAGAGGCTGGGCCACGGCGTACTTGTCTTTGGCGCCGTAGACGGCGTGTTGCAAGCCCAGGTCGGCGACCCGGCGGCGCACGGCCGGCGAATCGCGGCCGGTGATGATGATGGGGATGATGCCGCCCTGGGCGAGCAGCTTGAGGCCATGGCCGTCCAGGGTGGAGAAGGCCTTGAAGGTCTCGCCCTGTTCACCGATGTAGATGCGGCCGTCGGTCAGCACGCCGTCGACATCGAAGATGGCGGCCTTCAGCCCGAGGGCGCGGCCCTGCGCTTTGAGCAGCAGCTCGGGCGGAAAGCGCAGCGCGGCTTGCAGCGGGGTGGTGCCCATCAAATCACCTTGGCCCGCATCAGGTCGTTGATGGTGGTGGCGCCTTGTAGCGTGCCGTCGGCCGCTACCACCAGCACCACGGTGATGCGCGCTTCTTCCATCAGGTCGGCGGCGTCCACGGCCAGGGCTTCGGCGCTGACGGTGCGGGGGTTCTTGGAGGCCACCGCCGCGGCCGTGAGGCTGCGCAAGTCCTGACCCTTTTCCACCAGGCGGCGCAGATCGCCGTCGGTGAAGATGCCCTGCACCCGGTCGCTCGCGTCGACGACGATGGCCACGCCCAGGGCCTTGGCCGACATCTCGCGCATCATGTCGGTGAAGGGCGTGTCGGGCGCCACGCGCGGCAGATCGGCGCCGCTGCGCATCAGGTCGCGCACATGGGTCAGGAGCTTGCGGCCCAGCGCGCCGCCCGGGTGGGAGCGGGCGAAGTCTTCCGGCTTGAAACCGCGCGCATCGAGCAGGGCCACGGCCAGGGCGTCGCCCAGGGCGATCTGGGCCGTGGTGCTGGCCGTGGGGGCCAGGTTCAAAGGGCAGGCCTCTTCGGCCACAAAGCTGTCGAGCACCAGGCTGGCATGGCGCGCCAGGCTGGATTCAGCGCGGCCCGTCATGGCGATGATGGTCACGCCCAGGCGCTTGAGCACGGGCAGGACGGCGTTGAGCTCATCGCTTTCGCCCGAGTTGGACAGGGCCAGCACCACGTCCTTGGCGGTGACCATGCCGAGGTCGCCATGGCTGGCCTCGGCCGGGTGCACAAACAGGGCCGGCGTGCCGGTGGAGGCCAGGGTGGCGGCAATCTTGCGGCCGACATGGCCGCTCTTGCCCATGCCCATCACCGCGACGCGGCCCTGGCAGGCCAGCACCACCTGCACCGCCCGCACAAACGATTCACCCAGGCGCGGCACCATGGCCTGGATGCCGGCGGCTTCGATCTGCAGGGCCTGCCGGCCTCTTTGCAGGGCCAGATCGGGGTCAAAGGGCGGGACTGTACTCATAGCCGGGCAGTGTAGCGGCGTCATACCCGGCTGTTACCCGCCCGGGGTCGCGCCTTTCCACAATCAGGCAGGCGCCGCAGCCGCGAGCGCCACACCCACCCGAGGAGACAAACATGAGCAATGCCAAGAAGCTGCTGCTGCTGGCCGGTGACTATGTGGAAGACTACGAAATCATGGTGCCCTTCCAGGCCCTGCAGGCCGTGGGCCACCGGGTGGACGCGGTCTGCCCCGGCAAGCAGGCCGGCGACTTCGTGCTGACCGCCATCCACGATTTCGAGGGCGCGCAGACCTATTCCGAGAAGCCCGGCCACCGCTTCACGCTCAATGCCAGCTTTGCCGAGGCGCGGGCCGAGGACTACGACGGCCTGATCATCCCCGGCGGCCGTGCGCCCGAGTACCTGCGCACCGTGGCCGGCGTGGTGCCCCTGGTGCAGGCCTTCGCCCGCGCCGACAAGCCGATCGCCGCCATCTGCCACGGCGCCCAGCTGCTGGCCGCGGCCGGCGTGATCCGCGGCAAGCAGGTGTCGGCCTACCCGGCTTGTGCGGCCGAGGTGGAGCTGGCCGGCGCCAGCTACGCCGCCATCCCCGTGGATCAGGCCGTCACCGACGGCAAGCTGGTCACCGCCCCGGCCTGGCCGGCACATCCGGCCTGGATTGCGCAGTTCCTGGTGGTGCTGGGCACAGAGATCCGACACTGAGAAGATAGGAGGTAGCCCCGCCGCCTCACTGCCCCACCGCATCAGGGAGATGCCCATGTGCCAAGTCTTCATCAGCGCCGACCCGCAGTCGTATGAGTCACGCACCCGCTCGGTCCGCCTGCATGGCGTGGTCACCAGCATCCGGCTGGAAAACCTGCACTGGGAGGTGCTGGAGGAAATCGGTGCGCGTGACGGCATGAACGTCACCCAGCTGATCGAAAAGCTCTACGACGAGCTGGTCCAGGCCCGCGGCGCGGTGGGCAATTTCGCCTCCTTCCTGCGGGTCAGCGCCCTGCGCTACATGGCTCTGCAGGCGCGCCAGCGCATCCCGGCCGACCTCAGCGTGCCGATTCGCTCGCTCGATGCCGGCACGGTGCTGCGCGATCTGCCGGCCAGCTGGGCGCGGCCGACGCAGCGCGTGAGCCTGGATCCACCACGGGCGTGAAAAAGGGCTCGTGAGAGCCCTTGGTCTTGCCTGTGGCCAGCGCTCGCCATGAGCGCCGGGAGGGCGGTCGAGGCCCTCCCTCACCCGACTTTACGGATACAGGCCGCGCTCTTCACGCGCTTCGAGCACGCGGGTGCAGGCCACCACGAAGGCGGCGGTGCGCAGCGAGATCTTGTGGTGCTCGCTGGTGTCCCAGATGTGCTTGAAGGCGCCGGTGATGATCTTGTCCAGGCGGACGTTGATCTCGTCTTCGGTCCAGAAGAAGGAGCTGAAGTCCTGCACCCATTCGAAGTAGGACACGGTGACTCCGCCCGAGTTGGCGATCACGTCCGGCACCACGACGATGCCGCGGTCGGCCAGCACGGCGTCACCGTCCGGGGTGGTCGGGCCGTTGGCGCCTTCCAGCACCAGGCGGGTTTGCAGGCCTTCGGCGCGCTCCTTGTTGATCTGGCCTTCCAGGGCGGCCGGGATCAGCACATCGCTCTTGACCTTCCAGAAGTCCTCGTTGGCTGTTGCGTCGCCGCCCGAGAAGCCGGCCACGCCGCCGGTCTGGTTGACATGGTCGAGCAGGTTCTGCATGTCGAAGCCGCGCTCGTTCAGGATGGTGCCGGTGTGGTCTTGCACAGCCACGATCTGGGCGCCGGCGGCGGCGAAGAGCTTGGCGGCGATCGAGCCGACATTGCCGAAGCCCTGCACGGCGATGCGCGCGCCTTCCATGCTGATGCCGAGGCGGCGCATGGCTTCACGGCCGATCACGAAGACGCCGCGGCCGGTGGCCTGCACGCGACCCAGCGAACCGCCCAGGGCGATCGGCTTGCCGGTGACCACGCCGGTGGCGGTTGCGCCGACGTTCATCGAGTAGGTGTCCATCATCCAGGCCATGATCTGGCCGTTGGTGTTCACGTCCGGCGCCGGGATGTCCTGCTGCGGGCCGATGATGATGCCGATCTCGCTGGTGTAACGGCGCGTAACCCGCTCCAGTTCCTTCTTGGACAAGACCTTGGGGTCGAGGCGGATGCCGCCCTTGGCGCCGCCGTAGGGCAGGTTGACGGCCGCGTTCTTGATCGTCATCCAGGCCGACAGGGCCATCACTTCTTCCAGCGTCACATCGGGGTGATAACGCACGCCGCCCTTGCCCGGGCCGCGGGTCAGGCTGTGCTGGACGCGGTAGCCCTCGTAGTGGGCGATGGTGCCGTTGTCGAGCTCGATCGGCACGTCCACGATCAGGGCGCGCTTGGGCCGGCGCAGGGTCTCCACCCAGCGGGCCAGATGGCCCAGATAGGGCTCCACGGCATCGATCTGCGAGAGGTAGGTGCCCCAGGGGCTGTTGCGCGTCGGCGCCACGAAAGAGAGGTTGGACATTTGGTAATGCTCCGTAACTTTTTTGGACGGGGCGAACGGTAACGCGAAGTCGATACGGCGCCGGGCTGCGCCCAAAGCCGAGTGCACATGCAACTATGCGGCTTGTGCATAAACAAGGGCTCGCGCATGTTTTCGCCAAAGCAGTGCCGCTTGACGCGAGAAATCGGCGAGCGCCCGCCGCGGCCTGCCCAGCGCCCGGGCTGACCTCAAGCCTTCATATGGAGCCGTTACAGTGCAGGGCTGCCCAGGGTGCCCGGGCTGGATTCACTCGAACGTGGGGGGGTCAAGTCCCAATGGCTGCAGCCCGCGGCAGCTGTCACAGTTGAGGGCCAGCTGCGGCCTGGCTGTGAGTGAGCATGTGCCGACCTGTCCGAGGGGGCAGGGCCGCAGAGATCAAGGTTTTCGAGGGTTCTAGACAAGATGCCGTTCCACATCCAATCCCAGCGCCAAGCGCCTGCCGCCCGCCGATCCGGCCGCGGTTTCACCCTGCTGGAGCTGCTGGTGGTGATGGTCATCATCGGCCTGCTGGCCGGTTACGTCGGCCCCAAGTTCTTCGGCCAGATCGGCAAATCCGAGGTCAAGGCCACGCGGGCGCAGATCGATGGCCTGCAAAAGGCACTCGACCAGTACCGCCTTGATGTCGGCCGCTATCCCAGCACCGAGCAAGGTCTGGCCGCGCTGGTCACCAAGCCCAGCGATGAACCGCGCTGGGCTGGCCCCTATCTGAGCAAGGCGCTGCCCCAGGACCCCTGGCGCAACGACTACCAGTACCGCTCGCCCGGCGAGCACGGTGAGTACGACCTGTTCTCCTACGGCCGTGACGGCCGCCCGGGCGGTGAGGGCGAAGACGCCGATCTGACCAGCTGGTGAGATCGCCGCGGCAGCTCCGAGCCTGTGCTGCCGCGGTCCGCCGTCTTGCCTTCTGCCCGCACCTTCCCGAACCCGCCTCATGCCCAGCTACCAGGTCCGCGTCTTTCACCCCGAGGGGGTGAGGAGCGTGCGCGTCGATGCGCTGGACGCGCATGCCGTGGCCGGTGCCCTGGGCGTGCCGCCCCAGCATGTGCTGGAGGTGCAGGAGCTGGGCGCGCCCAGCGCCCCGTCGGCCGGCGCGGCGCGCCGTTCGGCCGGGCGCTTCCCTCTGCAACTGTTCAGCCAGGAGCTGGCGGTGCTGCTCGATGCCGGCATCGCCCTGCTGGAAGCGCTGAACACCTTGCGCGAGAAAGAGAGCCAGGCCTCGGTGCGCCTGGCGTTGGATGCGGTGGTCCGCCAGGTCGAGCAGGGTCAGCCGCTGTCGGTCGCCCTGCGCCAGCAGCCGCAGGCGTTTGACGAGCTGATCTGCGCCATCGTCGCCGCCAACGAGCGCACCGGCCAGCTCAGTACCGCCCTGGCTCAGCATGCCAAATACCTGGCCTGGGTGGACAACCTGCGCTCGCGCCTGATCGCCGCCTGCGTCTACCCGGTCATGCTGCTGGCCGTGGGCAGCGCCGTGATCCTGTTCCTGCTGCTGTTTGTGCTGCCGCGCTTTGCCGGCATCCTCGACGGTCTGGGCAATGACCTGCCCTGGGCTTCGATGGTCTTGATGCGTTTTGGCCAGACGGCCGGCGCCCACCCGATGTGGGTGCTCGGCGGGCTGGGCGCGCTGGCGCTGGGCGCCGTGGGCCTGTGGCGCCACCCGGGCCTGCGCGAGCGGGCGCAGGCCTCGCTCTGGACCCTGCCGGGCCTGGGCCCGCGCCTGCGTGTGCTGGCCCTGGCGCGGCTGTACCGCAGCCTGTCCATGCTGCTGGCCTCGGGTGTGCCGGTGCTGGCCAGCTTGCGCATCGTCGAGGATGTGGTGGCCTTGCCCTGGCGGCCTGCCGTGGCTGCCGCGGCTCAGCAGATCGAGCGTGGCGAGCGCCTGTCCGAAGCCCTCGAATCGCAGGATCTGGCCACGCCCGTGGCGCGCCGCATGGTGCGCGTGGGTGAGCGCAGCGGCGAGGTGGCCGCCATGCTGGAGCGTGCCGCCGCTTTTCACGACGAAGAAGCCGTGCGCCTGACCGAGCTGCTGACCCGGGCCATCAACCCCGCCCTGATGCTGGTGATGGGCGTGCTCATCGGCGGCATCATCGTCCTGATGTACATGCCCATCTTCCAACTGGTGGAACAAGTTCAATGACCGTTGAGGCCTCTTCTTTCTCCCTGGCCTCGGTGCTGCCTGCCGAGCACGGCCCCTGGTCGCTCGATTTCGAGCATTGGCCGCAGGCCCAGGCGCAGCGCTGGCGCGCGGTGCTGGCCGTGGGTGCCGGTGGCCGCAGGATGCTGCTGGGCGAGCGGGCGGCCGATGAGTTGCTGCTGCAAAGCGTCGAGTCCCGCCTTCAGGCCCCCGTTCGCTGGCTGCAGTGCGAGCCGGCCGCCATCAGCCATTGGCTGGGCGCCGGTGAGGCCGATTTCCGCGCGCTCAGCGATGTCGAGGAATCGGTCATCGATGCCGAGGCCGGCGGCGCCACCGAGGAGCTCAGCGCCCTGGTCATGTCCGAGCAGGCCAGCCCGGTGGTGCGCCTGCTCAATGCCACGCTGTATGACGCGCTGCAGGACGGCGCCAGCGATGTGCACATCGAATGCACGGCGCGCGGCGCGGTGATCCGCTTCCGCGTCGACGGCGTCATGTCCATGGTGCGCAGCGTGGACGGCGCGGCCACGGCCGAGCAACTGGTGTCGCGGCTCAAGGTCATGTCCGAGCTGGACATTGGCGAGCGTCGCCTGCCGCAGGACGGCCGTTTCAAGCTGCGCGTGCAGGGCCGCGAGGTCGACTTCCGCTTGTCCATCATGCCCAGCGTCTTCGGTGAAGACGCCGTGGTGCGGGTGCTGGACCGCGCTCGCATCGAGCAGACCGGTGGCAGCCTGACGCTCGATGCGCTCGGCTTTGACGCCGAAGAGCGCGCCGCCATCCGCCATCAGGCGCGCCAGCCCCACGGCATGCTGCTGGTCACCGGCCCCACCGGCAGCGGCAAGACCACCACCCTCTACGCCACCCTGGCCGAGATCCACACCGGCGAAGACAAGATCATCACCATCGAAGATCCGGTCGAGTACCAGCTGCCCGGCGTGGTGCAGCTCCCGGTCAACGAGAAAAAA
>NKIM01000066.1 GCA_002255955.1 Burkholderiales bacterium PBB2 | reverse complement strand
GGCCCGGCTGGGCCTGCAGGCGGCCGGGCGAGGCCACGCGCGGCGCGGTGGCGGCCACGCGCTCAATCTGCGACATGCCTTCCGGCGCCATGGCCAGCACTTCCACGCCTTCCGGGCAGGGCTTGTTGGACAGCACGACGGCATCATCACCAAAGGCCTTGCGGACCAGGGCCATGGCTTCGCGTGATGTGCGGGCGGTGAAGCGTTTCACATTCATGCCGTGCCTCCAATGATCGAGCCAATGCGGATGGAATGGGTTTCAGGAATTTCGCTGTGGCCCAGCACCTTGAGGCGCGGTGCGGCGCGGCGCAGCAGGCGGGCCATGGGGGCGCGGATCAGGTCGGGCACCAGCAGGCAGGCGGGCACACCGCGGTCTTCCTGGGCTTGTGAGGTTTCGGCGGCGCTGCGGGCCAGGGTGTCGGCGACACCGGGGTCCAGGGCGGCGCCGTTGGGGGAATTCAGGGCTTGCGTGACCAGGCGCTCCAGCTCGGGCTCGAGGGCGATCACGTCCAGCTCCTTCACCGGGCCGTAGATCTGTTGAACGATGGCCGGGGCGATGTGGGTGCGGATGCGACGGGCCAGCTCGGCCGGATCGCTGATCTGGGCGGCGTTCTCGGCGATGGACTCGACGATGGAGCGCATATCGCGGATGTGCACGCCCTCTTCCAGCAGGAGCTGGAGGACACGTTGCAGATTGGCGATGCCTAGCATTTTGGGAATCACATCTTCGATCAGTTGCGGCGCCTGCTTGGTCAGGTGTTCAACAAGCGCCTGGGTCTCGACTCGGCCCAGCAGCTTGGCCGCGTGAACCTGCATCAAGTGTGAAAGATGGGTGGCCACCACGGTCGAGCAATCAACCACGGTAAATCCGGCCATTTGCGCCATATCTTTCTGGCGGTCGTCGATCCAGACGGCGGGCAGGCCGAAGGCCGGATCGGTGGTCTGGGTGCCGATCAGTTTCTGGGTGGCCTGGCCCGGGTTGATGGCCAGCCACATGCCCGGGAAGGCCTCGGCCTCGCCCACCACGGCGCCGCGCAGACTCAGGCGGTACTGGCTGGGGCGCAGCTCCAGGTTGTCGCGGATGTGCACGGCCGGCGGCAGGAAGCCCACCTCCTGCGCGAACTTGCGCCGCACGCCCTTGATGCGGCTGAGCAGATCGCCCTCACGGCTCTTGTCGACCAGGCTGATCAGGCGGTAGCCCACCTCCAGGCCCAGGGTGTCGACCGGGATGAGGTCGTCCCAGGTCGCTTCGCCATTGGGCTCGGCGGCCGCGGCAGCGTTGTCCTTGGGCTTGATCTCGGCGGCTTTCTGCGCCGCCTGGTCGCGGGTACGCAGCCACCAGGCCAGGTAGCCCAGGGTGCTGGCGATCAGCAGGAAGACCACATGGGGCATGCCCGGGATCAGGCCCAGCATGCCGATCACACCGGCGGTGATGGCCAGGGACTTGGCCGAACCGAAAACCTGGCGGCCGATCTGGCTGCCGATGTCTTTCTCGGTGCCGACGCGCGACACCACCATGGCCGCGGCCACCGAGATCAGCAAGGCCGGCACCTGGGCCACCAGCGCGTCACCGACAGCCAGCAGGATGTAGGAATCCGCCGCCTGGCTGGCCGACAGGCCATGTTGGGCGACGCCGATGATGAAACCACCGACGATGTTGATGGCCAGGATCAGCATGCCGGCCACCGCGTCGCCGCGGACGAACTTGCTGGCACCGTCCATGGAGCCAAAGAAGTCGGCCTCGTCGCCGAGCTCGGCGCGGCGGCGCTTGGCCTCGGCCTCGTTGATCAGGCCGGCATTCAGGTCGGCGTCAACCGCCATCTGCTTGCCGGGCATGGCATCCAGGGAGAAGCGCGCGCCGACTTCAGCGATCCGCTCGGCACCCTTGGTGACCACGATGAAGTTGATCACCACCAGGATGGCAAAGACGATCAGGCCGACCGCGAAGTTGCCACCGATCAGGAAATGGCCGAAGGCCTCGATCACCTTGCCGGCCGCGCCGGTACCGGTATGGCCTTCCATCAGCACCACGCGGGTGGAGGCCACGTTCAGCGACAGGCGCAGCAAGGTGGTCAGCAGCAGCACGGTCGGGAAGGCCGCAAAGTCCAGCGGCTTGACCATATTGGCCGCCACCATCATCACCATCACCGCCATGGCGATGTTGAAGGTGAACATCAGATCCAGGGCGAAGGGCGGCAGCGGCAGCACCATCATGCCCAGCACCAGGATCACCGCCACCGGCGCACCCAGCGCGCTCAGCACGGCGGCGCGCGGGCCCAGCAGGGCTTGCAGATTGGCGATCAGCGGGTTCATTCTTGGTCATCCTCCAAACCGTCGAGATCGGTCGCGCTGCGGAAATGGGGTTTGTTGTGCGGGTCCAGCTCTGGAGGCACCTGCGGGGTCGGTTGCTCGGGCGTCTGGCCTCGGCCGGCCATGGCGGCGCGCAGCTGGTAGATGTAGGCCAGCACCTGGGCGACCGCACCGAACAGGGCGGCCGGGATCTCACGGTCCACCTCGGCATGGGCATACAGGGCACGCGCCAAGACCGGCGACTGCAGCACCGGCACTTTGGAATCCTTGGCCAGATCACGGATCTTCATGGCCAGCAGGTCGGCGCCCTTGGCCACCACCTTGGGTGCGGCCATGCTGGCGTCGTCGTACTTGAGCGCGACGGCGTAGTGGGTTGGGTTCATCACCACCAGGTCGGCGGTGGGCACGGCGGCCAGCATGCGGCGCTTGGCCATCTCGCGCATCTTGGCCCGCATGCGGGCCTTGATTTCCATATTGCCTTCGACCTCTTTCATTTCCTGCTTGGCTTCTTCGCGCGTCATGCGAATGCGGCGCAGGTAGAGCTGGCGCTGCAGCGGCACATCGATGGCCGCGAACAAGGCCAAGGCCACGCCCAGCAGGGTCAGACCGCTCATCAGCTGCTGGCCGGCATAGGCCAGAGCCGCCGGCAGCGGAATGCTCATGATGCCGATGTAGGCGGCAATCCGGTCCTTCAGCACCAGGGCGCCCACGGTGCCCAGCACCACGGCCAGCAGCACGGCCTTGAGCGCCTGACCCAGGCCCTGGCCGCTGAACAAGCGGCCAATGCCGCTGATGGGATTGAGGTGGGAGAACTTGGGCTGCAGCGGCTTCATGGTCCAGTTCCAGCCACCGAGCGCGAGGTTGCTGCCAATCGCCACCACCAGCAGACCCAGGCAGATGGGCAGCATCAGGGTGCAGAACTGCAGGGTCAGTTCGGTCAGGCGCAAGGCCATGAAGTCGCCGCGCGAGAGCTGGCGCGCGTCGAATTGCAGCGCGCCTTCCAGCATGCGCTGCAGGGAGCTGGTGATGCCCGGGCCACCGAACGCCAGGATCGCACCGCCGGCCGCCATCATGGCGAAATGCGCCAGATCACGCGAACGCGGCAGCTGGCCCTCTTCCCGTGATCGTTGGATCTTGCGGGCTGAGGCCGGTAAATTTCGGTCCTGAGCGTCTTGGTCGGCCATGGCAAATGCGAGTGGACGGGCATGCAAATCACCCGTGTCGCCATTGTTCGCGGCAGGCCGGAAAACTTAAGCCAGAAAAGGCCAGGGAAAGCGCGCTTTCACTGCGCCCTTGGTGAGGCAAGTTGCCCGGGGCCAAAGGCGGCTGCGTTGGGGCGGCTTGCGGCACATGGCGGACCTTGGTTGTGCTCGTCTCTCTCGCTGCGGTGGCTCGACCCGCCGTCGGGCTCATGGTTCGCGGGTCGGCTCGGGCGAGCCGACTCCCCTCGGTGCTCACTCCGCGGCTCAGCGGCGCCAAACTCCCTCCGTTCGCTGCGCTCACTGCGGTCAAACAGTGGCGCCGAGTCAGTTCTTGAAGCGCGCGAGTACGCGCGCCTGAGCCGCTCCGCTGCGCCCTCGGCCGCGCACAAATCGCCCGTCGGCGGGTCGAGCCACCTCCGGAGGTGCCGTGTTCCACCGTGGATGAGGCACATCGACCGCGATGCAGGCGCCCTGCAGCCCGGGCCGCTGCCGGGCGATTTGTGAAGGGCCGAGCAGCACAGCGCCTCGGGGCGCGCGCGTACCCGCGCGCTTCAAGTTCTGACTTGGCGCTTCTGTCTGAACGAAGCGAACGCAGGGAGCGGAGTGAGTTATGCGCCAGCCCCGAGGCGCGAGCAGCGCAGGGAAGTCGGCCCGTCAGGGTCGACCCCGGAACCATGAGCGCGGTGGCGGCGCGGGCTGGAGGGCCTCACGCGCAAAGCAAAACCAGAGACGGCCTCGTGCCGCTTGCCACTGCCCCCGCGAACCTTCACACAGACAACAAAAAACCCGCCGCAGCGGGTTTCTTTCCGGAGGGTCTGGAAGCCCAGGGCTTCAGAAGCCCAGGCTGGCCAGCAGATCGTCCACCTCGCCTTGGTCGGCGACGATGTCGGTGCGACCTTCGGGGTTCACGACCGGGCCTTGCAGGATGCTGGGGTCGACCTTCTCGCGCTGCTCGGGCGGGACGATGGACACCAGCAGCTTGACCAGGCTGTCTTCCAGGTCATTGGCCAGGGTCACCACCTTGGCCACGACCTGGCCGGTCAGGTCATGGAAATCCTGCGCCATCATGATGTCGGTCAGGTGGCCGTCGATGCGCGCCGTGCGGTCTTCGACTTCCTTCACGAAGTTCAGCACCGCACCGCTGGCCACGGCCTTGACCGGATCGGCCACGATAGCGGCGGCCATGGCATTGGTGGCGGCGGTGATGTGGGCGTGATCTTCCTTGGCCTGGTCGACCGAGTTCAAGACCTTGTTGGCGGCGGCGGCAGTCTTGGTGGCGATATAGCTCAGGCGGCTGCGAGCGTCGGGCAGGCCGTCGGTTGCGACCTGGAGCTTGGGCATGACACCGAGTTGCTGCATGGTGTCGTGCAGCACGCGGGTGATGGTACCGATCTGCTGAAAGACTTCAGGAGAGACGGTCAGCGGATCGGTACCGCTGGTGAGTTTGCTCAGTTCTTCCATCTGCATGGTCGTCTCCCGGGGCTCAGGCCGAAGCGGCCAGTTTCTGCATGATCTTGACGACCTTCTCTTCCAGCGTGGCCTTGGTGAAAGGCTTGACGATGTAGCCGGCGGCACCGCTCTGGGCGGCCAGCACGATGTCTTCCTTGCGGGCTTCGGCGGTCACCATCAGCACCGGCAGATGCTTGAGGTTGGGATCTTCCTTGATGGCCTTGAGCAACTCGAAGCCGGTCATGTTCGGCATGTTGATGTCACTGACGACGAAGTCGTACTTGGCCAGCTTGAGCTTGCTCAGGGCGTCGACCCCGTCTTCCGCTTCTTCGCAGTTGTTGTAGCCGATTTCCTTCAGCAGGCCCCGCACGATGCGGCGCATGGTGGAGAAATCGTCGACAACCAAAAATTTCATGTCAGTGCTCATGGCTTTCCTCGCAGGGGCTAGAGAGACTTATCGGGGTTTGGGGTTGGAACTTGAGAGGTTTTTCGGTGCCCCAGGCGGGTCTGCAGCGCCAGCCTCTTCGCCGTCTTCTTCCGGGGGCACATTCTTCAAGACCGCATCCTCGGCATCGCGATTCATCACGATGATGCTGATGCGGCGGTTGATCGGGCTTTCGGGTTGCTTGGGGTCGAGCAGCTTGCTGGAGGCCAGACCCTGCACCCGCAGCGTACGCGATTCCGGCAGGCCGCCGGCGATCAACTCGCGCCGGGAGGAATTGGCACGATCGGCCGACAGCTCCCAGTTGCTGTAGCCACGCTCACCACCGGCGAATCCCAAGGCATCGGTGTGTCCTTCCAAGGTCAGGCGGTTGGGCACTTCGCTGAGCACGGAGCCCAATTCACGCAACAAAGCCCGCATATAGGGTTTCACAACTGCGCTGCCGCTGTCAAACATTGGACGGTTGTTTTCATCCACTATTTGGATGCGCAGGCCTTCCTTGGTCATGTCGAGGCGGATCTGCCCGCCCAGCGAGGCCAGTTGCGGGTTGTTGGCCAGCACCTCTTCGACCTTGTCCTTGAGCTCTTCCAGCCGGGCCTTCTCGGCCTTGCGCTGCTCTTCCTTGAGCGCACGCAGGCTGAAGGTGCGCTGACGCGCCTCGACATCACCGGCCTTGACCTGGCCCGACTCACGCGTCAGGTCCTTGCCGCCGCCTTTGACAATGTGGGAGGAATCGCCCGAACCCGAGCCGCCCTGCATGGCCACCTTGAGCGGTGAGCCAAAGTAGTCGGCAATGCCTTTCTTGTCGCCCTCGGTGGTGGAGCCGAGCAGCCACATCAGCAGAAAGAAGGCCATCATGGCCGTCACGAAGTCGGCGTAGGCAATTTTCCAAGCACCGCCATGGGCGGCATGGCCGCCCTTCTTGACGCGCTTGATGATGATGGGTTGAAGCTTTTTGGCGTCACCAGCCATAACGAGCCCCCACGTCGCCGATTACGGCTCCTGCCCCCCGAGGGGGTGCGGCCCGCCTTGGGAGCGGCCCGGCGGCGGGCCTGACCACTTCGAACAAACGACTGCGCTTGCTGTGGGTCATGGTGCTCACTTCTTCTTCACATGAGCTTCAAGCTCGGCGAAGGTCGGGCGGTCGCCCGAGTACAGCACCTTGCGGCCGAATTCGATGGCCACCTGCGGGGCGTAGCCCTGCATGCTGGCGAGCAAGGTGGTCTTGATGCATTGCAGCTCTTTGCCTGCGTCTTCGACCTTCTGCTCCAGCAGGCCGGCGAGCGGCTCGGCAAAGCCATAGGCCATCAGAATGCCGAGGAAGGTACCGACCAGAGCGGAGCCGATCATGCCGCCCAGCACGGCCGGGGGCTGGCCCACCGAGCCCATGGTGTTCACCACACCCAGCACAGCGGCCACGATGCCGAAAGCCGGCAAGCCGCCCGCGATGCGCTGCAAGGCAGCCACGGCGGCATGCTCTTCGGCGTGGTGGGTGTCGATTTCGGCGTCCATCAGCGACTCGATCTCGTGGGCATTGAGATTGCCCGAGACCATCATGCGCAGGTAATCGGTAATGAACTCGGTGACATGGTGGTCATTGCCGACCACCGGGTATTTCTGGAACAGCGGCGAGCTGTGCGGGTCTTCGACGTCTTTTTCGATTGACATCAGCCCTTCCTTGCGAGCCTTTTGCAAGATGTCGTACATCAGGGCCAGCAGCTCCATATAGCGGGCCTTGCTGAACTTGCTGCCCTTGAAGCAGCGGCCCAGGCCGGCCACGGCGCCCTTGACCACCTTCATCTGGTTGTTGGCCAGGAAGGCGCCGATGGCGGCCCCCAGAATGGTGGTCACCTCAAACGGCAAGGCGTGCAAGATGACGCTGATATTGCCGCCGTGGGCAATATAGACGCCGAAGATGCAAGCCATGGAAACGGCCCAACCGATGATGACAAACATGGTGTTTTCTTTGGAAGCTCTCCGGTCCTTATCGGCCGGAGCTTGATGCGCTTGAGTGTGCCCGGGGCCTGCTTCGCGCACTCCATGCAACTGGCCGGTTTTGACCGCCCAAACTGCGGTACATCGCCAAGGCCTTCAGCATCAGCGCGCCGCGCCATGCACCTGGTACAGCCAGACCCGGTGTCGGCCACCCAGCTCCAGACAGGCCACGGCGCCCTGCCCTTCGATCTCGAAATCCAGGCTGACCAGCCAGCTGCCCGGGCGCATCTCCGCACCGGCCTTGCTCCAGACCCGGGCCATGGACTCCGGCCGCTGGAACACATAGACCATGCCAAACGGCGCCCAGGACTGCGCCCACATATCACCACGCTCGACCCGAGCCCAGGGGCAAAGCCAGCGGGCCAGGCGCGCCAACAAAGGGCTCCATTCGATGCCCTGCAGCTGCACCTGCGGGTAGCAGCGGCGCAGTTCGCGCAGGCCGTGTCCGAGGCCGCATCCGGCATCCAGCACCACCTCGCCTGGCGCCAGGGGCGC
Source organism: Burkholderiales bacterium PBB2 (assembly GCA_002255955.1). Taxonomy (GTDB): domain Bacteria; phylum Pseudomonadota; class Gammaproteobacteria; order Burkholderiales; family Burkholderiaceae_C; genus Paucibacter_A. The sequence continues at coordinate 4,232 of NKIM01000066.1, read as the reverse complement.
CAGCGCCGGCAAGTCCTTTAAGGCACCCACGGGGGTTGGAAAGAGCGGCGCATCGCCCCAGCTGCGACGCGGGTAGGCCAGCAAGAGCAAAACCAGGGGCAGCAGCCAGGCCCAGGCGGGCCAGACCGACGCGCCACCGGCCAGAAGAATGGAGAGGGGAAAGCCCAGGGCCACCATCAGGCGCCGCCAACGGGCGCTGTGGAAGAAAGCCAGACCCGCGCCCAGTGCCGCGGCGGCCAGCAAGGCCGGCCACGCGGCAAGCCCCGCACGCTGCAGCTGCATGAACAGCAGCCAAGCAGCGCCCCAGCTCAGCAGGGCAGGCAGCGGCCAGCGCATCACGGGCATGATGGAATGGGGAAGGCTGAGGAGGAAGGAGTCAAGGACTCAGCAACAGGCGGCCAGCGACCGAGACGTTTTGGCAGACCCTGCTCAGTGCATCTGGATCGCGCCCTGGGCGCGGCCCTTGCCTGCACGGGCCGGCGGGTTGCACATGCCGCAGACATAGTGGCGGGCGATCTCGTGCGGATGGGTCACGAAGTGGCCGCCGCAGCTCGAGCACTTGGTCATGGTCAGCATGCCGTTGTCGATGAACTTCACCAGGCGCCAGGCGCGGGTGACCGACAACATCGCCTCCAGGCCTTGCGCCTGCGTCTGCTCTTGGTAGAGCTGGTAGGCCTTGATCACCGCGTCGATCTCATCCAGCTCCGACACCTTGTTCAGGTACTCGTGCACGTTCAGGAACAGCGAGGCGTGGATGTTGGGCTGCCAGGTCATGAACCAATCGGTCGAGAACGGCAGCTGGCCCTTGCTGGGGCTCTTGCCCGAGACTTCCTTGTACAGGCGCAGCAGCCGCTCGTAGGACAGGTCCGTCTCCGACTCCAGCACTTGCAGGCGCGCACCCAGATTGATCAGGGTAACCGCACGTTCGATCTGGCGGGCTTCGGTCAGGATGCTCTTGTTGCGCATGATGGAGTCTCTCGTTCGTTTCTATGAATTCGGGGATGACGTTCAGGCGGCTTCTTGGTGGCGGCCGGCCATCAGGATGCTGGCGTGCAGTCGGCCCACGCCATCGTTGGCCGCCGTCTTGCTGTGGCTGGTCAGCAGGCCCCAGACCAGGTCGTCGTCCATGCGGAAGCGGCACAGCAAGGTGTTGCCCGAAGAGATCTTCATCAGCTGCGCCGGGCTCAGCGTGCCAATCAGCGTGGCCGTGTCTTCCGAGATGCCCAAGCGGTACAGCGCCTGCTCGCGGTCGGTGCGGATCAGGTTTTGCGCCAACATCAGGTAGTTCAGATTGGCTTCACGGATCTCGGCGAGGATTTGGTCTGCGTTCATGGTCTGACTCCGGTCTGTTTGCGATTCGTCTCAACGTGAAACGAATTGTGAAGACCCGATCAGCCCCGCAACATCAGCCCAAATCCAGCTCTTGAGTCCCGGTTCTTCCCAGAACCTTGTCAGGCAAATTCCTACAAACGCGCTGCAGGGCGTGAAATATCTGGCTTTTCCTGCCCATGGCGGGCGGCGCGCACGGCCTGTCAGGCAGCGCCCAGCGCCCCTCAGAGCAACAGGGTCGCCAGCACTTCCAGGCGTAGGGCGCCCTGCTCCTGCAGCTGCTGCATCACGCCGGGCATGAAGCGGCGGTTGTGCTCGATATTGCGGGCCACGCCGTACACCGCACGGACGACATCGTCCGTACCGAAGGCCGGGCCGCGCAAGGCCGCAAGACCCACCAAGTAGAAACGGATCAAGGCGACACGCACCGCCAAGTCCATGTACTCCGCCTGCAGCTCGGCCGTGCCGCGACGTGGAAACACCGCGGCCTGCAAGGCATTGAGCGTGTAGTTCTTGAGCAGATGCGGATGCTGAGCGAGGAAGGGGCGCAACACCTGCGATTCAGCCTCTTGGTAGCGCGCCAGGCAAACAGCCAAAGGCTGGCCCAGCAGCAAGCCTTGGCTGACCTCGTCCATCAAGGCACGGAAAGAAGCGCGACCGCCATGCTCACGCATGAAACGCTGGCTGGCACCCAGCAGCAGGCTGAACTGAGCCTCCTTGGGCACAGGCAGGCCCTGCACCAGATCGGCCGCGCGGGACAGGGTGTCCGGTCGCAGAAACTGATCGAGCACTTGCTCCAGCTGTGCCTCGGAAGGGGTGCCCGGCGCCTCACCCGACGCTTCTCTCGAAGCATCTCCTGCGGCTTCGCCCAAAGCCGCGACGCGCCGCCAGAGCAGGCCGCCGTAGACCAGGGCCTGCTCGGCCGACAGATGTTCCAGGCGCAGCAGCGCATCCATGACCGAGGCCAGCACCGGCGCATGGCGACGCACCAGATCGGGCTCCTCGGCGGAGGACAAGGGATCGCGCCGGCGATGCAAAGCGGGAGCCAATTCCGGATTGAACTCCAGCGACAGCTCGCTCATGTCCAGCGCCGCAGCATCGCTGAGCGCCAGTCGTGCGGCCTCAGGACAGCTCAGGCTGGCGCACAGCCCCAGGCGCAGACCGTCGTGAACAAATACACGCGGATAGTCATTGCACGTGCCCGACAGGGCCTCGGCGCCCAGCGTCTTCTGGATGCTGCAAAGCTGGTCGGCATCCAGCATGGGGCATGGCTCATCCATCTTCAGCGAAATGCTGGCAAATGCGCCGTGCGAAGCAGCCGGATCGGCGTGGCGCTGCACATGCTGGCGCAGCATGCCCGCCAGGGGCTCGATGCGTATGGTCTGGTAGCGCTGGTAGGTGCGCTCGTCGATGGCGATGTTCCAGCTGCCGCAACAGGTCTCCACACAATCGGATCCCACGCAGCGAAAAGCCTGCATATAGCGCGGCGCCAAGGCCTGGATTTGACGGGCCGAGGGCTTCAGGGGTGTTTTCATGCGTGGACTCACGGTGACGATGGGGTGGACTTGCGCCTCAACCCATTGGAGACCATGGCGCCACCCTGTCATCGCCGGAAAAGCTGCGGCTGGGTGCGGCAGATCGCGCGTGATTGCAAGGGCTGAACGAGCAAGACCACCCGGGCTCGGCTCGGGTGGCGCGCCGCCGGGGCCTCAAGCCGCCAGGGCGAAGCGCTGCCGCAAGGCCTGGGCCTCGTCCGGGCGGCCGGTGCCGTCCAGCACCAGGGCCAGGTTGTGAGCAGCCAGATGGCTGCCGCGCCCGGCCACCGCGCCGCTGAGCTCGGGTCGCTCGCCGATCTCCAGGCAGCGCCGCCAGGCGTCTTCGATCATGGGCAGCAAGGCCGGCGCCTGCTCGGGCAGATCGGCGGCGCAATCGAGCAAGAGGTCGCCCAGGGCGAAATAGAAATCGGGGGAGTCGGCGCAAATGTCCAGCTGGCTCTGCGCGAAATCCATGCCCGCGTCGTGGCGCTTGAGCTGCTTGAGGCCGAACAGCCGCCGCGCGACCAGGTCCATCCACCAGCCCGGCGGCGTCGGCGACAGGGCCGCCGCGTGGGCAAAGCTGGTCTCGGCCGCCGCATAGTCCTCGTAGACCGACTGGTCCTTGCCGAGCTGGTACCAGAGATAGGCATCGTCCGGGCGCTGCTGCAGCTCCTGGCGCAACAACGCTTCATTGCGCCCACGCTTGGCCTGCAGGCGATCGGGCAGATAGCCGTCGTGACCGATCTGCACCGCCAGCGCGCGCAGCGGCAGCTGATGCTGGGGCTGCTCGTGGATGCGGCCGGCATAGCGAACGGCCGCCGGCAAGACGCGGCTCAGCCGGGCGTGTGCCTCACGCTGCTCGCCATCGTGAAAGCGGTCGACCAGCTCGATGCTGGCGACATGGTCCGGGGCTTGATGGCGCAAGGCCTGCAGGGCCGGGCCACCGGCGATCAACCATTCGTCGGCATCGAGCACCAGGTGCCAGTCCGCCCCGCCCGCTTGCGCGGCATCGAGAGCAGCGTTGCGAGCCGCGGAAAAATCATCGCACCAGGCGAAGTGCTGCACGCGCGCGCCTGCGGCCTGGGCCAGCGCCGGCGTGGCGTCGCTGGAGCCGGTGTCCAGCACCAGCATCTCATCGACCCAGGGCCGGACGCTGTCCAGCAGGCGGCCTATCGTCGCCGCCTCATCGCGGGCGATGACGACCAGACAGACGCGGTACATGAGGCTTCGGTCTCAGAGCGGCTCAGTGCATCTGGATCGCGCCCTGGGCGCGGCCCTTGCCTGCACGGGCCGGCGGGTTGCACATGCCGCAGACATAGTGGCGGGCGATCTCGTGCGGATGGGTCACGAAGTGGCCGCCGCAGCTCG
>NKIM01000019.1 GCA_002255955.1 Burkholderiales bacterium PBB2 | reverse complement strand
TCGTGTACCCCAGCGCCACCAGCGCATACATGCTCCCGAGCACCAGCCCGTTGATGATTTGCTGGAAAAAAGTTTCCATGAAGCGTCTCCGGTATGGCGGTCAGCGTTGTGCGCGTTCCCGCCCAAACGTTGTGCTGAACTTTGAGCAGATAAAAAAAAGCCCGCCGCAATGTCGGCGGGCCCACGTGGCCATCAAGTCCTGCAGCCTGAGCTTCATTGTAGGAGTCGCATTCCGAGGGGTTTCGCTGGTAAATACCCCTAGCGCAGAGGGCCCCCAAGACCCTCAATTGAGCGCCTAATCCCGGGGCTCGCTTGCCGAGCCCAACTCACCCTCGCGCGCCTCGGCATTGAGGCGGCGCAGCTCGGCCAAACGATCTCCGATGCGCAGCTCCAGGCCGCGGTTCACCGGCTCGTAAAAGCGCTGCTCTTCCATGCCCTCAGGCAGGTAGTGCACGCCGGCCGCAAAGCCGCCCGGCTCGTCATGCGCGTAGCGGTACTCGCGCCCATAGCCCAGCTGGCTCATCAGCTTTGTCGGCGCATTGCGCAGATGCAGGGGCACGGGGCGGCTGGCATCGCCCTTCACAAACGCCCTCACCGCCTTGTAGGCGCTGTAGACGGCATTGGACTTGGGCGCCACCGCCAGAAACACCACCGCCTGTGCCAGCGTCAATTCGCCCTCGGGCGAACCCAGTCGCTCGTAGGTTTCGGCCGCATCCAGACAGATGCGCAGCGCGCGCGGATCGGCCAGGCCGATGTCCTCGCTGGCCATGCGGATCAGGCGGCGCGAGATGTAGCGCGCATCGACACCGCCGTCGAGCATGCGGGCCAGCCAGTAGAGCGCGGCATCAGGGTCAGAGCCACGCACTGATTTGTGCAGGGCCGAGATCACATCGTAGAACTGCTCACCGCCCTTGTCATAACGGCGCAGTTGCTCGCCCAGCGCGCGCTCGAGCACGGCCTCGTCGATCTGCGCCACACCTGGCGGGGTCAGCGAGGCTACGGCCTCCAGGGCATTGAGCAGGCGGCGCGCATCGCCATCGGCATAGGCCGCAAGGCGCTTGGCTGCGCCTTCCGTCACCGGCGGGCAGGCCAGCAGTTCGGCGCCACGCTGCACCAGATCGAGCAGATCCTGCTCGTCCAGCGACTTGAGCACGTGGACGGTGGCGCGCGACAACAGCGCCGAGTTGACTTCGAAAGACGGGTTCTCGGTGGTGGCGCCGATGAAGGTGAACAGGCCCGACTCCACATGCGGCAGGAAGGCATCCTGCTGCGACTTGTTGAAGCGATGGACTTCGTCCACGAAAACCACGGTGCGCCGCCCCTGGGCGGCGACACTTTGCGCGCGCTCGACCGCCTCGCGGATGTCCTTGACCCCGCCCAGCACCGCCGAGATGGTGATGAACTGCGCCTCGAAAGACAGGGCCATCAAGCGCGCCAGCGTGGTCTTGCCCACGCCCGGCGGTCCCCAGAGGATCATGGAATGCAGCCGCCCCGACTCGAAGGCGGTGCGCAGCGGCATGCCGGGGCCCAGCAATTGACGCTGGCCGATCACCTCGTCGAGCGAATTGGGACGCAGGCGCTCGGCCAGGGGCGGATGCAAGGAGGCTTGACCGAACACGGGCGAGGCGGCAGAGGCGGCAGAAGAGCCCGCGCTGCGGCTGGGCAGCGCAGCGGGCAGTTCGTCTTCGGGAAACAGGGAATCACTCATGGCCGCCATGCGGGGCACTTTCTCATCTTCACCAAGGACTCAAGAAGCGGTGGGCGGTGCGTGAAGCCCAGCCTCACTGCTCGACCAGATCGGCCCCGGCCGGCAACACAAAGCGGAAGCGATCCGCCGGCAGGCTGGCGTTGACGGCCAGGCTGCTGAAATCCAGGCGCGAGCGCTGGCCGAAACCATCGACGATCTCGAGCGCCGCCAGATCGCGGCCCTTGAAACCAATCTTCAAGGACTGAAAACCTCCGTCAGCCTGGCGCGGCAGGGCTTGCACCCAATCGAGCCCGCCTTCGGACGGCAGGGCCTTGAGCGTGAAATCACGCTCAAGATTGCCCCCCGCCAGCAAGGCCGCCGGCGTGGCGCCCAGGGCCTGGTTCATGCGGCGGGAGCTCGCTTGATTGAGGTCGGGGTCGAAGATCCAGACCTTCTGACCGTCGCCGACGATCAGTTGCTCGAATGGCTTGCTGTAGGCAAAGCGGAACTGGTTGGGGCGCTGGAACTCAAAGCTGCCTTGCGAGCTCTTGCTGCGCTTGCCATCGGGCGAGTTGACGGTCTGCTTGAACTGGGCGCTGGCGCTTTTCACCTCGCGGGCGAAATCGCGCAGCGCGCTCACCGCGTCAGCACGGGCCACGGAGGCCAGGGTCAGCAACACCGCGGCCAGCACGGCACGGCTCTTCATCGTCATCATGGTTGGGGTCCTGTGCGGAGAGGTCGCGGGGCTCATTCGTCGCGCTTGGGCACGATCAGATCGCGATTGCCATTGGTGGCCATGCTGGACACCAGGCCCGACTTTTCCATCTGCTCCAGCAAACGGGCGGCACGGTTGTAGCCGATGCGCAAATGGCGCTGCACCAGTGAGATGGAGGCGCGGCGGTGCTGCAGCACCACGGCCACGGCCTGGTCGTACATGGGATCGGCCTCGCCGTCACCGCCGGCCGCGCCGCCGCCGGCTTCGCCGCCCTCGCCTTCCAGCACGCCGCCCTCGAGGATGCCCTCGATGTAATTGGGCTCGCCCTGGCTCTTGAGGTACTCGACCACGCGGTGCACTTCCTCATCACTGACAAAGGCGCCGTGCACACGAATCGGCAAGCCGGTGCCCGAGGGCATGTAAAGCATATCGCCCATGCCCAGCAGGGCCTCGGCGCCCATCTGATCGAGGATGGTGCGGCTGTCGATCTTGGAGCTGACCTGGAAGGACAGACGGGTCGGGATGTTGGCCTTGATCAGGCCGGTGATCACATCGACCGAGGGGCGCTGTGTGGCCAGGATCAGGTGAATGCCGGCCGCGCGGGCCTTTTGTGCCAGGCGGGCGATCAGCTCTTCAATCTTCTTGCCCACCACCATCATCAGGTCGGCCAACTCGTCGATGACGACGACGATGAAGGGCAAACGCTCCAGCGGTTCCGGCTCCTCGGGCGTGAGGCTGAAAGGGTTGCCGATCTTCTCGCCGCGCTCGGTGGCTTCGTCGATCTTCTTGTTGTAACCGGCCAGATTTCGCACGCCCATCTTGCTCATGAGCTTGTAGCGGCGCTCCATCTCGCCCACGCACCAGTTGAGCGCATTGCTGGCCTGCTTCATGTCCGTCACAACGGGCGCCAGCAGATGCGGGATGCCTTCGTAGACGCTCATTTCCAGCATCTTGGGGTCGATCAGGATCAGGCGCACATCGCGCGCCTCGGCTTTGTAGAGCAAGGACAGGATCATGGCGTTGATGCCGACGGACTTGCCCGAACCGGTGGTACCGGCCACCAGGCAGTGCGGCATCTTGGCCAGGTCGGCCACCACAGGCAGGCCGACGATGTCCTTACCCAGGCCCATGGTCAGCTGCGAGCTGGCATCGGCATAGACCTGGGAGCCCAGAATCTCGGACAGGCGAATGGTCTGGCGGCGCGCATTGGGCAACTCCAGAGCCATGAAGTTCTTGCCCGGAATGGTCTCGACCACGCGGATGGACACCAGGCTCAGCGAACGCGCCAGATCCTTGGCCAGGCCGACGATTTGCGAGCCCTTGACGCCCGTGGCCGGCTCGATCTCATAGCGGGTGATCACCGGGCCGGGCGAGGCCGCGACCACGCGCACCTCAACGCCAAAATCGCGCAGCTTCTTCTCGATCATGCGCGAGGTCATTTCCAGCGACTCGGGTGTGACCGAAACCACCTGCACCGGCGCCGTGTCCAGCAGGTCGACCTGGGGCAGCTTGGTGTCGCTGGCGTCGGCAAACAAGGTGGTCTGGCGCTCCTTGGCCACGCGGGTGGACTTGGGCACCTCCATCACCGGCGCTTCGATAACGATGGGGATGTGGGTTTCCTCCACCACCTGGCGCTCGACCTCGACCACCAGTTCGCGCTCCTGCGCAGCCTGCTCACCGACGCGCTGGTCTTCGGCCTTCTCACGCCGCTCCAGGCGCTGCTCGCGCCACTGGTCCAGGCGCGCCCCGAGCTGTTCGGCCAGATGCGCCCAGGAGAACTTCAGCGCCAGGCCGGCGCCCAGCAGCAGCAGGCTGATCCAGACCACGCCCGAACCCGCAAAACCCAGCACCTTCATGCTCCAGGGGCCGAGCGAGTAACCGAGCACGCCGCCGGCATGGCCAGGCAAGCGGGTTTCCCAGGAATAGAGCCGGGTCCACTCCAGGGCAGAGCTTGCGCAAAGCAAAAGCAGCAGGCCCAACAGCCAAAGCAGCAGCGGGCGGCGGCTGCCGGGTGCCGGCGGGCTGTCCGCCCGCAGCAGATCGGCCAATTGCCCCAACCAGACACGCAAGCCCACGATCAAGAGCCACCAGGCCGAGAAACCAAAGCTGAACAGCAGCAGATCGGCCACCCAGGCGCCGACGGCGCCCATGCGGTTGCCGTAGAGCGCGTGTTGGCCGGAGATGGAAAACGCCGCATCGGCGCGGTCATGGCTGACCAGGGCCAGCACCACCAGGCACCAAACGGCGCCGCTCAGCAGCAGCCAGACCGGCGTGCGCAGGGGGTTGTGGCGGGGCGGAGGCGGCGGGGCCGCCTTCTTGGATTGGCGTTTGTAGACTTTGTCGGGCGTGCCGACCTCATCGTCACGCGAGAGGGAACCCAGCGGAAAACTCATGCTGCCATTGTGGCGCAGGTTTCAGGGCCTGCCGCCCTGCCCGTTCATACGGGCCGCTGCTGGACCCGTTCAAACGGGTCGCTGCCTCATGGAGCCAAGGGCTCAGCTGGGCAGGCGTTCCTTGATCACCACCGAGCCGTTTTCCAGGGTTTCGATGACGCCGCGCTCTTCCAGGTCCTTCATGACCCGGCTGACCATCTCACGCGAAGCACCCACCACCTTGGCCATGTCTTGGCGAGACACCTTGCCGCGGATGATCTTCAGGCCCTTCTCTTCTTCGGACATGTCCAGCAGCGTGCGCGCCACACGGCCGTAGACATCCAGCAGGGCCAGGGATTCGATCTGGCGGTCGGCATTGCGCAGGCGCGCCACCAGACCGCGCAGGATGGCGTAGGACAGGCTGCTGCTCTCGGGCAGGCAGCGGGCGAACTCGTTGCGGCCCAGCACCAGCATGTCGGTCTGCACCTCGGCGCGCACGGTGGCCGAGTGAGGCTCGTGGTCGATCAGGCTCATTTCGCCGACGTAGTCGCCGGGCTGCAGCACGGCCAGGATCACCTCGCGGCCGCGGGTGTCGGCCGTCAGCACGCGGGCGCGGCCGTTCAGCAGGATGAACAAGGCATTGGACTTGGTGCCCTGCTCGACGATCAGTTCGCCGCGCTTGAAGCGCCGCTTGACCACGCTGTCAGCAATCGACTGCGCCTGGTCGGTGGTGAGCAAGGAAAACAAGGGCACCCTGCGGATCAGATCCAGATTGGACAACATCGCCATGAACAGCCTCCTTTGGTTTAAGCCTGAATTTGGCACGCCGTCGCTGTCGTCGTGACATGCCTAGAATGCTCGGGATTGTGCCCACCTGCCCCATATTTCAAACAGGGTTTAGGCGGGGAAAACCGGCCATTACCGTCTGTACAACAGAGATCAGCTCCCGAGCACAGCGGCTCCCTCCGTCCCCGCGGATTCGACAGCGCCCGGCGCTTGCGAAACCGCCCAACCGCCCCATCTGAGTCCCCATGAACGCAAACACCCAACACCATTCGCTGCTGATCCTGGGCTCCGGCCCGGCCGGTTACACCGCGGCCATCTACGCCTCGCGCGCCAATCTGAACCCCACCCTGCTGACCGGCATGGCGCAAGGCGGCCAGCTGATGACCACGACCGAAGTCGACAACTGGCCGGCCGATGTGATGGGTGTGCAAGGCCCCGAGCTGATGGAGCGGTTCCAGAAGCACGCCGAGCGCTTCCAGACCCAGATCGTCTTCGACCACATCAACGCGGTTGATTTCTCCAAGCGCCCCTTCACCCTCAAGGGCGACAGCGCCACCTACACCTGCGACGCCCTGATCATCGCCACTGGCGCCTCGGCCAAGTACCTGGGCCTGCCCTCGGAAGAAGCCTTTGCAGGCCGCGGCGTCAGCGCCTGCGCCACCTGTGACGGTTTCTTCTACCGCGGCCAGGAAGTCTGCGTGGTCGGCGGCGGCAACACCGCCGTCGAGGAAGCGCTGTACCTGAGCAATATCGCCAGCAAGGTCCATGTGATCCACCGCCGCGACAAATTCCGTGCCGAGCCCATCCTGATCGACAAACTGATGGCCAAGGCCGAGTCCGGCAATGTGGTGCTGCACCTGTGGACCACCCTGGACGAGGTGCTGGGTGACCAGAGCGGCGTGACCGGCGTGCGCATCAAGAGCACCCAGGACGGCGGCACGCAAGACCTGGCCCTGCAAGGCTGCTTCATCGCCATCGGCCACCAGCCCAACACCGAGATCTTCAAGGATCAACTGGAGATGAAGGACGGCTACATCGTCACGCGCAGCGGCCTGAATGGCTTCGCCACCATGACCAGCGTGCCCGGCGTGTTCGCCGCCGGTGATGTGCAGGACCACATCTACCGCCAGGCCATCACCAGCGCTGGCACCGGCTGCATGGCCGCCCTGGACGCCCAGCGCTTTCTGGAGCAAGAGCGCGGCTGATCGAGGCCCGCGCACACGCGACGCCTCACCCACCCGGCATCACAGGCCCCTGCGATGCCGGGCATCGCGATACCCTGGCACGCCCAATCTGGCGTGCCTTTTCGTTTTCGGCTATACTCTTAGGCTTGCTTGCTGGATGGACCGCGCCCAGACAAGTGCCGCCAAGGTGCAAACCCGGTGCGCTTGAACAGGTTTGGCAGGCATATCGCGGTCATGTGGCCGTCTCAAGTTTGCAGATGCGAACTGCTGAATGAATTCAGCACAAATCTCAGCAGAGACGGCTGGTCAAAAAAAATCAAACCGGAGAAGCGTCATGGCACGCGTCTGTCAAGTCACGGGCAAGAAGCCCATGGTGGGAAACAATGTTTCTCACGCCAACAACAAAACGAAGCGTCGCTTCCTGCCGAATCTGCAGTACCGCCGTTTCTTCCTGGAAACCGAGAACCGCTGGGTTCGTCTGCGTATCAGCAATGCTGCTCTGCGTTTGATTGACAAGGTCGGTATCGACCAAGTCGTCGCCGATCTGCGCGCCAAGGGCGAGCTCTGATCTAGAACTGAGAATCAAGGAGCATCATCATGGCCAAAGGCGCACGCGAAAAGATCAAGCTGGAGTCGACCGCAGGTACGGGTCACTTCTACACGACCGACAAGAACAAGAAGACCACGACCAACAAGCTCGAATTCATGAAGTTCGATCCCAAGGCTCGTAAGCACGTTCTGTACAAGGAAACCAAGCTGAAGTGATTCGGCTTGGAGCCCACACCTTCGGTGTGGGTCTTCCATAAAAAACCCCGCAAGGCGCAAGCCGGCGGGGTTTTTTCATGGGCGCTCGGCCGTAGTGGCCGAGCGGGGCTTGGCCTCAGTTCTTCGCCGCAGCCAAGGTGGTCTTGAACTCCTCGCGGAACCAGTCGTCCAGCAGACGGCGCTCGTAGCGGATCGGGTCGCTTTCGTTGTAGCGGTTCATGCCGACCATGTAGTTCAGGTCATGCAGCCGGGTCTTGCCGCTTTGCAAAACCTTGCCGTTTTCGCTCAGGCTGAAACTGAGCTCGATCGAGGGCGAGCTGACGCCGCGCAGCACGCGGATCATGTCCATGCGGCGCCCGACCGGCTCCCATCCGCCGGCAAGGTCGACATTGCTGATCTCCACTGCCAAGTCCTTGCCCGGCAACTGCGCGCCCAGCTTCTCCAAATGGGCCTTGAGCTCCTTCAAAACCGGCTCTTGGTCGCGGCGGCCGAAATCACTGCTGGCGTCGGTGAACTTGTCAGGCTCGATGAACCGAACCTGCACATCGGCCAGGGTCAGCGAGGCCGAAGCGCCCAAAACCAGCGCCAGGGCAGCGGTGCGGAAAAGACGTGTCTTGTTCATGCTCATGGTGACTCTCCTTGTTTGGGATGGATGGCTCCGTTGCAGTGACTTCAGTCTAGTCCTCAGACGTAAAAAAGGCGCCCCTCGGGGCGCCCTTTTACCTCTGACTTACCTGCGGTCACCGCAGTCACACCCAATCGTCACAAACGGTCAAACTGCGCTGATTCTTTGGCCGCAGCAGGAACGACGCAACGATTGAAGCCGCGCCTCAGGCCCGCGCCATGCGCAGGCTCATAGAGAAATTGCGCAACTCGGCAATGCCGCTTTCCTCGGCACGGCGGCACCAGGCCTGCAGGTCTGCCACCAGCTGTTCGGCCGAGACATTGGTGCGGGTCCAGAGCTGACGCAGTTCTTCGCGCATGGTCAGCAGCTTGTCCAGGGTGGGGCTGGCCGCGCGGGCGTTGGCAATCTCGGTCAGCAGGCGATCCGGGATGTTGACCTCATCGCGGTGCGACCAGCGCTTGGCCAGCTTGAACTGCGCCCACTGTGCGCTGTGCTCCTGGCCCTGGGCCTTGAGTCGCGCCAGCTCGGCCGCGCAGGCCGCCTTGAGGCCGCGGCCGTACTTGGACATCACCTCGTAGCGGTTGGTGATGATGGCTTCCAGCGTGTCCTTGTCGGCCGGCTTGATGTCACCGTGGCGCAGCTTGGGCGCGGTCTTGCGGACCTTGGCCCAACCCAGCATCTCGAATGCGCGGATGTAGCCCCAGCCGATGTCGAACTCGAAGGGCTTGACCGAGAACTTGGCCGAGGTCGGGTAGGTGTGGTGGTTGTTGTGCAGCTCTTCCCCGCCGATCAGGATGCCCCAGGGCGAGACATTGGTGGAGGCATCAGGCGCTTCGAAATTGCGATAGCCCCAGTAGTGACCAATGCCATTGATCACACCGGTCGCCCAGACCGGAATCCAGACCATCTGGATCGCCCAGACCGTGGCACCGATGGCGCCGAACAGGGCCAGGTTGATGATCAGCATCAAGCCCACGCCCTGCCAGGAGAAGCGGGTGTAGACGTTGCGCTCGATCCAGTCATTGGGCGTGCCCAGGCCGTACTTGGCAATGGTCTCGGGGTTCTTGGCCTCGGCGCGGTAGAGCTCCACACCGGTCAGCAGCAAGGCCTTCAGACCGCGTGTCTGCGGGCTGTGCGGATCGTCCTCGGTCTCACATTTGGCGTGGTGCTTGCGGTGCACGGCCACGAATTCCTTGGTCACCATGCCGGTGGTCAGCCACAGCACGGCGCGGAAGAAATGCGACGGAATCGGCCCCAGGTCCAGCGAACGGTGCGCCTGCGCACGGTGCAGAAAGATGGTGACCGACAGGATGGTGAAGTGGGTGATGACGAGCGTGAACGCCACGATCTGCCACGCACTGGCCTCCAGCAGGCCATGCGCCAACCACTGGACCAGCGCATCATGTACCGACATCAAGAAATTCATGGCTTCCTCATCCTGCCCGGGATTGGGCGACTAGACGGATTCGAGTCGGCGAATTGTAGGCGCACGACTCCAAAAACAAGGGGGCAAAACACTGCGCCAGGTCAAGCGCGCGTGAATCCTGCCCGGCCGCGTGCAAAGCACAGGCCGGCAAGCCTCCAGGACGCGCCAGACGGGCGATGGGGTGTTACTGCTTTTCCCAAACGGCAGCAAAGAAGCCGTCCGTCTGGTGCTGGTGCGGCCACAGGCGCAGATAGCCGTTTTCCACCAGACGCTCGGCGTCGGCCACATGAGCACGGCTGAGCACCTCGGCAGCATCGAGCTTCTTGAACTGCGGATGCGCGGCCGAGAAGGCTTCGGCAATCGCCTCGTTCTCAGCATCGAGCAAGCTGCAGGTGGCGTACACCAGGCGGCCGCCCGATTTCAGCAGGCGCGCGGCACTGGCCAGGATGGCCGTCTGCTTGGCCTGCAGTTCCTGCACGGCATGCAGCGACTGGCGCCATTTCAGATCGGGATTGCGGCGCAAGGTGCCCAGGCCCGAGCACGGCGCATCGACCAGCACGCGATCGATCTTGCCGGACAGGCGCTTGATGCGCTCATCGCGCTCATGGGCAATCTGCGTCGGGTAGATATTGGACAGGCCGCTGCGCGCCAGGCGCGGCTTCAGCGAGGCCAGGCGATGGCCCGAGGTGTCGAAGGCATAGAGCCGGCCGGTGTTGCGCATGGACGCACCCAGGGCCAGGGTCTTGCCGCCGGCGCCGGCGCAGAAGTCCACCACCATCTCGCTGCGCTTGGCGTCCAGCATCAGGGCCAGCAGCTGGCTGCCTTCGTCCTGCACCTCGACACCGCCGCTGGTGAACAGCTCCAGCTTGTTGAGCGCCGGCTTGCCGTGGATGCGCAAGCCCAGGGGCGAGAACGGTGTCAGCTCGGCATGGATGCCGGCAGCGGTCAAGGTGGCCTGCGCTTCTTCGCGTTTGGCCTTCAAGGTGTTGACGCGCAGATCCAGCGGGGCCTGCTCGTTCATGCTTGCGGCCAAGGACCAGAACTGTTCCTCGCCGAGGCGGGCCATCAAAGGCTGGGCCAGCCACTCGGGCAGGTTGTGGCGCAGGCGCGGCGCGAGCTGGGTCTTATCGATCTGACGGACCTGCTCAAGCCATTGCTGTTCTTGGGTGTTCAGGGCACCGCGCAAAAAGGCTTCATTGCCCTGCCAGCCGAGGATGGCCAGGCGGCGCTCGGTCGGGCCGCTGCCCGACTGGGCCAGATGCTGCAGCAGCGGGCGCTGGCGCAGCACCGTGTAGGCGGTCTCGGCCAGGGCATGGCGCTCGCGCTGGCCCAGGGCCTTGTGTTTACGGAAGAAGGCGGACACCACGCTGTCGGCGGGAGAGTCCAGCTGGAGCACAGCGCGCAGAAGCTCGCTGCTCATTTCAAGAAGGGCATTAGGATGCATGGCGCGATTATCCCAGGCCCACGGGCTTTCCCTGCCTGCCCCTGACTTTTATCCTTACCTTCTCACCCCAGTCACCCCGAGATGAGTGCCGACGACCTGCCGCCCCTGCCCGCCACGCCACTGGGCCGTTACCGCCACTACAAGGGCGGCGAGTACGAGGTGATCGGTACGGCCCGGCACAGCGAAACATTGGAGCCACTGGTGGTCTACCGCCCGCTCTACAACGCCACCGGCCTGTGGGTGAGGCCGCATGCCATGTTCTTTGGCAGCCTGGAGGTGGATGGCGTGCTGACGCCGCGCTTCAGCGCCATAGACCGCAACGGCAATGGCGACGGCGACGGCAACACAGCGCCCTGATGATGCGCCTGCCCCGCTGGCTGCAACAGCTGCGCCTGCGCCCTCGCCTGCTGCTGGCTCTGGGGCTGGGTTTGCTTGCCGGCCTGGCTTGCCCGTCGACCTGGAGTCTGAGCACACGCCTGCTCTGCGGTTGGAATGCCGGCGTCTGGTTTTATTTGCTGGCTGTGCTGCAGATGATGCTGGCGGCCGACCATGAACATGTGCAGCGCAAAAGCGTGGCCCAAGCCGATGGCGTGGCTGCCGTGCTGCTGCTGGCCGCGGCCGGCGCCCTGGCCAGCCTGGCCGCCATCACCCTGGAGCTGAGCCAGCCGGCCGGACCGCCCGGCGCCACCCTGGCGCTGGCCTTGTTGACGGTGGCGGGCAGCTGGCTGCTGCTGCCGGTGGAGTTCGCCCTGGCCTATGCCAGCCTCTATCACCGCAACACAGGAAGAGAAAACGGCCCGCACGGCCTGGAGTTTCCCGGCCTGGACGGGCCGCCGGACTACACCGATTTCATGTACTTCGCGGTCACCCTGGCCGCGACTTCGCAGACCTCGGATGTGGCGGTCAGCGCCCGGCCCATGCGGCGCCTGGTGCTGCTGCATGCGCTGCTGTCCTTCCTGTTCAACACCGGCGTGCTGGCGCTCTTGATCAACATCTTGGCCGGCATGATCCGCTAACGGGCCGGCCCCGCGCTCAGCTGAAGGACTGGCTCGCCCCGCTGAGTTGCTCGACACGACCAGCGACCAGGCGCAACTGACCTTCGACGAACCAGCGCACCGCCTGCGGATACATGCGGTGCTCGAGCTTGAGCACGCGGGCCGACAGGGTGTCTTCATCATCCCCCGGCAGCACCGGCGCCACGGCCTGAGCAACGATGGCGCCATGGTCCAACTCGGCAGTCACGAAATGCACGGTGGCGCCGACGAATTTGCAGCCCATCTCCAGGGCCCGCGCGTGCGTGTGCAGGCCGGTGAAGGCCGGCAGCAGCGAGGGGTGGATATTGAGCATGCGCTCGGCATAGTGGGCGGTGAAGGCTGGAGTCAGGATGCGCATGAAGCCCGCCAGCACCACCAGATCGGGCGCAAAACCATCGATCACGCACTGCAACTCGGCATCAAAAGCCTCCCGGGCCTGCTGTGCATCCATGCCGGGCTGGCGGAAGGCCTTGTGGTCAACCACGGCCGTGGCAATGCCGTGCTCGGCCGCAAAGTTCAGGCCGGCGGCATCAGGCTTGTTACTGATCACGGCGGCGATCTGGGCCGGCCAGCCCTCGGCCGCACAGGCGCGCACGATGGCCTCCATATTGGAGCCACGACCGGAGATCAGGATGACGATGCGTTTCATGGGGCGGCAGTGTAGCTGCCTACAATGCCCGACCTGATCTTTGCTGCGGCCCGCCGATGAGCTCCCTGCCTACTCCTGAACCGACTTCTGCCGCCGCACGCCCGCGCGTGCTCTCGGGCATGCGCCCGACCGGCGCCCTGCACCTGGGCCACTACCACGGCGCGCTGAAGAACTGGGTTCGCCTGCAGAGCACACACGACTGTTTCTTCTTCGTCGCCGACTGGCATGCCCTGACCACCCAGTACCAGGACCGGCAGAACCGCAACAGCATCGAGCGCAATGTCTACGACATGGTGGTCGATTGGCTGGCCGCCGGCATCGACCCCGAGAAGGCCACGCTCTTTATCCAAAGCCGCATGCCCGAGCATGCGGAGCTCTTCACCCTGCTGGCCATGAGCACACCCACCTCCTGGCTGGAGCGCATTCCCAGCTACAAGGACGCGGTCGAGAAGCAACGCGCCAGCAGCACGCCGGGCGATGGCGCCACCTACGGCTTCCTCGGCTACCCGCTGCTGCAGGCGGCCGACATCCTGATCTACAAGGCCGGCTTCGTGCCCGTCGGTGAAGACCAGACCGCCCATGTGGAAGTGACGCGCGAGGTGGCCCGCCGCTTCAACCGCATCTACAGCCCGGATGCGCCCATCCTGCCCGAGCCGCAAGAGCTGCTGACCGAGACCGCGCGCCTGCCCGGCCTGGACGGCCAGAAGATGAGTAAGAGCTACAACAACGCCGTGGCCATGCGCGATGCGCCCGAGGTTGTGGACGAGAAGATCCGCACCATGCCCACCGACCCGCAGCGCGTGCGCCGCAGCGATGCCGGCGAACCCAGCCGCTGCCCGGTCTGGCCGCTGCACCAACTCTATTGCGACGAATCCACCCGCGCTTGGGCGGCCGAGGGCTGCCGCTCGGCCAGCATCGGCTGCCTGGACTGCAAAAAGCCTTTGATCGAGGCCATCCAGAAGGAGCAAGCGCCCTGGCGCGAGCGGGCCAATGAATACCTGGCCAACCCCAAGCAGGTGCAATGGATCGTCGAAGTCGGCACCGAGCGCGCCCGCGCCGTCGCCCGCAAGACCTTGCGGGAAGTCCGCACGGCCATGGGCCTGGCCTACTGATCGCGCCCGCATGAACCCAGCCATGAGCGGCATCCACATCACCGACATCGAAGCCGCCATCAACTGGTGGCGCGAGCGTCAGCCTTCGACCGACGGCCTGAGCGCCTGCCCCGAGGTGCAGGCGCTGGCCGAGGTCTACGGCCTGCTGGTCTACCACCGCGATCACGAATGCGACGAGGACAGCATGCCCGCCGTCGCCAAGGCCGCCTGGCTGCGCTGGTACGACAGCACGCCGGATGCGCCCTGCATCGCCATCTGCTCCACCAGCCAGGGCGCTGCCTTGTGCAAGGGCTGTGGTCGCACCTTTGACGAGGTGCAGCACTGGCCGGTGATGACGCCGGCCGAGAAGCGCATCACCTGGCGCCGCATCACCCAGGAAGGCACGGCCTGGCGCTTCAACCGCTATGCCGAGCGGGCGCGCGAATTCAGCGGCCTGGACCACCCCCAGCAGCAGATCACAGCCCAGCCCCCGGCGGAAGCACCATGATGGGCCGCGCCCATCTCGAGAGCCTGCGTCGCATCGCGCCGCTGGCCTGGCCGGTGCTGGTCGGGCAACTGGCCGTGCTGGCCTTCAGCACCATCGACACCGTGCTGGTGGCCCGCTACTCGGCCGTCGATCTGGCCGCGCTGGCCGTAGGCAGCGCCATCTACATCACGGTGTTTGTCGGCCTGATGGGCGTGGTGCTGGCCATTTCCCCCATCGTCGGCCGCCTGTTCGGCGCCGGCCAGCTGCGCGAAGCCGGGGCGCAGCTTCACCAAACCCTGTGGCTGTGCCTGGGCCTGATGGGCTTGGGTAGCCTGATCCTGCTGCTGCCCGAGCCTTTTCTGGCCGTGTCACAGGCCAGCCCCGAGGTCGAAGCCAAGGTGGGCCACTACCTGATGGCCCTGGCCGCCAGCCTGCCGGCCACGCTGTTCTTCACCGCCTTCCGCGGCTTCAATGTGGCGGTGTCCCGGCCCAAGGCTGTGATGGCCTTGCAGGTCGGCGGCCTGCTGCTCAAGCTGCCGCTGAGCCTTTTGCTGATTCAAGGCTTCACGTTCGGCCCATGGCAGGTGCCGGCCCTGGGTGCCTTTGGCTGCGGCCTGGCCACGGCCATCGCCATGTGGGCGCAGGCGGCCATCGCATTTGCCTGGATGCGGCGCGACCCGTTTTACGAACCTTTCGGCCTGCGCCGCGGCGGCCTGCAAGCGCCGCACTGGCCCGACATCCGAGCCCTGCTCAAGCTGGGCGTGCCCATGGGCGGCTCCATCCTGATCGAAGTGACCGGCTTCACCTTCATGGCCATCTTCATCGCCCGCCTGGGCGCCACGCCGGTGGCTGGCCACCAGCTGGCAGTCAATCTGATCAGCCTGATGTTCATGCTGCCGCTGGCCCTGGCCAATGCCACCGGCACCCTGGTGGCGCAATCGGTCGGTGCCCATGACCCGGCCGGCGCACGGCGCCTGGGCTGGCATGGGCTGGAGATCGGCCTGGCCGTGTCCTTCCTGATCGGTGCCCTGGTGTTTTTTACGCGCGAAGCGGTGCTGGGCCTGTACACCAGCGACCCGGTGATCCTGAGCGCCGCCCTGCCCTTGCTGCTCTGGGTCTGGCTTTTTCACGTGGCCGATGCCGGGCAGACCCTGGCAGCCTTTGTGCTGCGCGCCCACCACATCGCCACCGCGCCCATGATCATTTACGCCCTGGCGATCTGGGGCGTGGGCCTGGGCGGCGGCTACTGGCTGGCCTTCGGCCACAGCCCGGCTGTGCCCGCGGAGTTTCAGGGCGCGCGCGGCTTCTGGTCGGCCGCCACGGCCGGCTTGGTGCTGGCCGCGCTGGGCCTGAGCGCCTTCCTGGCTTGGGTGCACCGGCAGGAGGAACGCGAGCAGGCGGCCGGCGCCCTCAGTTCGACGCTGAAGTCGCAGCAGGAAGGCTGAACACAAACACGCTGCCGCCACCCGGCCGCGCTTCGCAGCGCACCTGACCGTGGTGGCGCTGCGCGATCTGGCGCACCAGGCTCAGGCCCAGGCCGACACCGCCGGCCTGCTCGGCATGACCGGGCAGGCGGAAAAACGCTTCAAAAATGCGCTCGCGCATGGCCTCAGGCACACCCGGGCCGCGGTCGTTCACGCGCAGCTCGGCACTGCCTGCATCCCCCCGGGCGAGTTCCAGCAAGACCTCCTGGCCGCCATAGCGCTTGCCGTTCTCCAGCAGATTGCGCAGGGCGCGGCGCAGCAGGCGCTCATCGCCATGCACCAGCAACTCGCCCAAACCCGGGGCAGGCTGGAACTCGGCGCCAGTGCGGGCGGCCTCTTCGGCAGCCAGGCCCATCAAATCGACCTGCAGCGGCGTCTGCGCCATCGGCTCGGCGCCGCGCGCCGCCGCGTCCAGACGGCTGGCCAACAAGACTTCCTCGACCAGCGCGTCCAGCTCGGTGATGTTGGTGTGGATCTCGGTTTGCAGGCGGGCGCGCTGCTCCGGCCCGGCGTTGTCCAGCATGGCAAAAGCCATCTTGAGCCGAGCCAGGGGCGAGCGCAGCTCGTGGCTGGCATTGGCAAGCAGGGACTGCTGGGCGCGCAGCAAGCTTTCGATCTGCGTGGCCGCGCGGTTGAAGCTGCTGGCCAGGGCTGCCACTTCATCCTTGCCGCTCTCGTCCACCCGGTGGGCCAGCTGGCCGGCACCGAATTGCTCCACGCCGGACTTCAAGCCCTCCAGGCGGCGGGTCAGCCGGCGCACCACGGGGTAGGCCCCCACGGCCACGCCGAAAAACAGCAGCACCAGCAAGACCAGCAAGACCTGGCCATTGGGGCGCGGCCCGAGGAAGGGCAAGCCCCAGGGCGCAGGCGGACCCTCGTTGCGCTTGAAGAAGGGCCGCTCGGGGCCCATGCTGCCACCGCCACCCATGCCCGGGCCCATGCGTGCACCAGGGCCGAAACGGAAACCGCCGCGCATCAGCAGCAGGCTGCGCCCGTCTTCCAGCGGCACGCGGATGGTTGGTGGGCCAGGCAAGACCTCGCGATCCAGAAACTCCTCGGACGCCGCCACGCGCTCACCCTCGCGGTCCAGCAGCGCAATCGCCACGTGCAGGCGCTGCCCCCACTCCTGCAAGGCCTCGGCCTGCTCCGCGCGCGGCGCACTGGCGGCCGGCAGCGCGCCGTGGATCAGCTCGGCCACGGCCGTCAGCCGGTCATTGGCCGAGGCTTCAAAATTGCCCCGCTCCTGCTCGATATGGCGCTGGAACAACCAGGCCGAGCCGAAGGCAAAGGCCAGCAGGATGACCACCAGGGTCAGGTAGATGCGCAGATACAGCGACTTCATGCCAGCGCGCGCACGACAGCGAGATGCGAGCACTGCGACTCAGTGGCCATTGTCGGCATCCTGCTTGCGGGCGAACACATAGCCAGCGCCGCGCACGGTGAGCACCCGGCGAGGCGTTTTCGGGTCGTCTTCGATCAAGGCGCGGATGCGCGAGATGTGGACATCGATGGAGCGATCGAAGGCATCGAGCGGATGGCCTTTGAGCGCATCCATGATCTGGTCGCGCGAGAGCACGCGGCCCGGGCTTTGCGCCAGCACCACCAGCAAGTCGAACTGGTGGCCAGTGAAATCGAGTGGCTTGCCATCCAGCCGCGCCATGCGGGCGGCCAGGTCAATCTCCAGGCGGCCAAAGCGCAGCACATCGTCGGGCGGCGTGTCCGGCTCGGCACGGCGCAGCAAGGCCTTGATACGGGCCTGCAACTCGCGCGGCTCGAAAGGCTTGGCCAGGTAATCATCGGCGCCGAGTTCGAGGCCGAGGATGCGGTCCATGGGCTCACCACGGGCCGAGAGCATCAGCACCGGCAGGCGGCGCGTCAGCGCATCGGCGCGCAGCTCGCGGCAGAAGTCCAGGCCGTCGCCGTCCGGCAGCATCAGGTCCAGCACCAGCAGATCGAAAGCCTGCTCGGCCAGGGCCGCACGGCCTTCGGCCAAGGTGCCGGCCACTCGCACCTCGAAACCGGCCGCACTGAGGTAGTCCCCCAGCATGGCGGTGAGGCGGGCGTCATCGTCGATCAGCAGCAGTCTGGAACTCATGGTGCTTGTGTGAAGAGGAAATGCCGGGGCCGCACGGTGCCCGCGCCGCAGAGACGGCAGCGAGGCCGCAGGCCCTTCATGAGGGCTGAGCATAAACGAGGAGGCCACGGGTCACGGCGCCTCAACCGCCATGCTTGCCGCCGCGCATCTCCATGTGCTTGGCCATGCGGGCCTGCATCTTCTTCATGCGCTCGGCCATCTTGGCGCGCTGCTCGGGCGTCAGCACGCGGGCGGCGTCGACCATGGCCTGGCTCATGCGCTTGCTGGCAGCTTCGTGCTGGGCATTCATCTGCTGGCGCAGCGATTCGATGGCGGCGGCGTCGATGTTCGGCGCGGTGAACAAGGCCATGCTCTGCTCATGCAGCTTGCGGCTGCCTTCATGCTGGGCCTTCAGATCGGCGTGAGCGGCATCCATGATCTGCTTGATCTGGGCGCGCTGGGCATCGGAGGCATCGACCATGTCGAGCATGTGCTCCATATGACCGCCGCCCATGGGCATCATCGACATGCCATGGCCGCCACGATGGCCCATGGGGCCACCGTGCCCCTGGGCTTGGGCCGCCACGCCGCTGAATGCCAGAGCTGCGGCCACCATGCCAGTGCTCAGCCAGGTTTTGAGTTTCAGTTGGGACATCACAGGACTCCGTCGGTGTTGGGGTGAATGAATCTTCAAGCCCCGACGTAAGCCGGCTGTGCCCCGGCCGTAAAGATCTGTGAATGCCCGGCGCCAATGAAAAGAGCGCCCGCGGGCGCTCTTTCTTTTGACCTTACAGCTGGCGCTGCGCGATCACTTGATCGGCTTGAAACGCATGCGCTTGGGGCGCGCGCCTTCTTCGCCAAGGCGCTTTTTCTTGTCGGCTTCGTACTCGTGGAAGTTGCCGTCGAAGAAGAACCACTGCGAATCGCCTTCGCAGGCCAGGATGTGGGTGCAGATGCGGTCCAGGAACCAGCGATCGTGGGAGATCACCATGGCCGAGCCGGCGAACTCCAGCAGCGCTTCTTCCAGCGCGCGCAGGGTTTCGACGTCCAAGTCGTTCGACGGTTCGTCCAGCATCAGCACATTGCCGCCCTGGGCCAGGGTCTTGGCCAGGTGCAAGCGGCCGCGCTCACCGCCCGAGAGGCTGCCGACCAGCTTCTGCTGGTCATTGCCCTTGAAGTTGAAGCGGCCGATGTAGGCACGGCTGGGCATCACGAACTTGCCGACCGTGATGTTGTCCAGGCCGCCGGAGACGTCTTGCCAGACGGTCTTCTCGGCATCCAGGCTTTGGCGGCTCTGGTCCACAAAGGCCAGCTTGGCGGTCTTGCCGATGGAGACTTCGCCGCTGTCCGGCGTTTCCACGCCCTGGATCATGCGGAACAGGGTCGACTTACCGGCACCGTTGGGGCCGATGATGCCGACGATGGCGCCGGCCGGCACCTTGAAGCTCAGGTTGTCGATCAGCATGCGATCGCCAAAGCTCTTGGAGACGTTCTTGAATTCGATCACTTCATTGCCCAGGCGCTCGGCCACGGGGATGAAGATTTCGTTGGTCTCGTTGCGCTTTTGGTATTCGACGTCGCTCAGCTCTTCGAAGCGGGCCAGACGCGCCTTGCTCTTGGCCTGACGGCCCTTGGCATTGGAACGCACCCACTTCAGCTCTTCCTTCATGGCCTTGGCGCGGGCGTCTTCGCTCTTCTGCTCCTGCTCCAGGCGGCGTTCCTTCTGGTCCAGCCAGTCGGAGTAATTGCCCTTCCAGGGGATGCCGTGGCCGCGGTCGAGTTCCAGAATCCACTCGGCGGCGTTGTCCAGGAAGTAGCGATCGTGGGTGATGGCCACCACGGTGCCGGGGAAGCGCTGCAGGAACTGCTCCAGCCACTCGACCGATTCGGCGTCCAAGTGGTTGGTCGGTTCGTCCAGCAGCAGCATGTCAGGCTTGGACAGCAGCAGGCGGCACAGGGCCACACGGCGCTTTTCACCGCCGGACAGCACACCGATGACGGCGTCCCAGGGCGGCAGGTTCAAGGCGTCAGCGGCGAGTTCCAGCTGCAGATCAGTGTTCTCGCTGCCAGCGGCGGCAATGATGGCTTCCAGCTCACCCTGCTCGGCGGCCAGGGCATCGAAGTCGGCGTCTTCTTCGGCATAGGCGGCGTAGACCTCGTCCAGGCGCTTCTTGGCGGCCAGCACGCCGCCGATGCCTTCCTCCACCGCTTCACGCACGGTCTGCTCGGGGTTGAGCTTGGGCTCCTGCTCCAGGTAGCCGATCTTGATGCCGGGCATCGGGATCGCTTCGCCCTCGTACTCCTTGTCCACGCCGGCCATGATCTTCAGGATGGTCGATTTGCCCGAACCGTTCAGGCCCAGCACGCCGATCTTGGCGCCGGGGAAGAACGACAGGGAAATGTCCTTGAGGATGTGGCGTTTCGGGGGAACCGTCTTGTTGACGCGGTTCATGGAAAAGACGTATTGCGCCATGGCGGGAGTTTTCCTGGGATTGCTGAAAAGAGGCAGAGCTGCAGGCTGCTCGGCGGCAGCCGCGCCTCACGGGGCCGACGGGCCTGTGAGGGCAAACAACCGCGTATTGTCGCAGCTTCGGCCGCTGCTTCGCGTGACGGGCGGGCAAGATCGGTGAATTCAAGACCGACCGCCACGCTGCCAGCGTCAACCCCAGCTGCAACCGCAGCGCCAGGCTGTGCCACAAGCTGAGCCTGGGCCCGCAAGCGCACGCGGTGCGCAGCCAGACGGGGCACCTGCCAACAATGCCCGGTCGGCCGCCCCCGGGCCCGGCCTATAATCGAAGGCTCGCCGCGCTTCTCAGTCTTGCGCGGCGTTTCCTTTTTCAGCTCAAGCACGCTCCTTAGCGCACCGAAGACTGGCGCCTGCTCACCGCGGCGCGGCTGCGCCCACAGGGCACCGTGCGCAAATCACACTCCATGAGTTTTGATTCTCTAGGCTTGGCCGCGCCTCTTCTGAAGGCCATCGCCGACGCTGGTTACACCTCCCCCACCCCGATTCAAGCCCAAGCGATTCCCGCCGTCTTGCAAGGTGGTGACCTGATGGCCGGTGCCCAGACCGGCACCGGCAAGACCGCCGGCTTCACCCTGCCCCTGCTGCACCGCCTGAGCGAAGGCGCCCCGGTGCTGAACAAGCGCGGCAAGCCCGCCATCCGTGCCCTGGTGCTGACCCCCACCCGCGAACTCGCGGCCCAGGTCGAAGAAAGCGTCAAGACCTACGGCAAATACCTGCCCCTGAAGAGCATGGTGATGTTCGGCGGCGTCGGCATGCAGCCGCAGATCAACCGCCTGCGCGACGGCGTCGACATCCTGGTGGCCACCCCCGGCCGCCTGCTCGACCACGCGCAGCAAGGCACGCTGGACCTGTCGCAGGTTCAGATCCTGGTGCTGGACGAAGCCGACCGCATGCTGGACATGGGCTTTGTGCACGACATCAAGAAGGTGCTGGCCCTGCTGCCCGCCAAGAAGCAGTCGCTGTTGTTCAGCGCGACCTTCAGCGATGACATCAAGAACCTGGCCGACCGTCTGCTGAACCAGCCCGCCCTGATCGAAGTGGCCCGCCGCAACCAGACCAACGAGTCGATTGCGCAAAAGGTCCACCCGGTCGGCCGCGAGCGCAAGAAGGAACTGCTGGTTCACTTGATCAAGAGCGGTGACTGGCACCAGGTGCTCGTCTTCACCCGCATGAAGCATGGCGCCAACCGCCTGACCGACTACCTGAATGACCAGGGCATCAGCGCCATGGCCATCCACGGCAACAAGAGCCAGGGTGCGCGCACCAAGGCCTTGGCCGATTTCAAGAGCGGCGATCTGACCTGCCTGGTGGCCACCGACATCGCCGCCCGTGGCATCGACATCGACCAGCTGCCCCACGTCGTCAACTACGAGCTGCCCAATGTCCCCGAGGACTATGTGCACCGCATCGGCCGCACCGGCCGTGCCGGCGCCCAGGGCGAGGCGGTCAGCCTGGTCTGCGTGGACGAAAACGGCTTCCTGCGTGAGATCGAAAAGCTGATCAAGCGCGAGATCCCCAAGGAAGTGGTCAACGGCTTTGCCCCCGATCCGAGCGAACGCCCGGAACCCATCGTGCTGGGCCGCATGATCTTGAACGGCAATGGCTCGCGCAGCGGCGGCGGTGGCCGTGGCAACTCGCGCGGCGGCGGCGGCGGTGGACGCCCCGGCGGCCGACCTGGCGCCGGCTCGCGTGATGGCGGTTCACGTGATGGTGGCTCGGGCCACGGTGGGGGCGGGGGCGGGGGTGGTCGCCCGGCCTCCTCGGGTCGCCCTGGGGGTGCTGGCGGCGGCGGTCGTCCCCAAGGTGGTGGCGGTGGTGGTGGTGGCAATGGTGGCGGCGCCGGCCGCGGCCAGGGTGCACGCCTGACCTCGCCCAAGCGCTGAATCCAGCGCTGCAGTCCCACCGCAGGCCTCTGAGCATCGCTCAGGGCCCGCGAGCTCAAGCCCAGCCTGCGCTGGGCTTTTCTTTTTTCCGCCCACGGCCCGCGGACGTAGGATGCGCAGCCATGAACCCGCCCCTGCCCCCCAGCGCCTCGCCGTCCACCCGCCCCTTGCCCAAAGTATGGATCGCCGGTGCGACCGGCCTGGTCGGGCGGGCCCTGCTGGGCCAGCTGCTGAGCCGGCCGCTGGAGGTCCATGCCCTGCTGCGGCGTGAGGCGCCCGAGCTGGGTCGTCACCCGCGCCTGCCCCTGCACCGGGTCAATTTCGGCCGCCCCGATCTGGGCCCGGCCCACATCCCGGCGCCCGACGAGATCTACATCACCCTGGGCACCACCATCGCGGCAGCGGGCTCGCAAGAGGCGTTTCGCGAGGTCGATTTCGAGGCCGTGCTCCATGTTGCCCGCGTGGCGCGTGCCGGCGGTGCGCGGCGCTGCGCCGTGGTGTCGGCCCTGGGCGCCGATCCGGCCTCGCGGGTGTTCTACAACCGGGTCAAGGGCGAGATGGAGCAGGCCTTGAAGGGCTTGCATTTCAAGCGTCTGGTGATCGCCCGCCCGTCCTTGCTGGCCGGCGAGCGCGAAGCCCTGGGCCAGGCTCGCCGCCCCGGTGAGCGCTGGGGCCTGCGCCTGATGCAGCCCCTGGGCACGCTGATCCCGGCGCGCTGGCGGCCGATTCAAGCGGACACCGTGGCGCGTGCGCTGAGCCTTGCCCTGCATCAAGACGGGCCGGCCGCGCAGGTGCTGGAATCGGACGCCTTGCAAACCCTGGGAGCCCCGACATGAGCACCATGAAGCTGAGCTTTCTCGGCGCCGCCGATTGCGTGACCGGCTCGCGCCATCTGCTGGAGCTGGACCAGCAGCGCCTGCTGCTCGATTGCGGCCTGTTCCAGGGCTTCAAGACCCTGCGCGAACGCAACTGGGCGCCGCTGGGCGTGGCGCCCGCCAGCATCGATGCGGTGCTGCTCAGCCATGCCCATCTGGACCACAGCGGCTACATCCCGGCCTTGCGCCGCCAGGGCTTTCGTGGCCAGGTGTTTTCCACGCCGGCCACGCGCGATCTGTGCGAGGTGCTGCTGCTGGACAGCGCCCATCTGCAGGAAGAAGACGCGCGCCAGGCCAACCGCCACGGCACCTCCAGGCACGAGAAAGCCCTGCCCCTCTACACCGTCAACGAGACCAAAAAAGCAATCGAGCATTTCGTCGGCATCCACCGCGATGGCCGGCTCAAGCTCGGCGCGGCCGAGATCCGCTTCACCCCAGTCGGCCATCTGCTGGGCGCCTGCGCCATCAGCGTGCGCCACGCCGGCCGCACCCTGGTCTACAGCGGCGATGTCGGCCGCAGCAATGACTTGCTGATGCCGGCACCGCAACGCCTGGAAGAGGCCAATGTGCTGCTGATCGAATCGACCTACGGCAACCGCCAGCACCCGCCCGAGGATGTGCAGGCGCGCCTGGCGCAGATCCTGCGGCAGACCTTCCGGCGCGGCGGCAGCGTGCTGCTGCCCAGCTTCGCCATCGGCCGGGCGCAAGCCCTGCTGCTGGTGCTGCAACGTCTGCGCGAAGCAGGCGAGCTGGATCTGGACGTGCCCATCTACCTGGACAGCCCCATGGCCATCGAAGCCACCGAGCTGACGGTCAAGCACCAGAAGCTGCTGCGCATTCCGGCCTCGGACGCGCGCGGCCTGTGCGACGGCGTGCGCATGGTCAGCAAGGCCGCCGAGTCGATGAAGCTCGCCCGCAGCATGAGCAGCCCGCGCACCCCGCCCTCCATCATCATCTCGGCCAGCGGCATGGCCACCGGCGGCCGGGTGCTCAACCACATCGAGTCCATGGCGCCGCTGCCGCGGCACCACATCGCCTTTCCGGGCTTCCAGGTCGGCGGCAGCCGCGGCGCCAAGATGGTGGCCGGCGAGCGCCAGATCAAGCTGCACGGCCAGTATGTGCCGGTCAATGCGGAGATCAGCCACCTCGAAGGCTTCTCGGGCCATGCCGATGCCGACGGCCTGATGGCCTGGCTGCGCGGCTTCAAGCGCGCGCCCGAACAGGTCTTTGTGGTGCACGGCGAGCCCGCCGCCAGCGACGCCTTGCGCAGCCGCATCCAGGACGAACTCGGCTGGCGCGTGCGTGTGCCGCAGCACGGAGAAACGGTCAGCCTCGGATGAACCTGCTGGAACACGCATTCGGCGCCCAGGCCGACCTGGCCATGGGCTTGATGGCGGCGCTGGGCAGCGGGCTCTTGATCGGCCTGGAGCGTGAGCGCCACAAGGGCCGCGGCCATGCCGGCACGCGCGCGCAAGAGCCCGCGGGCCTGCGCACCTTCACCATCGCTGCCCTGGCCGGCGCCCTGGCCCATGGCCTGGCCGTGCCGGGGCTGGTGGCGGTGGGCGCGCTGGCGGTCACGGTGCTGGCGGCCATGGCCTACTTCCGCAGCAGCGAACGCGATCCAGGCTTGACCACCGAGATGGCCTTGCTGGCCACCTATCTGATCGGCGTGCTCTGCGTGCAGGCGCCGCTGCTGGGCGCGCCAGCCGCCGTCACCCTGACCGCCCTGCTCAGCGCCCGCACCGCCCTGCACCGCTTCGCCACCCGCATGCTGCGCGAGGACGAGCTGCACGACGGCCTGCTGCTGGCCGCCCTGGCCCTGGTGGTGCTGCCCCTGATGCCGACCGAACCCCTGCCCTGGCTGGCGGGCATGAAGGCACATTCGCTGATGGGCCTGATGCTCCTGCTGCTGGCCCTGCAGGCCTTTGGTTACGTGGCGCTGCGCCTGCTGGGCGCGCAGGCCGGCTTGGCGCTCTCGGGCCTGATGTCGGGCCTGGTGTCCAGCACCGCCACCATCGCGGCCATGGGCCATCGCGCGCGGGCGGAGCCGGCCATCTTTCGGGCCTGCGCCGCCGGCGCTGTCATGTCCACGGCCGCCACCTGGCTGCAGGCCAGCCTGATGCTGCTGGCCTTGGCGCCGCAGGCCGCGATGCATTTCCTGCCCCTGGGACTGGCCGGCGTGCTGGTGGCCGGCGGTGCAGGCTTGAGCCTGGCCTGGCGCGCCTATCAAGATGGTGGCGCCGGCAAGGCCGGCAGCGAGCCCCAGCGCGGCGGCCCGCTGCGCCTGAAAGAGGCGGCGCTGATCGCCCTGCTGCTGAGCGTGGTGACGGTGGGCGTCAGCTGGGCCGAGCGGCAGTTCGGCAGCTCGGGCTTGTTCGGCGCCGTGGCCCTGGCCGGCCTGGCCGATGCCCATGCGCCGGTGGCCTCCATGGCCGGCCTGGCCCAGGCCGGGCAGATCGACGCCCCGCTGATGTGCCAGGGCGTGCTGGCTGCGATCGCCAGCAACAGCCTGACCCGCATCATCACCGCCTGGCTGGCCGGCGGCCGGCGCTTTGCCCTGATCGTGGGCGCCGTGCTACTGAGCTCACTGGCCCTGGCGGCCAGTCTGCTGTGGCTGCTCGGGCCCCTCTTGTCCTCTTTGAACTGAGCATGAGTCGCAAACCCCATGCCGGCCCGCTGCGGCCGGCCCGCATCGATTTTTCCGACCCGCTGGCGCCCCTGGCGCCCGAGTTTGGCGATGTGTATCACAGCCGCGCCGGCGCCCTGCCGCAGTCGCGCCATGTGTTCCTGGGCGCCAACGGCCTGCCCGGGCGCTGGGCCGGGCGCGAGGAGTTTGTGATCCTGGAGACCGGCTTCGGCCTGGGCAACAACTTCCTGGCCACCTGGGATGCCTGGCGCCAGGACCCGGCGCGCTGCCAGCGCCTGGTCTTCATCAGCATCGAGAAACACCCGCTGCAAGGCGAGGATCTGCAGCGTGCCCACGCCGGCAGCGAACTGGCCGAGCTGGCTGCGGCCCTGCACGCCGCCTGGCCCCCGCTGACGCCGGACCTGCACCGCCTGAGCTTCGAGGGCGGGCGCGTGCAGCTGCTGCTCTGCCTGGGCGATGCCCGCGCCTGGCTGCGCGAGCTGGTGGCCGAGGTGGACGCTTTCTACCTCGATGGTTTCAACCCCAAGCAGAACCCCGAGATGTGGGACGTCTACCTGCTCAAAGCCCTCGGCCGCCTGGCCGCGCCGGACGCCAGCGCCGGCACCTGGAGCGTGGCGCCGCAGGTGCGCGAAGGCCTGGCTGCGGCCGGCTTCCAGGTCGAGCGCCAGCGCGGCTTTGCCAACAAGGGCGGCATGTGTGTGGCGCGTTATGCACCGCGCCATCAGCCGCAGAAACCCGCCGGCCGCCTGGCCCTGGCGCCGGGCGCGCGCCGCGCTTTGGTCATCGGCGCCGGCCTGGCCGGTGCGGCCTGCGCCTGGGCTCTGGCGCAGCGCGGCATCCTCAGCACGGTGATCGATGAGCATGCGGCGGCGGCCCAGGCCAGCTCGGGCAACCCCGGCGGCCTGTTCCACGGCACGCTCAACCCCGATGACGGCGTCCACGCCCGCTTCAACCGCGCCGCCGCGCTGGAAACCGAGCGGGTGCTGCGCGAGCATGGGGCCGCCCTGCCCTGGCTGCAGCAAGGCCTGCTTCGTCTTGAGACCCGGCTGACGCTGGCGCAGATGCAGGCCCAGCTGGCTGGACTCGGGCTGCCACCCGACTACGTGCAGGCGCTGGACGCGGCGGCGGCCTCTGAACTCAGCGGCCTCGCCTTGCGGCACCCGGCCTGGCTCTACCCCGGCGGCGGCGCCCTGCCGCCACCGGCATGGGTGGCCCATCTGCTGGCCGAGAGCGGCGCACAGCTGCGCCTGGGCCAACAGGTCGCGCAGCTGCGGCAGGCCGCCGATGGCGGCTGGCAGGCCTGGGACGAACAAAAGACCTTGATCGGCGAGGCGCCGCTGCTGGTGCTGGCCGGCGGCCACCGGGCGCAGGCCTTGCTGCAGGCACTGGCACCCGACTTGCCTCTGCCCCTGCTGCAGCTGCGCGGCCAACTCAGCCATGTGCCCGAGCTGCCCGCAGCGCTCAACACCCGCATGCGGCCGCGCCTGCCGGTGGCCGGCCTGGGTTATGCCATCGCCGACACAGCCCAGGGCCTGTGGTGCGGCGCCACCAGCCAGGACGGCGATCTCGACCCCGATCTGCGCGAGGCCGACCATGCCCGAAACCTGGCCCAGTTCAGCGAGCTGGCTGGCCTGGCGCCCGACGATCGGTCGCTGCAAGCCCAGGGCGGCCGGGTCGGCTGGCGCCTGGCCACGGCCGACCGCCTGCCCCTGGTGGGCGGCCTGCCGGTGCTGGGCGATGGCGCCCTGCCCGATCAGCTGCGCTTCCTGCCCCGGCGGCCGGGCCTGGCCGTGTGCATGGGCATGGGCTCGCGCGGCATCAGCTGGGCCGCCCTGTGCGCCCAGGTGCTGGCCGCCCAGGTGACGGGCGCGCCGCTGCCGCTGGAGGCCAGCCTGGTCGAGGCCATCGATCCGGCGCGCTTCGCCCTGCGCCAGCAACGCGCCAAGGGCTGAGCTCAAGAACGGGCAGATGCAGCCGATGGCTGCATTTCGCACATTCGAAGGGCATCGCACTCAGTTGGTGCTCGGTGCGGCCGATAAGAGGAGTGACGCGGTTCGCTCGCCCCTTCAGGATGGGGCGAGCGGCCCATTCCTTGTCCACTGCGCGGGTAACCCCATGACAACACCAACCTCCTCCAACTTGAAGGGCCGCTCCATCGGCCAACGACTGGGCGCCGTACTGGGCCTGGTCCTGCTGATCTCCTTTGGCGGCTCCGCCCTGGGCTACTGGGCACTCTACAAAGTCGCGGTCGAGTCGGAGGTGATCTACCAGGACTCGCTGGTCGCCGAACGCGCGGCCTCGGACTGGTACCGCAACATCACCAACGGCGTGAACCGCACCAGCGCCATCGCTGTCAGTGCCGACGCCAGCCTGGCGGACTTCTTTGCCGCCGGCGCGGCCGAGTCCACCAAGCAATCCGGCGAGCTGCAAAAGCAGCTGGAAACCCTGATGACGACCAGCCAGGAAAAGGCCATGTTCGCCGCGCTCTCCGAGGCACGCAAGAACTACCTGGGCGCCCGCGATGCCGTCACAGCGGCCAAGAAAGGCGGCGATGCCGAGGGCGCCAAGCAGCTGTTCGAAAGCAAATTCCAACCGGCGGCAGCGCAGTTCCAAGAGCAGATCAAGGCCATCGTGCAGCTGCAGCGGGAGCAGCTCGATGCTGCCGCCAAACGCATTGAATCGAACAACAGCACGGCCCGCACCGGCTTGATCGTCTTCGCCCTGTGTGCCGCCGCCGTGGGCGCTGGCCTCGCCCTGTGGCTGACCCGCTCGATCACCGGACCTCTGCAAGAAGCCGTGGGCGCGGCCGAGGCGATTGCCAACTTTGACCTCAGCCACCCGATCCCGGCCGGCGGCGCCGACGAAACCGGCCAGTTGCTGAACTCGCTGCGCCTGATGCAAGCCTCGCTGCTCAAACTGATCGGCGAGGTGCGCAGCTCCACCGACAGCATCAGCACCGCCAGCGCCGAGATCGCCACCGGCAACCACGACCTGTCCGCCCGCACCGAGCAAACCGCCTCCAATCTGCAGCAGGCGGCGGCCTCGATGATGCAGCTGACCGGCACGGTCAAGCAGACGGCCGAGTCGGCCAGCACCGCCGACCAGCTGGCCGGCACCGCGGCCGAGGTGGCGCAACGCGGCGGCACCGTGGTGGGCCAGGTGGTCAGCACCATGGAAGAGATCAGCAACAGTTCGCGCCGTATCGGCGACATCATCGGCACCATCGATGGCATTGCCTTCCAGACCAACATCCTGGCGCTGAATGCGGCCGTGGAAGCCGCCCGAGCCGGTGAGCAAGGCCGCGGCTTTGCCGTGGTGGCCAGCGAGGTGCGCTCCCTGGCCCAGCGCTCGGCCGAGGCCGCGCGCGAGATCAAGAGCCTGATCGGCGCCAGCGTTGAGCGGGTCGAATCGGGCACCCGCCTGGTCCAGGACGCCGGCAACACCATGGACGAGATCGTCGCCAGCGTGCAGCGCGTGTCCCACATCATTGGCGAGATCAGCGCCTCGGCGCGCGAGCAAAGCGATGGCATCCACCAGATCAATGCCGGCGTCACCCAGCTCGATCAAATGACCCAGCAGAATGCGGCCCTGGTGGAGGAATCGGCTGCGGCGGCCGAGAGCCTGCGCGATCAGTCCTCGCGCCTGGCCGAAGCCATCGGCGTGTTCCGCCTGGAACGCGGCAGCCCGACGCGGCGCCACTGAGACAGACTCAGGGATCTGGGCCTGAGCGAGGCCCAGGCACAAAAAAGCCGGTCGCGATGCGCCGGCTTTTTTCTTGTGCGAGCCCGAATCGGCGAATCAGAAGCTCAAGGTCTTCACGCCTTCCGAGGTGCCCAGCAGGCAGACCTGGGCGCGGTTGCGGGCAAACACACCCATGGTGACCACACCGGGCCACTGGTTCACATCGGCCTCAAAGGCGACCGGGTCGCTGATCTTCAGGCCGGTGACGTCGAGGATGTGGCAGCCGTTGTCGGTGACCACACCGGCGCGCAGCGTCGCCACGCCACCCAGGGCCGCAAAGCGGCGCGCCAGCTGGGCGGCAGCCATGGGGATGACCTCGACCGGCAGCGGGAACTTGCCCAGGGTCTGGACCAGCTTGGATTCGTCGGCGATGCAGACGAACTTCTGCGCCAGATCGGCGACGATCTTCTCGCGCGTCAGCGCCGCGCCACCGCCCTTGATCATGTGGCCGCCATGGTCGATCTCATCGGCGCCGTCGATGTAGACGCCCAGGCCCTGCACCTCGGCCGCGTCGAGCACGGCAATGCCCAGGGCCTTCATGCGTTCGGTCGAACGCACCGAGCTGGACACAGCGCCCGCCACCTGGATGCCGCTGGCGGCCAAGGCATCGATGAACTTGTCAACCGTCGAGCCGGTGCCCACGCCGACGATGCTGCCGGGCTCCACATACTGCAAAGCGGCTTGGCCAACCAGGGTCTTGAGTTCGTCTTGGGTCATGGTGCGTCGGGAGGTCAAAAAAGATGAAGAAACAGCGCAGCCCGGGCAGCGCTGCGAGGCCCGCATTATCGACCACGCTCTAGGCCCCCTGGCCCGGGAGCAGCGCCCGACCCCCAGAGTCTGGCCTGGGTCACGCCTTGGAACGCAAACCCCTCCGTGAAAAATACTGTTTGCACATACAGCTGTTTGTTTATACAGTTGCCGCAACGCTGCGACGGAACACGCGATGTCCGCATCAGCAGCCAAGCCCAAGCAAGCCTCCTGGAGCCCTGACGATGAACCTGAGCCGACCCACCGCCGCAAGCACTGCCACTCTCACCGCCGCACACACCACCAAGCCTTCGAGCGCAGCCCCCAGCCCTGTTCAAGTGCAAACCGCAGGCGGGGCCTCCACCCTGCCCAGCTGGGTCGCTCGCACCAGCCTGGAATCGGGCCGCAAACCAGCGCACCGGCGCGTGCATGGCCACGCCGGCGATGAACGTTTCGGTGTCTCGGCCGCCCTGCGTGCGCTGCGCGACCCGCAGTCCTGGATCACGGCCATCGCCGTGCTGACCCTGGTGGGCCTGAGCGGTGGCGCCTTCGAGTGCGAAGACAGCCACAGTGAGCGCAGCGCCATTCATCTGCACAGCGGCATGACCAACGATGCCGTGGTCGCCGAGCTGAGCAGCAGCCAGCGCTGAAGCCGGCAGAAGCCGAGCCCGAAGTCGAGCCCGAGCGCTACCGGGCTCGGCATGCCGTGCTGAACTCAGGCGCCGCTCCTCAAGGGCGCAAGCGTGAAGAAGTTCGATGGCGCTGTTGCCGCTTCATGCCGCGTAGAACTTGCCGTGGAAGCCGTACGTGACCCAATACGGCAGCCACACCCGGGCCAAGGGGCCTGCGCTGAGCGCCTGAGCGTCAAAAACGCTGGCAAAACTGCGCTGGCGGCGGCAGTCATAACCCAGGCCCAGCAGCCAGCCCTGGCCCTCACCGGCCGCGCCTTGCGGCGTGCCCGGTTTGGGCACCAGCACATGCTCCTCCAACACCACCTCGGGGCCAAAGGCAAAGCGCTCGCGGCGCCCGGTCTCCAGATCCAGGTGCATCAGACCGTTGTAACCCCAGCGTGAACCCAGGTCCACGGCCGTCGGGTAGTAGACATGGCGGTGGCGCTGCCCGACCACACGCGGGTCCACCACCGGAAACTCCACCGATTCGCTGCGCGACTGCAGGCTGATGCGGCCGGGCGCCGAGGGCTGCATACCCGCCGCACCGGGCGCCGCCGCCCCCATCTGCAAACGCATGAAGCGCGGCTGCGAGCTCTGCGGCACGGGCCGCTCGCCGCGCATGACCTGCTGCAGCTCCGCATTGACCTGAGGCAGCGGGCGAGACTCCACATAGTCCAGGTGCAAGGTCTCGGCACCGGCCGCGCCCTCGTCCCAGGCATTGCCGAAGTGAAACACCAGGCTGGCCGGTATCTCGAAGACACGCCGACGGCTGAAATCAGCCTTGTCGACCACCAGCCCCCGGGTCGCGTCCTGCGCCTGCCAGCGCATGGAATCCAGCATGCTCTGGCCGCCGCGCACGGCCGCCATGTCCAGCTGGATCGGGGGCAGCAGAAAGATCAGAAAGCGTTGAGACATGGCGAAGTCGTGGACCATGGGCACGGGCACCGGTGACTCGAAGACCTCGCTGCGCAAGACCTGACCCCGGGCCGAGATCTGGTAGACCACCATGCGATCCCCGGCCGTGCCGAAGTTCCAGACCGTTCCGTCCGGCTCCACCTTGGGGTGGGCCGAGAACGGCATGCCGGTCAGCTCGGGCGACCAGGCCCGAGGGCCACGCGTGGCCAGGGTTTGCGGGTCCAGCTCGTAGGCGCTGCCGCCCTCCCACAGCGCATGGAGCCGGCCATTCAGCAAGAGCACGCTGGTGTTGGCCACATTCAGGCTGTCGGCATTCTGGATGGCCATGCGCGGCGGGATGGCCGTGCCGAAAGCCGGCAGCAGAAAACGCCCGGCTTCCGCCTCGGCCTTGAACTTGCGCGTCTGCACAAAACGCGCCTTGTGCGCCACCTGGCCGCGTCCGGCGCTGCCACCGAATGTCCAGGCCTGCACCAGGCCATCGCCATCGAACCAATGGCGGTAGCGCTCCTCACCGCGGGCCATCAGGCCCGGTCCGTTGCGGTAGTAGGTGCCGCGCAACCCGTCAGGCAGGCGGCCTTCGATCTGCAGATCACGGGCATCCAGATCCTGGCCGCGCAGGCCCTGCAGCGGCGCCAGCTCCGGCGCCCCGCTGGCGAAAGCCGCCGCGCCCAGGCCCAGGGCCATGGCCTCTTGCAGCCCCGTCCAAGCGAGGCCACTGGCGGCACCGAGCTTGAGCCAATCACGTCTTTGCATCATCGTCATGCTCATCGCATCCACTCCTTGCGCTGCACCGCTCACTTCAAAGACACGCTCAGGCGTGCCCCGGCCTTCACCTCGAACAGCGCAGCCTCGAACTTGGGCGGGCCGAACATGCTGGTGGCGTTGTTGGAGAAAGCAAAAGGCTCGATCGGCAGGCGCATGGCATTCATGTCCAGGCGGCCATTGCCGTTGAGGTCGTGCGCCACGTTCAGAGCCAGGCGGCCGAGCGGCAGAGCCGCCAGCTTGATCACCAAACGCCCATCTTTTTGCGCGCTGGCCGGGGCGCTGGCCACGGCCACCGGCTTTTTGAGCCAATCCTCGGGCGAGGCGAACACGCTGACCAGGATCTGGCCCTCGCTGCTGGCGATGCCGCTGAGTTCCAGCTCCATGTCGACCGCAGCAGCCGGCGCAGAGGCCGCGGTGACCGGTGCATCTGCGGCCAGGGCCGACAGGCTGCAGCTGCCGCTGAGCACGAGGCAGGCCGCAGCCAAGCCGATCAGTCGGCGCGCCGCAGCGGCTGGGCGGTGGAAGGAAGTCTCTTTGTTCATGGCAGGACCTTTTCGGGTTCAGTGAGTGGCGATGACTGAACTCTAGAAAGCCCCGCGCTGGCGTCCCAGCGCCTTGCGACCAAGTGAAGCCACGCAGCGCCAGCGGCGGCCGGCGGGCGCGAAAGGAAGCGAGCTGAGACGAACCCAGGCCCATGAAAAAAAAGGGCGACCGCCAGCGGTCGCCCTCGATCCAGTTCGGATGCGTTTCGGCTCGGGGGCCTGCCCGCTCAGCCGCGCCGCGCGCGCACTGCCGCCGCCAGCTCGCGCAGCAGGGGCTCGGTCTGCGACCAGCCCAGGCAGGCGTCGGTGATGGAGACGCCGGGCAGCAGATCCTGCTTGGTCTGGCCCTCGGCCAGGTCCTGCCGGCCCGGCTGCAGATGCGATTCGATCATCACACCGGTGATGCGCTGCTCGCCACCCGCGATCTGCGCCGCCACATCGCGGCCGACATCGATCTGGCGCTCGAACTTCTTGCTCGAATTGGCGTGAGAGAAGTCCACCATCACCTGCTCGCGCAGGCCGGCGCTGCGCATGGCCTCGCAGGCGGCAGCCACCGAGGCCGCGTCGTAATTGGGCGCCTTGCCGCCGCGCAGGATGATGTGGCAATCGTCGTTGCCGCGGGTCTCAAAAATGGCGGCCGCGCCCATCTTGGTCATGCCCATGAAGGCATGGCTGGCGCGGGCAGCCAGCACCGCATCGCTGGCGACCTTGATGCCACCGTCGGTGCCGTTCTTGAAGCCCACCGGGCAGGACAGGCCAGAGGCCAGCTGGCGGTGACTCTGGCTCTCGGTCGTGCGCGCGCCAATGGCGCCCCAGGACACCAGATCGCTGATGTACTGCGGCGACAGCAGGTCCAGGAACTCCGTGCCGGCCGGCAGGCCCAAGGCCGTCACATCGAGCAGCAGCTTGCGCGCCAGGCGCAGGCCTTCGTTCATGTGGAAGCTGCCATCCAGGCGCGGGTCGTTGATGTAGCCCTTCCAGCCGACCGTGGTGCGCGGCTTCTCGAAGTACACGCGCATGACGATCAGCAGGTCCTTCTGCAGCTCGGCGCGCAGGTCCTTGAGCAGGCGGGCGTAGTCCATGGCCTGGTCGTGGTCATGGATGGAACATGGGCCTACCACCACCAGCAGGCGGTCATCGCGGCCATGCAGCACATCGCTGATGTCGCGGCGCGCCTGCTCGACCAGCTGCAGCGAGCTGTCCGGCGGCGGCAA
This sequence comes from Burkholderiales bacterium PBB2, assembly GCA_002255955.1. Lineage (GTDB taxonomy): Bacteria > Pseudomonadota > Gammaproteobacteria > Burkholderiales > Burkholderiaceae_C > Paucibacter_A. The sequence goes on along the minus strand of NKIM01000019.1, from coordinate 78,061 downwards.
CTCGTCCAGCAGCAGGGCCGGCGAGATCAAGGGGCGGACGGCGCCGATGCGGGTGTCGTCGGTGCGGGTGCTGTCCTGCGTGCTGGCATCGCCAGCATCGCTGCGGCGGCCGATTTCGCGATCCTGCGCGGGGTTGTCGAGAGACTGCATGACTCAAACTCCAAGAAACATTGCGGCCATTATCCGTGCAGGCCCTAAGCCTGCGTCCGCGCGGAAAAGAAGACCGCAGCCGCCGACACCGCCAGGCCCAACAAGGCCAAGGCCGGCAAGGCCTCGCCCAGCAAGGCCCAGCCCATCAGCGTGGACATGGCCGGGATCAGGAAGAACAGCGCCGCCACCCGGCTGGCCGAGCCGCGCCGCACCATGCTGAACATCAGGCTGAAGGCACCAATCGAATTGACCCCGGCCAGCCACAGCAGCACCCACCAGAGTTGCTCGCTGCGCCACTCGACCTGCACGCCGCCCTCGACCGCCCCAGCCAGGCCCAGCATCGCCAGCGCCGCCACCGTCATCTGGATCGCGCTGCCGCTGCGCAAATCCATACCGGCGCAGAAGCGCTTCTGGTACAGCGTGCCCAGGACCAAACCGGCCAAGCCCAGCAGACCCATGCCGTAGGCCAGCCCCGCCGTGCCGCCGTCCCCCGCACCCTGCTGGGCGATAGGCTTGGCCAGCACCACCAGGCCTACACCCGCCAAACCCAAGGCCAGGCCCCAAGCCTGGCGAGGCCGGATACGTTCGGCCAGCCAGAGATGGCCGCCCAAAGCCGTCAGCAGGGGCATGAGTCCGATCAAGAGCGCCGCCACACCGCTGGGCAGGCCCCATCGCATGGCCTGATAGACCCCAGCGAAATGCAGCACCTGGATCAAAAGCCCCACCAGGCCCAGATGCAGCCAAGCCCGCGCCGAGCGCGGCCAGGGTGCCCGGCTGAAGCCGGTGATGGCCAGCAAGAGCAGGGCCGCCAGGCCAAAGCGCAGGCTGAGCAGGCTCAGCGGCGCCGCATGGGCCAGGCCCAGCTTGCCCATGGGGTAGCCACTGCTCCAGAACAGGATGAAGAACCAGGGCAAAGCCCGACCGGCCAGCTCGGGCCGCGCCAGGCCGTCCGGCCCCACCGTCGCCCCCTGAAGCCTGCGCGGTGCGATGGGCGGCGGCTCGGCCACAGCCGAGGGACAGGGGGAATGCGTCACAGCATGCGGAGCAACAGAGTTCATCAGCTTTCGGCGCGGGCGCCGCCCTCGTTCATTCATTCAGTCAACAGAAGGCACCCACTGTAAAAATCGTCGAATCAATCCACAATCCACGATTGATTCACTTCAAGGTTTCCAAAAAAGAAACAATGAAGCAAGCAGGATCGACCGAGAAAGGGGCGAGCATGGGGCGTTTGGAAGACTTGCAGAGCTTTGTCCGCATCGTCGAGACGCGCAGCTTCTCGGCCGGCGCACGACTGGTGGGCAGCAGCAAATCGGCGCTGAGCAAGCAGATCAGCCGGCTGGAGGCCGAGCTGGGCACGCGCCTGCTGCATCGCAGCACCCGCAGCCTGAGCCCCACGCCCGAAGGCCAGGCGGTGTACGAGCGCGCCCTGCGCCTGCTGGACGATGCCCTGGCCCTGGATGCCGAGCTGCGCGACCGGCGCGAACAACCACGCGGCCTCTTGCGCCTGAGCACCTCCACCTCCTTCGGCAATCTGCAGCTGACCGCACTCCTGGCCGGCTTTTGCCGCCAGCACCCGCAGCTGCAGGTGGTGCTGGGTTTGAATGACCGTTACGTCGACCTGGCCGAGGAAGGCTTTGATGTGGTGCTGCGCCTGACCGGCACGCCCTCGCCAGGCCTGGTGGCGCGGCGCCTGGCACCCATCCACTACCGGCTCTGTGCCTCGCCGGCCTATCTGGCCGAAGCGGGCCAGCCCGAGGCTGTGGCCGACTTGGATTCTCACCGCTGCCTGCGCTTTGGCTATCTGCAAGCGCCCGAGCGCTGGCGCTTTCGCCACGCCGGCAGCGGGCAGGAGGACAGCGTCGATGTGCAAGGCGCCCTGCGTTTTGAGAGCGGCCTGACCGTCAACAGCAGCGAATCGCTGCGCGTGGCTGCCCTGGCCGGCCTGGGCATCGCCGTGCTGCCCAGCTATGCCGTGGGCGCCGATCTGCGCGAGGGCCGGCTGGTGCAGCTGCTGCCCGAATGGCGGCCGATCAGCGGCATTGCCGAGGCCGACACCCTCTATGCCGTCTACCTGCCCAACCGCCAGCCCAGCATCAAAGTGCGGGCCTTGATTGACTACCTGCTGGAGCAGTTGGGCGAGCGGCCACCCTGGGACCGCGAGCCCTCCCCCCAGCCAGCCCACCAGCCAGCCACCTAGGCTGCGCAGCTCAAAGCTGCGCAGGAGGCGGGGTCAGGCCAATGCGACAATTCGCGGCTATGCCTCTGATCCCCTACGCCCTCACCCGCCCTTTTCTGTTCGGCCTGGACCCCGAACATGCCCATGAGCTGACGCTGGGCGCCATCGCCCGGCTGCAGAACACACCGGCGCAATGCCTGTGGTCGCAGCCCCGCATCGCCGATCCGATCGAGCTGGCCGGGCTGAAGTTCCCCAACCGCATTGGCCTGGCCGCCGGCCTGGACAAGAACGGCCGCTGCATTGATGGCCTGGGCGCCATGGGTTTCGGCTTCATTGAGGTGGGCACGGTCACGCCCAAGGGCCAGCCCGGCAATGACAAGCCGCGCATGTTCCGCCTGCCCGAGGCCGGTGCCCTGATCAACCGCCTGGGCTTCAACAACGAAGGCCTGGCCAGTTTCCTGGCCAATGTGCAGCGCGCGCACAGCTTCCGCGCCGCAGGAGGTCTGCTCGGCCTGAACATCGGCAAGAACGCGGTCACGCCCATCGAAGAGGCGGCCAGCGACTACCTGCTGGGCCTGGACGGTGTATTCCCGCACGCCGACTACATCACCGTCAACATCTCCAGCCCCAACACCAAGAACCTGCGCGCCCTGCAAAGCGACGAGGCCTTGGACGCCCTGCTCGGCCGCCTGCAAGAACGCAAGCTGCAGCTGGAAGCGACTGCCAAACGCCAGGTGCCCATGTTCGTCAAGATCGCGCCCGATCTGGACGAGGAGCAGGTCGCCGTGATCGCCCAAACCCTGCAGAAGAACGGCATCGACGGCGTGATCGCCACCAACACCACCATCTCACGCGAGGCGGTCAAGGGCCTGGCGCATGCCGAGGAAACCGGTGGTCTCTCGGGCCGGCCGGTGTTCGAGGCCAGCAACCGCGTGATCCGCCTGCTGCGCTCGGCCCTGGGTGGCAACTACCCCATCATCGGCGTGGGCGGCGTGATGAGCGGCGAAGACGCCCGCGCCAAGCTGCAAGCCGGCGCCGACCTGGTGCAGATCTACACCGGCCTGATCTATCAAGGCCCGGCCCTGGTGCGCGACTGCGCCGCAGCCATGGCCCGAGTCTGATCGGCCGCGTCTCATGGCGGTTGAAATCGAACGCAAATTCCTGGTCCTCGGCGAGGCCTGGAAAGCCAACGGCCCCGGTGATTTCATCAGCCAGGGCTATCTGAACCGCGACCCGGCGCGCACCGTGCGCGTGCGCATCAAGGGCGAACAGGCCTGGCTGACCATCAAGGGCCGCAGCGAAGGCGTGGCCCGGGCCGAGTTTGAGTACCCCGTACCAGTGGCGGACGCACGCGAGCTACTGGCGCTGTGCGAAGGCCCGCGGGTCGAGAAGATCCGCCGCGAGATCCGCCATGCCGGCATGCTCTGGGAAGTGGACGAGTTCCTCGGCGACAACGCCGGCCTGGTGGTGGCCGAGATCGAACTCAGCGACGCCGACCAGGCCTTTGAGCACCCCGACTGGCTGGGCGAGGAAGTCAGCCAGGACCCGCGCTACTTCAACTCGCAGCTGGCCCAGCGCCCCTTCAAGAGCTGGTGAGCGGCGCCACAGCGGCGGCACCGTCCCGGCTCAGCTGCGCCAGCGCGCGCGTGGCCAGCTCGGCATGGGCTGCCTCCAAGGCGGCCAGCGGCTGGCTGGAGCCACTCATGAACACCGCCATCAGGATGGGCGCACGCTGGGGCGGGAAGAACACCGCCACATCGTTGACCGCGCCGCGCGCGCCGGTGCCGGTCTTGTCGGCCGCCGGCCAATCCTGCGGCGCACCGGCACGCAGGCGGCGCAGGCCGGTCTCGGAGGCATTCATCCAGACCAGCAGTTGCTGACGCAGCTCGTCCGACAAGACGCTGCCGAGGAGGCGGTCCAGCAGGCCGACAAAGGCCTCGGGCGTGCTGCTGTCGCGCGGGTCGCCGGGCTCGTTGCTGTTGAGTGCGGGTTCGATGCGGTCCAGCCGGGTGATCACATCGCCCTGCTCGCGGGCAAACCGGGTGAGGCCCGGCGGGCCGCCGACCAGGGGCAGCAGCAAATTGGCCGCCGGGTTGTCGCTGTGCACCAGGATGGCCTCGCAGAGCGCGGCCACCGTCAGCGAGGCCGATTGCGAGCCGCCCTGCAGCAAAGCGCCCGTCACCGGCGCATGCGGCACCAGATCGCGCGGGCCGTAGCGCAGCCGTTGATCGGGCCGCAGCTGGCCGGCATCGATGCGCGCCAGCACCGCGGCCGCCAGCAGCAGCTTGAAGGTCGAGCACATGGCAAAGCGCTGATCGGCCCGGTAGGCCAGGCGGGCCTGGCTGCCGGTGTCGAGCGCGAACACGCCGATCTGGCCACCGAGCCGGGCCTCGAGGGCCCGACAGGCTGCATCAAAGTCCAGCGGCTGCCAGGCCGGCGCGGCATGCAGCGCCCCAGGCAAGCCCAGCAGCAGCGAGCCACCGGCCAGGCCGCGCTTCAGAAACGAGCGGCGCATCAGGGCGCCAACACGCGCAAGACCTTTTGGAAGGCCTCGACCGGCTTGCCCTTGCGGGCGCGCTTGCCGGCATAACTGGCCAGGCCCACGCCCTTGAGGGTTTCCTCCTTGGGCTTGGCGCCACGGCCGGTGCCGATCACCTGCAAGCTTTGCGTGAAGGCGGCCACGCTGAGCAGCGCGTCCTTGTCCTCCAGGTCCACCAGGGTCAGGCCGCGGCCGCCCTTGGGTTGGTGCTTGAGCTCGTCCAGGCCATAGGTCAGCAAGCGGCCGTTCAAGCTCAGGCAGGCCAGCTGCACGCCCAGCACCTCACCGGCCGGCACCACGGCCGGCGGCAGCGGCTGCTCCGTACCCTCCAGGCTGAGGAAGGTCTTGCCTGCTTTTTGCCGGCCAACCAGATCGCCCACCTGGGCGATCAGACCAAAGCCGCCGGTGCCGGCCAGCACCAGGCGCTGCTGGGCACTGCCGGCGAAGTAATGCGCAATCTGGCTGCCACTTTCCAGCTCGATCAGGGTGGTGATGGGCTGACCATCGCCGCGCCCGCCCGGCAGCATGGCCACCGGCACTGAGTAGACCCGGCCGTTGTTGCCGAAGACGATCAGCGGGTCCACGCTGCGGCAGGGGAAGGTGCCGTAGAGCTGGTCGCCCGACTTGAAGGCCAGGGCTGCAGGCTCGACCTCATGGCCCTTGAGCGCACGCACCCAGCCCTTCATGCTGACCACCACGGTGACCGGCTCGTCCACCACCTTGACCTCGGCCGTGGCGCGCTTTTCTTCCTGGATCAGGGTGCGGCGGTCGTCGCCGTACTGCTTGGCGTCGGCCTCGATTTCCTTGATCACGGTGCGCTTGAGCACGCTCGGGTTGGCCAGGATGTCGGCCAGCTTGGCCTCGTCCTCGCGCAGGCTCTTGAGCTCCTGCTCGATCTTGATCGCCTCCAGGCGCGCCAGCTGGCGCAGGCGGATTTCAAGAATGTCCTCGGCCTGGCGCTCGGACAGGCGGAAGCGCTCGATCAGGGCCGGCTTGGGCTCATCGGCGTTGCGGATGATGCGGATCACCTCATCGATGTTCAGCAACACCAGCTGCCGGCCTTCCAGCACATGGATGCGGTCGCGCACCTTGTCCAGGCGGAACTGGGTGCGGCGCTGCACCGTGGTCTGGCGGAAGCCCAGCCACTCGCTGAGGATCTGGCGCAGGCCTTTTTGCGTCGGGCGGCCGTCAGAGCCGACCATGGTCAGGTTCAGCGAGGCCGAGGTCTCCAGGCTGGTGTGGGCCAGCAAGGTCGTGATCAGGTCTTGCTGCTCGACCGTGCGGCTCTTGGGCTCGAAGACCAGACGCACAGCGGCGTCCTTGCTCGATTCATCGCGCACGCCGTCCAGCACTGCCAGCAGGCTGGCCTTGAGCTGCAGCTGTTCCTGGCTGAGTGTCTTCTTGCCGGCCTTGACCTTGGGGTTGGACAGCTCCTCGATCTCTTCCAGCACGCGCTGGGCACTGGTGCCGTGCGGCAGCTCGGTCACGACCAGCTGCCACTGGCCGCGGGCCAGGTCTTCGATCTTCCAGCGCGCGCGCAGCTTCATGCTGCCGCGGCCGCTGAGGTAGGCCGAGCGGATGTCGTCGGCCGAGCTGATCAGCTGGCCGCCGCCGGGGTAGTCCGGGCCGGGCAGCAGAGTGAAGAGCTCCTCATCGCTGAGGTTCTCGTTCTTCAGCAGAGCCACCGAGGCCGCAGCGACCTCGCGCAGATTGTGGCTGGGCACTTCGGTGGCCATGCCCACGGCAATGCCGCTGGCGCCGTTGAGCAGCACGAAAGGCAGGCGCGCCGGCAGCTGGCGCGGCTCCTGGGTGGAGCCGTCGTAATTGGGCGTGAAGTCCACCGTGCCTTCGTCGATCTCGTCGAGCAGCAGGCGGGCGATCGGCGACAGCCGCGCTTCGGTGTAACGCATGGCGGCGGCGCCGTCGCCGTCGCGGCTGCCGAAATTGCCCTGGCCATCGATCAGCGGATAGCGCAGCGAGAAGTCCTGGGCCATGCGGACCAGGGCGTCGTAGACCGATTGGTCGCCGTGCGGATGCAATTTACCCATCACATCGCCGACCACGCGCGCGCCCTTGACCGGCTTGGCGCCGGTGTTGCCGCTGTAAGACAGGCCCATGCGCTCCATGGTGTAGAGGATGCGGCGCTGCACCGGCTTCTGGCCGTCGCAGACATCGGGCAAGGCCCGGCCCTTGACCACGCTCAGCGCATACTCGAGGTACGCACGCTCGGCGTAGTGGCCCAGGGTCAGGTTTTCACCGTCACCCGCGCCGCCGCTGCCGCCGCCGCCCGAGTTCGGCGGCGGGTTGTCAAAAATGGAAGTCTGCTGGCTCATGCGGAATCGTCGTCAGGGTTCGTTCTTGTGAATCTTGAGGTGCTGGGCTTGGGCCGGCATGCTGTGTTGCAGCAGGGCCCAGTACAGCTCCAGCACCAGGTGGACATGGGCCTGGGTTTCGGCGAAAGGCGGCACGCGCCCGCTGTGGCGGCGCACAGCACCCTCGCCTGCATTCCAGGCGGCCAGGGCCGCATCGATGCGGCCAAAGCGTTTGATCAGGTCGGCCAGCATCTTGGCGCCGGTCAGGACATTGGTGCGGGGGTCGAGCAGCTGGTTCTTACTCAGGCTCAAACGCGGCACCGGCCCGTAGCGCCGCGCGGCATCGGGCATCAGCTGCATCAGGCCAAGTGCACCCCGCTTGGATTCGGCGTCATGCTTGTAGCCCGATTCGACCGCGATCACGGCCTTGAGCAGCTCCATATCGACGCCATGCTGGGCCGCGGCCTCACGCAGAAACGGCTGCACCGCCTTGACCTCGGGCGCGAACTCCAGCCACGTGAGCAAGCCCTGGCCGCCATCGCTCTTGCCCGGCACCTGGGTCTGCGCCGCCGCTTCGCGCTGCGTCTGGGCACTGCCCAGCACCAGGCTGTAGCGGCTGTCGACCTGATGGCCGGCCAGATGCGCCATGCCCTGGCCATCGATATAGCCCCAGAGCTCGGCGCGCGCCGGGGCGGCCAAGGCCATCAGCAAAACCCCCATGATCCAGAGCGAGTGGCTCAAACGCCCTCCTCACCCAGGGCCACGCGGGCCTGGTACTCGCGGTCCAGCAAGGACATCACCACGAGGCTGTCATAGCCATCGGCGCCCTCGGTGGTGACGCGCACGCTCTCGCGCAGGCGGCCCTCTTCGACAAAGCCCTCGCTGGCGTAGAGCTTGAGCGCGCGCGTGTTCAGCGCCTTGACGTCCAGCCAGAAGCGGTGCGCCTTGAGCTGGGTGAAGGCCAGGGCCTTGAGCAGGCGCACGGAGCGCCGGCCCAGGCCCGCGCCCTTGGGGCCCAGGACGATGCGCTTGAGCTCGACCGAGCCATGCGGGTTGCGGCAGCCCTGCAGGATGACAAAACCGGCGCGCGTGGCCTCGGGCCCCGCTTCGATGATGAAGTGGCGCGAATCGGGAAAGCGCAGCGCGCCCTCGTGCTGCACCCGTTCCCAGGGCGTGATAAAGGGGCGGTTGGCGCCGTCCTGCTCGATGGAGACGACATAGTCCAGGTCCGACAACATGGTCGGACGCAGGTGCACGCGCGGCGCGGCGTTGCTCATGGCCGGGGCTCGAATCCTTGCAGCACGGCCACCACGTTGTGACCGATGGCCTCGGTGGCATAACCGCCTTCCTGCAGGAACAGGGTGCGGGCACCGAAGGCCGCCAGGCGCTGGCCCAGACGGCTGAACTCGGGGCGGTCCAGCTTGAAATGCGAGATCGGGTCGCCGCCGTAGGTGTCCACGCCCAGGGAAACAATCAGCAGCTCGGGCGCATAGGCCTGCAGCCGCTCCAACGCCGCCTCCAGCGCCGCGAACCAGGCCTCGTTGCTGGCACCGGCCGGCAGCGGGAAGTTGGCATTGAAGCCCAGGCCGGCACCGGCGCCGGTCTCCTCGGCATGACCGAGGAAGAAAGGGAACTCCGTCTGCGGATCGCCATGCAAGCTGGCGTAAAACACGTCCGCACGCTCGTAGAAAATGGCCTGCGTGCCATTGCCGTGGTGGTAGTCCACATCGAGGATGGCCACACGCTGCAGGCCCGAATCAATCGCAGCCTGGGCCGCCACTGCCGCGTTGTTGACGAAGCAGTAGCCGCCGAAGAAATCCGCCCCGGCATGGTGGCCCGGCGGGCGGGTCAGCACATAAGCGCTGCGCTCGCCTCCCAGCACCTGGTCCAGGCCGGTCAAGCTGGCTTGCGCGCCCCAGTAGGCGGCCTCCCAGCTGCCGGCGGTCAGCGGCGTGCCGCTGTCCATCGAGTACAGGCCCATGCGGGCGGCAAAGCTGCGCGGTGCGACATCGCTGCGCAGGCTGCGCACCGGCCAGACAGCGGGGAAGGCATCACCCTCCCCGCCCAAGGCCTGCCACTCGGCCCAGGCGCCTTGCACAAAGCGCAGATAGGCCGGCGCATGGACGCGCTCCAGCGGCGCCAGGCCATGGTCCACCGGCGCCACGATCTCACCGAGCTGGGCGGCCTGAACGGCCGCCAGCACATAGTCGGCCCGGGCCGGCACCTCGAAGGCGGGCACCAGACGGCCGCGGAAGAACTCGTGCGTGGCTGCATGCGCCGCATGGCGTGCGTTGTAGACGGTTTTCATGGCTTGGGCGGTCTCGGCGGGTTCAAACGTCCACTTCGACGGAGTCGCCGTGGATTTCCATCAGCTCACGGCGCGAGGAGGCCTCCCCCTTGCCCATGAGCTTGTTGATGGCCACCTCGGTCTCGCCCAGGTCGAGCGCGCCGTAGGTGACCGGGCTGAGGCGGCGGGTCTCGGGGTTGAGCGTGGTGTCCCAGAGCTGCTCGGCACTCATCTCGCCCAGGCCTTTGAAACGGCTGATGCTCCAGCTGCCTTCGCGGGCGCCTTCCTTGCGCAGCTTGTCGAGAGTGGCGGTGAGCTCACCCTCATCCAGCGCGTAGATCTTGGCGGCGGGCTTCTTTCCGCGCGCCGGCGCGTCCACGCGGTAGAGCGGCGGGCGCGCCACAAAGATGTGGCCGGTCTCGATCAGCTTGGGGAAGTGGCGGAAGAACAGGGTCAGCAGCAGCACCTGGATGTGCGAACCGTCCACGTCCGCATCGGACAGGATGCAGATCTTGCCGTAGCGCAGGCCACTCAGATCCGGCGAGTCGTTCTTGCCATGCGGGTCCACACCCAAGGCCACCGAGATGTCGTGGATCTCGTTGTTGGCGAACAGGCGGTCGCGCTCGACCTCCCAGGTGTTCAAGACCTTGCCACGCAGGGGCAGCACGGCTTGGGTTTCCTTGTTGCGGCCCATCTTGGCGCTGCCGCCAGCCGAGTCGCCCTCGACCAGGAAGACCTCGTTGTGCAGCAGATCGCGGCTTTCGCAATCGGTCAGTTTGCCCGGCAGCACGGCCACACCCGAGCCCTTGCGCTTCTCGACCTTTTGCGAGGCGCGCTGGCGGGTTTGCGCCTGCTTGATGACCAACTCGGCCAGCTTCTTGCCGAACTCCACATGCTGGTTCAGCCACAGCTCCAGGCCGGGCTTCACATAGGTGGACACCAGGCGCAGCGCGTCGCGGCTGTTCAGGCGCTCCTTGGTCTGGCCCTGGAACTGCGGGTCCAGCACCTTGGCCGAGAGCACGAAGGAGGCACGCGAGAACACATCGTCCGGCATCAGCTTGACGCCCTTGGGCAGCAGGCTGTGCAGCTCGATGAAGCTCTTGATGGCGCCGAACAGGCCGTCTTTCAAACCCGATTCATGCGTGCCGCCGGCCACCGTGGGGATCAGGTTGACATAGCTCTCCCGCATGGTCTGGCCTTCTTCAGTGAAGGCCACGCACCAGGCAGCGCCCTCGCCTTCGGCGAAGTTCTCGGTCTCACTGCGGCCGGCGTACTGCTCGCCCTCGAACAGCGGGATCAGTGGATCGGTGGTGAGGGTCTGCTGCAGATAGTCGCGCAAGCCGCCCTTGTAGGACCAGGTCTGCACATCGCCGGTTTTCTCATTCGTCAGCGTGACGATGACGCCCGGCATCAGCACGGCCTTGCTGCGCAGCAGGTGGACCAGCTCGTTCTTGGGCAGCTCGGCACTCTCGAAATACTTCGCATCGGGCCAGACGCGCACCGTCGTGCCCTGCTTGCGGTCGCCGCGCTCAGCTTTGCGGGCCGTGACCGGCTCAACCACATCGCCGTTCTCGAAGGCCAGGCTGGCCACCTCGCCGCCGCGCCAGACCGTCACCTCCAGGCGCTTGGCCAAGGCATTGGTGACGCTGACGCCGACGCCGTGCAGGCCGCCCGAGAAGCTGTAGGCGCCGCCCGAGCCCTTGTCGAACTTGCCGCCGGCATGCAGGCGAGTGAAGACGATCTCGACCACGGGCACGCCCTCTTCGGGGTGCAGGCCGAAGGGGATGCCGCGGCCGTCGTCGGCGATGGAGATGGAACCGTCGCTGTGCTGGATCAGGTCGATGCGCTTGCCGAAACCGGCCAGGGCCTCGTCGGCCGCGTTGTCGATGACCTCCTGGATGGTGTGCAGGGGGTTGTCGGTCCGGGTGTACATGCCCGGGCGCTGCTTGACCGGCTCCAGGCCTTTGAGCACGCGGATCGAGCCCTCGCCATAGCTGCCGGGCGTGGCGGAGGGGGAATTGGGGGTGGAGGAGGAGGAAGCTTTGGTGGCCATGGGGGCGGATTCTAGGGTTTGCCTGGGAGACGCCCGGCAAAACGGGCTTGAGGTGTGCACTCTCAAACTCGCTACCATGCCCGGCCTATGCCCGCATTTGCCCTCGCCTCGTTCTTCGCTTCTCCCCGCCCCCTGCCTCGCCCGGCCGGCGCCGGCGCGGCCGCCCTGGCTCTCGCGCTCTTCGCCACACCCAGCTCGGCCCAGCCGCCCATCGCCGACGAGCTGCGCCCCGGCGCCTCGGTGACCATGGAGCTGAAAAACGCCGAGTGGTTCGACGGCCAGGGCTTCCGCAGCGGCACGCTTTACGTCAAAGACGGCAAATTCACCAGCCAGAAGATCAAAAAAGCCCAGCGGCGCATGAACCTCAAGGGTCAGTTCCTGATCCCGCCCCTGGCCGACGCCCACAACCACAATCTGCAAAACGCCTGGGCCTGGGGCCGCTACGGCCAGGGCTATCTGCGCGACGGCGTGTTCTACGCCCTGATGCAATGCGCCGAGCCCAAGGGCGCCGGGGCCGTGCGTCCCCTGGCTGCCGCGGGCGCCCAGGCGGCCGGGCCCGAGCTTGTGTTTGTGACGGCCTGCATCACGTCGTCTGACGGCCAGCCCCTGGCCCAACTGCTGGCCGAAGATCCGAATTCCCCTGGCCCCAAACCCAAGCCCGAGGACCACATCGACAAGACCGTGCTGGTCATGGACAGCCTGGAACAGGTCGAAAAGAAATGGCCACTGGTGCAGGCGCGCAAGAGCGAGGCGCTCAAGCTCATGCTCAGCCGCTCTGAAAGCCCCGAGCTCCATGCCGACCCCAAGCAGTTCGGCCGCCTGGGCCTGAAGCCTGAGCTGCCGGCCGCCATCGCCAAAAAAGCCTTGCAAGACCGCCTGCTGGTGATTGCCCAGGCCGACACGGCGGCGGACTTCAGCATCGCCGTGCAGGCCGGCGCGCACTGGATCGCCCGCCTGCCCGGCCTCTACTTCTTCGAAGGCACGGGCGCCGAGACCTACCGCATCAGCCCCGAGATGGCCGCCGAGGCCGCCCGCCGCAAAGTCGCCGTGATCACCGCCACCGCGGCCAGCGAGCTGTTCCGCATGCCGCCCGAGCAGCTGACCAAGGTGCGCGCCCAGCAGGCCGACAATCTCCGCACCCTGCAAGCGGCCGGCGTGCCCTTGCTGCTGGGCTCCGACCTGTTCAACGGCTCGGTGCTGGGCGAGTTGCGCAACCTCGACCGCCTGGGCGTGATCAGCCGCCCGCAGCTGCTCAAGATGGCCACCATCACCACGCCCCATGTGCTCTTCCCCAAGCGCCGGCTGGGCTGCTTCGAGCCCGGCTGCGAAGCCAGCTTCTTGCTGCTGCCGGCCAATCCGATCCAGGATCTGGACGCGCTGAGCAAGATCCAGATGCGGGTGCGACAGGGCCGAGTGCTGGGCGCGGGCTGACCCCAGGCACCACATGACGGGCTGCAATGGTTAAAGTCCACGGATGAACGCCAGCCCCCCGCCCACCGCCGCCCCGCGCCTGTCCATGTTCCAGGTGCTGCTCTGCGGCGCCATGATCGTGACCCTGTCCATGGGCATACGCCACGGCTTCGGCTTGTGGCTGCAACCCATCACCATGGACCGAGGCTGGACACGCGAGACCTTTGCTTTCGCCCTGGCCATCCAGAACATCGCCTGGGGCATAGCCGGGCCCTTCACCGGCATGTTGGCCGATCGCTTCGGCCCATTCCGCGTGCTGGCCGTGGGTGGCCTGCTCTACGCCCTGGGCCTGGTGCTGATGGCGCTGTCGACCTCGGGCCTGGCCTTCACCGGCAGCGCGGGGCTTTTGATCGGCATTGCCCAATCGGGCACCACCTACGCGGTGATCTACGGCGTGATCGCCCGCAACGTCGCTCCCGACAAGCGCAGCTGGGCCATGGGCGTGGCGGCGGCGGCCGGCAGCTTTGGCCAGTTCCTGATGGTGCCGGTGGAGAACTGGCTGATCTCTCAGGTCGCCTGGCAGGATGCCCTTTTTGCGCTGGGCCGGTGGTTGTCGGTGCCGGTCGAGAACTGGCTCATCGCCGGTGCCGGCTGGCAAAGCGCACTCCTCGTCCTGGCCCTTTCCGCCCTGCTGATCCTGCCCCTGGCCTTCGGCCTGCGTGAACCGCAGGTCGCCAAGCCGGTGCACAGCCATTCGCAGAGCATCGTTCAGGCCTTGCGCGAGGCCTTCGGCTACCGCAGCTTCCAGCTATTGATGGCCGGCTATTTCGTCTGCGGCTTCCAAGTCGTGTTCATCGGCGTGCACATGCCCAGCTACCTCAAGGATCAGGGCCTGTCGCCCCAGGTGGCCACCTACGCCTTGGCCCTGATCGGCCTCTTCAATGTGTTTGGCACCTACGGGGCCGGCGTGCTGGGCCAGCGCTATCCCAAGCGCTACCTGCTCTCGGGCATCTACGGCCTGCGCTCGGTGGCCATCGTCACCTTCCTGCTCACCCCGCTGACGCCGATGTCGGTCTACATCTTCTCGGCGGTGATGGGCGTGCTGTGGCTGTCGACCGTGCCGCCGACCAATGCGGTGCTGGCGCAGATCTTCGGCGTGCAGCACATGTCCATGCTCAGCGGTTTCGTGTTCCTCAGCCACCAGGTGGGCAGCTTCCTGGGCGTCTGGCTAGGCGGCAAGCTCTACGACAGCACCGGCAGCTACGACGTGGTCTGGTGGCTGGCCGTGGCCCTGGGCGTGGCCGCAGCCCTGGTGAACCTGCCGGTGCGTGAAGGCCCGATCTTGCGCGGCGAGCCGCGCCCCCAAGCCGCATGATTTCGGCCCAGATTTCCGCCAAGATCAAGCCGGCGCTGCGCTGGGCGCTGATACTGCTGGTGCTGGGCCTGGTGTTTCTGGCCTATCTGCAGCCGGCGCTGATGGTGCAGCTGTCCGAACAGCTCTGGGCCTGCTTCTGAGCATGGGTGCTGAAGTCTCCCCCTGGCTGCGCCGCTGGGCGCAGGCGCAACGCGCCGGTGCCACAGCGCTGGATCTGGCCTGCGGCTCCGGCCGCCATCTGCGCCATCTGGCCGCGCAAGGCATGAAGGTCTGCGGCGTCGACCGGGATGCGGCAGCACTCGCCGCCTCTGAAGGCTTGGCAGCGGAGCTGATCTGCGCCGACATCGAGAACGGCCCCTGGCCGCTGAGCGGCCGGCAGTTCGACCTGGTGCTGGTCAGCAACTATCTGTGGCGGCCGCTGTTCCAGCAAATCCGGGCGGCCGTGGCGCCAGGTGGTTGGCTGATCTACGAAACCTTTGCCCTCGGCCAGCACACCATCGGCCGTCCGGCGCGGCCGGATTTTCTGCTTCAGCCCGGTGAACTGCTGAGCCTGTGCCAGGGCTTGCGCATCGTCGCCTTTGAAGATGGCTTCGAAAAAGGCCGCGAGGGCGTCAACCCGCGCTATGTCCAGCGCGTTGCCGCTGTTTGCGAAGCGCCGAGCGCCACTGCGGGCACTGTTTTTCAGGCCTATGCACTCGATTGAGTCGCCCGGCCCCGAGCGCACACGCGCCGCTGAGTAGAATCCCCCGCATCACATAGGACATTCCTCCATGAACCCGATTGTTGGCAGCATCGTTGCGCTCGTGACGCCGATGCAAGAAGACGGCAGCGTTGACTACCCGGCCCTGCGCGGCCTGATCGACTGGCACATCGCCGAAGGCACGGACTGCATCTGCGTCGTCGGCACGACCGGCGAGTCCCCCACGGTCAGCATGGAAGAGAACCGCCAGATCATCCAGGCGGCCGTCGAGCATGCCCGTGGCCGTGTGCCCATCATGGCTGGCACCGGCGCCAACAGCACGGCCGAAGCCATCGAGCTGAGCCGCTTCGCCAAGGAAGTCGGCGCCGACTGCACCCTGTCGGTCGTGCCCTACTACAACAAGCCCTCGCAAGAAGGCATCTACCAGCATTACAAGGCCATCGCCGAGGCCGTCGACATCCCCATGATGTTGTACAACGTGCCCGGCCGCACCGTGGCCGATATGGCCCCCGAGACCACCTTGCGCTGCGCCGGCCTGCCGGGAGTCTTCGGCGTCAAGGAAGCGACCGGCAATATCGAGCGCGCAGCCCAGCTGATCAAGGCCGCCCCCAAGGGTTTCCACATCTACTCGGGCGACGACGGCACGGCCATCGCCCTGATGCTGCTGGGCGGCAGCGGAAATGTCAGCGTGACCGCCAATGTGGCGCCGCGCGCCATGCACGAGCTGTGCAAGGCAGCCCTGGCAGGCAATATCGCGGAGGCCCGCCGCATTCACTTCCAGCTGCTGAGCCTGCACAAGCATTTGTTCTGCGAACCCAGCCCCTCGGCTGCCAAGTGGGCGCTGTCGCAGCTGGGTCGCATCAAGAACCAGTTGCGCCTGCCCATCGTGCCGCTGACCGAAGCCGGTCAGGCCCAGGTTGGCGCCGCCATGCGCGAAGCCGGCCTGCTCTGAACTGCCAGCACGCGCGATTTGCCTTGATCACTGTTTCCAGTCTGCTCTAATCCGCACCAGCTTTGCACGCCATCCGCCCCTCGGGGCCGGCTCGCAGGGTTCAACCATCGCTCCCTTGTCCCCCGGAGATGTCTAGCGTGACTCGTTCCTCCTCTTTTGTTTCTTCCTCGGCCACCCCGGTGCGCCTGGCCTGCCTGCTGATGCTGGGTTCGCTGGCCGCCTGCAGCACGACGGACGGCATTTTTTCCTCGGACAAGGTCGATTACCGCGCCAACGCCCGCCAGACTGCCGGCTTGGACGTGCCCCCGGACCTGACCCAGCTGGCCCGTGACAGCCGCAGCGGTAACGCCAGCGGCTCGGTCAGTGCCAATGCGCTGCAGCAAGCCAATGCCGCCCCCAAGGTCAGCGCTAGCGGCCTGAGCCCGGCCAACACCGTGGCTCTGAACGCCGTGGGCGATTTGCGCCTGGAACGCAATGCCGACACGCGCTGGCTGCGCAGCTCGCTGACGCCCGAGCAACTCTGGCCGCAGCTGCGTGAGTTCTGGCAACAACGCGGCTTCGAGCTGACCAAGGACGCTGCTGAAGTTGGCGTCATGGAAACCAACTGGAACGAGAACCGCGCCAAGCTGCCCCAGGACATCATCCGCTCCACCATTGGCAAGGTCTTCGACGGTCTGTACTCGACCGGTGAACGCGATATGTTCCGCACCCGCATCGAGCGCACGGCAGACGGCAAAGGCACCGAGATCTTCATCAGCCACCGCGGCATGATCGAGGTGTACACCGGCCCGCAGAAAGACAACACCGCCTGGCAACCCCGCCCCAGCGACCCGCAGCTGGAAGCCGAGTTGCTGTCCCGCCTGATGCTCAAGCTGGGCGCCAAGGAAGAGCTGGCCAAGGCGGCCGTGGTCGATGTGCCGGCCGCCGCCTCGGGCAAGAGCGCTGCACCGACCGCCGTCATCGCCGCCGGTCGCCCGCTGTCGGAAGTGCCGGATGCCATTGCCGTCAACGAAGGTTTCGAGCGCGCCTGGCGCCGCGTGGGCCAGGCGCTGGATCGCCATGGCTTCACCGTGGAAGACCGCGACCGCAAGCTGGGCCTGTTCTTCCTGCGTTATGCCGACCCGAACCAGGCCGGCAAGGAAGAGCCCAACTTCTTCGAGCGCCTGTTCAGCGGCGACAAGGCCACCACGGCCACCCGCTACCGCGTGTCGATCAAGTCGGAAGGCGAGAAGTCGACCGTCACCGTGCTGGACGACAAGGGCCAGCAGCAGACCAACGAGATCGCCAAGCGCATCCTCAATCTGCTGATGGACGATCTGCGCTGATCCGAGCCCTCCGGCTCCTCGGCATGAGCGCCGCCGCCCCATCGGGTGGGCGGCGTTTTTTCTGAGCCGAGCGCTTTCTAGCCAAACACGGAGTGATCAAGGCATGCGTTTTTGCAGCCTGGGCAGCGGCAGCGGCGGCAATGCCACGCTGATCGAAGCCAGCCAGGGCATCACCCAGACGCAAATCCTGGTGGACTGCGGCTTCAGCTTGCGCGAGCTGAACCGGCGTCTGCTGCGCGCCGGCAGCGGCCCCGAGGCGCTGAGCGCCGTCTTCATCACCCACGAACACGGCGACCATGCCGGCTGCGTGATCAAGCTGGCGCAGGCGCACCGCATCCCGATCTGGACCAGCCGCGGCACCTGGAGCGCGATTGAGCGGCGAGCCGCCGATCTGACGGACTTTGACCGCAAGCTGCTGCATTTCACCCGCAGCGGCGACACCCTGGAACTGGGCGACCTGCAGCTGCAGCCCTTTGCCGTGCCGCACGACGCCGAGGAGCCGCTGCAATTGCGCTGCAACGACGGTTTGAAGCATCTGGGTGTGCTCACCGACCTCGGCCATGTCTGCGCCAGGGTGATCCACGCGCTGCAAGGCCTGGACGCCCTGCTGATCGAATGCAACCACGACGAGGCGCTGCTGCGCGCCTCCAACTATCCGGCCAGCCTCAAACGCCGCATCCTCGGCACCCACGGCCACCTCTCCAACGAGGCCAGTGCCGAGTTGCTGAGTGCACTGCTGCACCCAAAGCTCGGCCCGGTCGCCGCCGCCCATCTGAGCGAGCGCAACAACCGCCCCGACCTGGCTGCCGCCGCGGTGGCAGCGGTGCGCGGCTGCCGCCCCGAAGACGTGCCCGTGGCCTCACAGACCGAGGGCCTGGACTGGATCACGGTGTAGAGGACTGCCTCTTTCGAAAACGACCGACGTAAAAAAACCGCCGGGCCTTGCGGCCGGGCGGTTCTTTCAAGTACTCGGAGACCGATTACTTGCTGGCAGCAGCCGAAGCGGCGTCAGCAGCGGCAGGAGCCGAAGCGTCAGCAGCGGGAGCCGAAGCTTCCATGGCGGGAGCCGAAGCAGGAGCCGAAGCTTCCACAGCGGGAGCGGCCACGGGAGCGGCTTCTTCCTTCTTGCCGCAAGCGGTCAGAGCAACAGCAGCCAGCACAGCAGCCAACAGGATCGACTTGTTCATACTTGTCCTCAAAATTCGTTAAACGAAGATGCAATTACCGGTAATTTTTTGAAGCCACTCAATGTCGCCTTCGCTTTTCAGCGCCGCGGCATCGGAAACTTCGGCATGACAAGGCGAGGAAAACCTCGAGCGCTTTCTTCACCTAGCCCTTAATTATAGCCATTGCTTTTGGCATCTTTTACAGGCCCAGGGTGGTCGATGCAAAGCTTTCGTAAGAATGTTGTGCGATCACGTCAAACCAATCCTTCCATCGCACAAATTCCGAGGCCTCGAAAGACACACTGCCACGCCAGTTGCGCGTGCTCATCAAGCGCAAGGTGATGTGGGTCGTGGGCGAACGGGCCCAGAACAAGGCCACCGGCCCACCTGGCGGCACCGCCGACAAGGCCTCCGGCTCCAAGGCTCTGGCATGCACCGCATGGCCATAACGCCCGCGCCAGGCCACAAATCGCGGATGCGCACGCCGCACACCGTCGAACTGAGGCGCCAGCAAATGCAGGCGGCGGCTGGCGGGTGCGGCCCGGACCCAGTCGCTCAGCAGGTCCAGCAGCCCAGCCTCTGACCAGGGCCAAACGCTGAAATCCGGATCGAAGGCGCCGAGCTCGGTGCAGCCCTGCGCACAGGCTTGCTCGATCGCGAGCCGCAAGGCCTGCTGAAACTCGGCCCGGCCGGTGAATTCACCGGGCTGCAGTTCGGGCCGGGGCGTCGTTGCCACTCAAGCCTCCGCATGGTCACCTGAATTCGCGGCTCGCACCCAGCCATCCTCGGCCCACAGGTCCAGCAGCTCGCGCGCATCGGCCGAAAGTTGGCCCAGCTGCTTGGCGCTGAGCTCGCGCTGGTCAGCGAAAGCACGCATCAAACGCGCATCCCGGCCAGCGGCTCGGAAGGACTCGCCGTTGATGAAGACATGGGCCGCGTCGTACATCATGCGGCTGCGCCGATCCAGGCGCGCGCCGGCGCCCGCGGGCAGCGGCTCGCCCGGCTCGAACCAGACGCGCGGCTTGGGTTCGGTCAGCGCCTCGCCCAAGGCACGCTCGAGAGCCAGGGGTTCGCGCAGCGCGCGCTCCACGGCGTCGCGGGAGAAATCCAGCAGCTGCTGAGGCACCAGGCCCGGCGCCTCGGTGGCCGGCTGCTTGGGATCGGCGTACATGCGGTTGGCATAACTCTTGGAGTCATCGTCCATCAAGCGCTGCAGCAATTCGCGCGCCAGCTCGGCACGCCAGGGCGTGCGGAAGCCCACCGAGCAAGTCATGCACTCGCCGATGGCAATGCCGTCGTGGGCCCAGCCAGGCGGCAGGTAGAGCATGTCACCGGCTTCCAGCACAAACTCTTCTTCCGGCTCGAAATCGGCCAGCAGCTTGACCGGCACGCCCTCACGCAGCGCACCGGTGGTCGCCACGCCCTGGCGGCCGATGCGCCAGCGGCGCTGACCATGAACCTGGATCAGAAAGACATCGTAGGAATCGAAATGCGGGCCGACACCGCCGCCGTCGCTGGCGTAGGAAATCATCAAATCATCAAGACGCGCCTCGGGCACGAAGCGGAATTGGGCCAGCAAGTCATGCGCCGCCTGCACATGCAGATCCAGACCCTGGACCAGCAAGGTCCAGCCCGGCTTGCTGAAGGGCGGCAGCTTGGCCACCGGGCCTTGCTTGAGCGCCCACTTGCCATTGAACTGCGAGACCAGGCGCGACTCCACATCCTCGCTGGCGGCCAGCGCGGCCAGCTCGCTGCGCGAGGCCGGCGGGCAGATGCCCGGCAGCGCCTGGCGGACCAGCAACGGCTTCTTCTGCCAGTGGCGACGCATGAATTGTTCGGGGCTGAGGCCGCCCAGCAGCGGAAGTTTGGCTTGGATGTTCATGCCGGCATTGTCGCCTGTGGCCGGCGCGCCCTTGTCCCGGGAATGGGACGAACCCCTCACCCATGGTCTCGATTTCGCAAAGCCTGGAGCTCGATCCATCCGGCTGCGCGCGCAGCCAAGCCCCATGAACTGGGCTCACGTGCACCAAACGGGTGAGCAAGGCCAGCTGGCACGGCTCCTGCAATCACTCGGTGCATGGACTTGCAAAGAACCCTCACCCCCGCCCAGCAATGGCGGCGCCGCGCCAGCCGGCCGGCCTTTTTGGGCCAGGCCCTGCTGGTGCTGCTGGGCCTGGCCGGCGGCCTGCTGGCCCTGCGCCTGCGCGCCGCGCCGATCGAGCTGACGGTCTCGGCCCGCGGCCTGCAGTTCGCCGCGGTCGAGCGCGGCCCCTTGGCGCTCGATGTGCGCGGCAGCGGCGTGCTGGTGTCCAGCGATCCACGCTGGATCACCGCGCAGAGCGAGGCGCGTGTCGAGCGCCTGCACGCGCAGGCCGGCAGCAGCCTGCGCCAGGGCGAGCTGCTGATGGTGCTGCTCAGCAACCCGCAGCTGCAGCAGCGTACCCAGGAAAGCCGCTGGCAGCTGGAGCAGGCCGAGGCCGAGCTCAAGGCCTTGCAAGCCAGCCTGGACAGCCAGGTCATGAACGCCCAAGCGGCGGTGCAGCGTGCCGAGTTCGGCGCCCCAGTGCCGAGCTGCAATGGCAGGCGGATCAAGAGCTGCTCAAGGACGGCATGGTCTCCAAGCTGGCCTTCCAGCGCAGCCGCTTCAGCGTCGAACAAGCCGGCCAGACCCTGCAGCTGGAGCGCGAGCTGCTGCAGCGGCAACGCGCGGCCATGCAGGCCCAGCTGGAGGCCAAGCGCGCGGCGCTGGCGCGACTGCACAAGGCCTGGCAGCGCGATCTGGAGCTGGTCGAGGCCCTGCAGGTGCGTGCGCCCGCTGACGGCGTGGTGCAGGAGCTGACACTGCAAGCCGGCCAGAGCGTGGTGGCCGGTGCTTTGCTGGCCAAGCTGGCCCGGGCCGACGCCCTGTACGCAGAAATTCAAGTGCAGGAAGCCCAGGCGCGCGACATCGCCGTGGGCCAAAGCGCCCAGATCGATCTGCGCTTCGCCCGACCCCAGGGCTGAGCCCGGGCAAACCCTTGTGGGACAATTCGGCCATGCAAATTTCCGCCCCCTGTGTGGTCTCCCTGAGCTGGAGACTCGAAGACGCCCAAGGTCAGCTGATCGACGAACTGGCCGAGCCGCTGGAGTTTTTCTACGGCGGCAGCGATCTGTTCGCCAAGGTCGAAGAAGCCCTGGCCGGCCAGGAAACCGGCTTTGAAGCGGCTGTGGCCCTGGAGCCCGAGCACGCCTTCGGCGATTACGACTCCAACCTGGTCTGCTTTGAATCCCGCAGCCTCTTCCCCGATGGCGTGGAAGCGGGCATGCAGATCGAAGGCCTGCCCGAAGGTGCCGTCACCGAAGACATGCCCGACGGCCTGATCTTCACCGTGACCGAAACCTACCCCGAGCATGTGGTGCTGGACGGCAACCACCCGCTGGCCGGCGTGGGCCTGCGCATGTACATCAAGGTGCGCGATGTGCGCGAGGCCACGGCCGAGGAAATCGAGGCCGGCAGCCTGGGTGAAGCGGCGTTCAGCGTCGGCATGGCCGGCGCGCCGGACGGCGAACCGCTGCACTGATTGGACAGGGGAGCTGCTTCCGACCTCAGTAGTGAGGCGGCAGCTCGTCGCGCAAGCTGCGAAAGGCCGGCCCGCTCGCATCGGCAACCGGCCGCTCACGCAGAGCCAGCAGTTCCCGCGTCAGGGCCTCGATCTGCTGTTGCTGGCGGACGATGATCTGGTTCAGCTGCTCCACCAGATCCTCGGTGAATGAGGCCTTGATTTCCAAATCGACGAGGCGGTTTTCAATGTTCTGCAGGGTGTCCATCCATCTATTGGAACACCGACGCTGCAAGCCGACTGCCTACAATCCGCCCGACCATGCCGAACGCTCACGCCCTGCCCGTCCTCAACATCTCGTCCTACAAGTTCGTGCCGCTGCCGGACTGCGCCGCGCTGCGCGATCAGCTGCATGAGCGGGCCCTGGCCCTGAATCTCAAGGGCACGGTGCTGCTGGCGGAAGAAGGCATCAATCTCTTTCTGGCCGGCCCGGGCGAAGCCGTTCACGCCTGGGTGAACGCCCTGCGCCAGGACGCGCGCTTTGCCGACCTGGCCCCCAAGGAGAGCTGGAGCGAGGCGGTGCCCTTCAAGAAGCTGCTGGTCAAGGTGAAGCCGGAGATCATCCGCATGAACCACCCGACCATCCGCCCGGATCAGCAAGCGCGTGCGCCGGCCCTGCCCGCCGCCACCCTGGCCCGCTGGCTGGACCAGGGCCATGACGACGAAGGCCGGCCGGTCGTGACCCTGGACACGCGCAATGCTTTCGAGGTGGATTACGGCACCTTCGAGGGCGCGATCGACTGGCGCATCAGCAAGTTCAGCGAGTTCCCCGAAGCCGTGCAGGCGCACCGCGAGGCGCTGATGGGCAAGACCGTGGTCAGCTTTTGCACCGGCGGCATCCGCTGCGAGAAGGCCGCCATCTATCTGCAGCAGCAAGACCTGGACGGCCCGGTCTATCAGCTCGAAGGCGGCATCCTCAAGTACTTCGAGGAAACCGGCGGCCCGCATTACCAGGGCAGCTGCTTTGTCTTCGACCAGCGCGAGGCCCTGGGCGCCGCGCTGGAGCCGGCCACCGAGATCCAGCGCCCGGCCAGCGAGGCCCACCGCGCACCGGCCAGCCGCTGAAGAGGCATGAGCCTGCGAACACCTGGCCCGGCCGAGCTGGCACCGACCCCAAGCGCTGCACAGCGCCTGGCGGCCTGGGGCCTGCGCGTGTTCGGCGCCCTGCTGTTCATCGCCGCCCTGCTCTTCGGCGCCAGCAAGGCGCCCGACCGCAGCCTGGAAAGCCTGGTGCCGCAATGGGCGCCACCGCCCTCCGATTTCATCGAGCTGGGCGGCCAGCCCATCCACCTCCGCGACCAGGGCCCGGCCGCCGACCCGACACCCATCCTGCTGCTGCATGGCACCAGCAGCAGCCTGCACACCTGGGAGGGCTGGGTGAAGGCGCTCAGCCGCGAGCGCCGCGTCATCAGCGTGGACCTGCCGGGCTTCGGCCTCAGCGGCCCCAGCCCCAGCGGCGACTACCGCGACGCGGCCTATCAGAAGTTCCTCGCGGCCCTGCTCGACCACCTGAAGCTCGAGCGCGTCATCCTCGGCGGCAATTCCCTGGGCGGGCAGATCGCCTGGCAGTTCGCGGCCGCTCAGCCGCAGCGGGTGGCCGCCCTGATCCTGGTGGATGCCGCCGGCTACCCCTTGGCACCGCGCGATGTGCCGCTGGCTTGGCGGGTCAGCGCCCTGCCCCTGATCGGGCCGCTGAGCGACCACCTGCTGCCGCGCAAGCTGGTCGAGTTCAGCCTGCGCCAGGTCTACGGCCAGCCCGAGCGGGTCAGCGCGCCGCTGGTGGACCGTTACTTTGAGCTGACGCTGAGGGCCGGCAATCGCACCGCCCTGCGCCAGCGCCTGGCCCAGTGGGGCGGTGGCGAGCAGGCCGGCCTGATCCCGAAGCTGCGCCTGCCCACCTTGATTCTGTGGGGCGAACGCGACCGCCTGCTGCCCCCCAGCGACGGCCAGGCCTTCGCCCGCGACATCGCCGGCAGCCGCCTGGTGCTGCTGCCGGGCCTGGGCCATGTGCCCCAGGAAGAAGACCCCGCTGCCTCGCTAAAGCCGGTGCTCGAGTTCTTGCATACGCTCAAACCCTAGGTAGCAAGCGATGCGAAGCAATGCAAGATCAACCCTTCCCTTTTTGAACCCTCTAGGAGAGGCCATGCAAAAACGCCAACTGATTGCCCTGAGCACCTTCATCGCCCTGGCTTGCGGCTCGTTCGCCGCCCAAGCCCAAGCCCCGGACTGGAAAAAGATCCGCATCGGTGTGGAAGGCGCCTACCCACCCTTCTCTGAAGTGGGTGCCGACGGCAAGCTCAAAGGCTTCGAGATCGACCTGGCCCTGGCCTACTGCGCCGAAATCAAGGCCGAGTGCACCCTGGTGCAGCAAGACTTCGACGGCCTGATCCCGGCCCTGCAAGCGCGCAAGGTCGACGCCATCATCGCCTCGGTCTCCATCACCGACGAGCGCAAGAAGACCATTGCCTTCTCCAACGCCTACTACAACACCCCGGCCCGCTTCGCCGCCAAGGCCGACGCCAAGCTGGAGGTCTCGCCCGCCGGCCTCAAGGGCAAGAAGATCGGCGTGCAGCGCGCCACCATCCATGAGAAATTCGTGGACGCCACCTTCAAGCAAAGCCAGATCGTGCGCTACGCCTCGCAAGACCAAGCCTTCCTGGACCTGAAGTCGGGCCGCATCGACCTGACCCTGGCCGATCTGGTCGCCATCGACCAAGGTTTCCTGGCCAAGCCCGAAGGCAAGGGTTTCGCCTTCGTCGGCCCCAGCTACGACGATGTGAAGTACTTCGGCGTGGGCTCGGGCGTGGGCATGCGCAAGGCCGATGCCGCCACCCTGGGCAAGAAGTTCAACGACGCGATTGCCGCCGTGGCCGCCAACGGCACCTTCAAGAAGCTCAACGACAAGTACTTCTCGTACGACATCGCCCCCAAGAAGTAAGCCCGAAGTAAAAAGCGACGTTTTCGATGTTCCTGCATGGCTTTCTGAACAGCCTGCTGGAGGGAGCCGGGGTCACGCTGAGCGTGGCCCTGGCCTCTTTGGCGATGGCCATGGCCCTGGGTTTGCTGGGCGCCATCGCCAAGCTCTCCAAGTTCCGCTTCGCACGCGGTCTGGCCTATCTCTACACCACGCTGATCCGCGGCGTGCCCGATCTGGTGCTGATGCTGCTGATCTTCTATGGCGGCCAGGTGGCGGTGAACGAGATCGCCCTCAGGCTGGGCCATGAGGAATACATCGACATCAACCCCTATGTCGCCGGGGTGCTGACCATCGGTTTCATCTTCGGCGCCTACCTGACCGAAGCCTTCCGCGGCGCCTTTCTGGCCGTGCCGCCGGGGCAGCGCGAGGCCGGCCTGGCCTACGGCCTGAGCGGCTGGCAGATCGCCTGGCGCATCACCCTGCCGCAGATGTTCCGCCATGCCCTGCCGGGTCTGTCCAACAACTGGCTGGTGCTGATCAAGAGCACCGCCATCGTCTCGGTGATCGGCCTGTCCGACCTGATGACGCGCGGCCAGCAAGCGGCCGGCTCGACCCGCGAGCCCTTTGTCTTCTACCTGGCCGTGGCCCTGATCTACCTGAGTTTCACCAGCCTCTCGGAGCTGATCTTCAACTGGCTGGAAAAGCGCTTCTCCATCGGTGTGCGCAAGGGGACGCTGTGAACCTCGAAGCGATTCAAGAAAACCTGCCGCTCTATTTCAGCGGCGCTCTGGCCACCTTTGAACTGCTGGTGATTTCACTGCTGCTGGGCCTGCTGATCGCCGTGCCCCTGGGTGTGCTGCGCAGCCTGCGCGGCAGCTGGATCTCGCGCGTGATCTGGGTCTACACCTATGTGTTCCGCGGCACGCCCATGCTGGTGCAGCTGTTCCTGATCTATTACGGCCTGGCCCAGTTCGAGGCGGTGCGCGAGAGCTTTGCCTGGCCCTGGCTAAGTTCGGCCTGGTTCTGCGCCTGCCTGAGCTTTGTGCTCAACACCGGCGCCTACACCACCGAAATCATCGCCGGCAGCATCCGTGCCCTGCCCGCCGGTGAGATCGAAGCAGCCAAGTCGCTGGGCATGAGCCGCTGGGTGATGTTCCGCCGCATCGTCCTGCCCTCGGCCCTGCGCCGCTCGCTGCCGGCCTACAGCAATGAGGCGATCTTCATGCTTCACGGCACCTCGCTGGCCAGCATCGTCACCATCATGGACCTGACCGGCGCGGCGCGCCAGGTCAACTCGACCTACTACATCCCCTTCGAGGCCTTCATCACCGCCGCGGTCTTCTACTTCCTGATGACCCTGAGCCTGGTGGCCTTGTTCCACAAGGCCGAGGCGCGCTGGCTCAAGCCCCTGATGCCGCGCTGACCCCCGAACCCGACGACGCCTTCCCATGCAGATCCAGACCCATCCCCTGATTTCCCCAGCCCCGGGCACACAGCGCGAGCTGATCTCCATCCACTACGGCCAGCCGGCCGGCGAGCGCATCGGCCAGAAGGCCTACATCCAGGCCTCGCTCCATGCCGATGAGCTGCCCGGCATGCTGGTGGCCCACCACCTGCGCAAGAAGCTCGATGTGCTGCAGGCCGCCGGCCGCATCACCGGCGAAGTGATCCTGGTGCCCATGGCCAACCCCATCGGCCTGTCGCAGCAGATGCTGTACATGCACATGGGTCGCTTCGAGACCACCACGGGCGAGAACTTCAACCGCCACTACCCCGACCAGATCGAGGCCACGGCCCAGGCGGCGGAAAGCCAGCTGAGCCAGGACGCCGACCACAACACCCGCGTGCTGCGCCGCGAGCTGAAAAAGGCCGTGGCCGCCGCGCCGGTGGACACGGAACTGCAGTCCCTGCGCCGCACCCTGATGAGCCTGAGCTGCGACGCCGACATCGTGCTCGACCTGCACTGCGACGCCCAGGCCGTGATGCACCTCTACACCGAGACGCCCTGCTGGCCCGAGTGCGAGGTGCTGGCCCGTTTCATCCGCTCGCGCGTGACCCTGCTGGCCCAGGAAAGCGGCGACTCGCCCTTCGACGAGGCCTGCTCACAGACCTGGTGGAAATGGGCGAAACGCTTCGAGGGCCAATTCCCGATCAAGCAGGCCTGCATGTCCGTGACGGTCGAATTGCGCGGCGCGGCCGACGTCGAGCACGCCCTGGCCGAGGCCGATGCGCAAAACATCATCGATTTCCTGATCTACCGCGGCCTGATCAACGGCGACAAGCCCGCCCTGCCCGAGGCCGTGGGCGACGCGCGCCCGCTGGCCGGCAGCATGCCGATCAAGGCCCCGGTGGCGGGCGCCCTGACCTTTTTGCGCGAGCCCGGCGAGACGGTGGCCGCTGGAGATGTGCTGGCCCATGTGATCGACCCGATCAGCAATGCCGTGACCGAGCTCAAGAGCCCGGTGGACGGCCTGTTCTTCGCACGCGATTTCGTGCGCTTCGCGCCGGCCGGCATGCGCGTCGGCAAGGTGGCCGGCCTGCAGGCCCTGCGCACCGGCAAGCTGCTGGGCGCCTGAGAACCAAGAAACTCCCCGAGATGTCCACCGTGCCCGATACCCAGACCGCCAGCCTCATCGTCGACAACCTGCACAAGCGCTACGGCGAACGTGAGGTGCTGAAAGGCGTGTCCCTGTCCGCCAAAAAGGGCGATGTGATCACCCTGATCGGCTCCTCCGGTTCCGGCAAGAGCACCTTTCTGCGCTGCCTGAACCTGCTGGAGCAGCCCTACGAGGGCTGCCTGTCCCTGCGCGGCGAAGAGCTCAAGCTGGTGCGCGACCGCGACGGCAGCCTCAAGGCGGCCGATGCCAAGCAGCTGCAGCTCTGGCGCGCGCGCCTGGCCATGGTGTTCCAGAACTTCAACCTCTGGGCCCATCGCACGGTGCTGGAGAACGTGATCGAAGCGCCGGTCCATGTGCTTGGCGTGCCCAAGGCCGAGGCGATTGCCAAGGCCGAGGCCTTGCTGGCCCGCGTGGGCGTCTCACACCGCAAGGATGTCTACCCGGCCCAGCTCTCGGGCGGCGAGCAGCAACGCGTGGCCATCGCCCGCGCCCTGGCGGTCGAGCCCGAAGTGATGCTGTTTGACGAGCCCACCTCGGCGCTGGACCCCGAGCTGGTCGGCGAGGTGCTCAAGGTCATGCGCGATCTGGCGGCCGAAGGCCGCACCATGATCGTGGTGACCCACGAGATGGGTTTTGCGCGCGAGGTGTCCAACTACACCTTATTCCTGCACCAGGGCAAGGTCGAGGAAGAAGGCAAGCCGCGCGAGGTGCTGAGCAAGCCCAACAGCCAGCGCCTGCAGCAGTTCCTCAGCGGCGGTTTGAAGTAAGACAGCCCGGGGCGCTCAGGCGCCCGAGGCTTCATCGCGCAGCACCTCCAGCACGTCCGAATGGAACTCGCGCTGGTAGAGCACATAGATCACGCCCACCGTCGCGCCCATCAGGGCCACGGGTGAGAAGAACCAGGCGATGGCCGCGAAGCTCAGGTAGTAGGCGCGCAGGCCGTCGTTGAAGGTTTCGGCCGCCAGGCCCATGACCCGTCCGGCACGCTGGGCAAAGGCCTCGCGCGACAGCCCGCCTTTTTCGAACTGCTCGGCCTCGGGCGCCGCGCCCACCAGCAAGGCGCCAAAGGTGTACTGGCGCATGCTCCAGGTGAAGCGGAAAAAGGCGTAGACGAAGATGGCCGTCAGCAGCACCAGCTTCATCTCGAACACCAGGTCCGAGGTGCGGGCCGCAAACGGCAGTTCGCGCACCAGCTCGGTGGCCTTGTCGCCCGCGCCCAGCACGGCCAGCAGGCCGCCGATGATCAGGATGGTGGTCGAGGCAAAGAAGGACGGGCTGGTGGACAGGTTCTGCACCACCACCCCGTCGATTACCCGCACCTCGCGGTAGGTGACCTGCATCATCCAGCGCGTGCGCTCGCGGTTGGTGGCGGCCAGCAGCGAACCATGGAACTGCGACTGGCGCTTGGCAAACACGGCATAGCCGATCCAGCCGGCAAAGAACACGAACAGCGCCAACCAATCGATCAGCGGCAGCAGGGACAGGGCGGAAAACAAGGTCTTCATGGCCTCGACTGTAGAGGCATTGGCGGGCGCGCATCGCCGAAAAAACGCATGAGCACGCGCGCCGCCAACGCTGGGTCAGGGCGTCAGATCGAAGACCAGCACCTCGGCGTCCTGCCCTTGCGCCAGGCGCACGGCGTCTTCACCGCGCAGCTGCAGCGCATCACCGCCCTGCAGGCTCTGGCCGTTGACGTTCAAGCTGCCGCGGATCAGGTGCACATAGGCGATGCGCCCCGGCTGCAGCGGCAGCTCGGCCTGCTCAGGCCCATCAAACAAGCCGGCATAGAGCTGGGCATTGGCGTGGATGAAGACCGCATCCGCACCGGCCTCGCCCGAAGCCACCAGGCGCAGGCGGCCGCGCTTGTCGGCGCTGGGGAAATGACGCTGCTCGTAGCTGGGCGCCACACCGCGCTGGTTGGGTTCGATCCAGATCTGCAGGAAATGCGTGCTCTGGCCCTCGGCATGGTTGAACTCGCTGTGGCGCACGCCGCTGCCGGCGCTCATGCGCTGCACATCGCCGGGGCGGATCACACCGTCATGGCCGCTGCCACCGGGTGCGCCATTGCCCATGCTGTCCTGGTGGGCCAGCTCGCCCGAGAGCACATAACTGATGATTTCCATGTCGCGGTGACCATGGGTGCCAAAGCCGGTGCCGGCGGCGATGCGATCTTCGTTGATCACGCGCAGATCGCCAAAACCCATGCGGCTGGGGTCGTAGTAATCGGCGAAAGAAAAGCTGTGGAACGACTTCAGCCAGCCATGATCGGCAAAGCCGCGTTCAGACGATTTGATCAGTTCAAGCATGTCTTTCTCCTGTTGGGGCGCGCCATCGGCGCGGCATGAACACACTGTAGAAGCCTTGCTCCTGCGCTTGGCGCTGGGCACTTGAAGCCATCATTCAAATAAGATGAAGGCATGCCCAACCACCTCGACAAACGCCGCGCCCTGACCCCCGAGGCCCTGGCCATGATGGACACCATCGCCCGCACCGGCAGCTTTGCCGCCGCGGCCCGGGAGATGGGGCGCGTGCCCTCGGCCCTGACCTACAGCGTGCGCCAGCTCGAAGAAGCACTCGATGTGCTGCTCTTCGACCGCCGCAGCCGCCAGGCCGAGCTGACCGCCGCCGGCCAGGAGCTGCTGTTCGAAGGCCGGCGCCTGCTGCAGGAAATGGACGCCGTGGCCAACCGCGTGCGCCGCATCGCCACCGGCTGGGAAAGTGAGCTCACGATTGCCATCGACGACGCCATCGCCCGCCGCGCCATCTTTGACCTGATGGAGGCCTTCTACCAGCTGCGCGACGAAGCCGGCCAGGCCCCGCCGACCCGGCTCAAGCTGCGCGTGGAGGTGATGGTGGGCACCTGGGAGGCGCTGATGTCGGGTCAGGCCGACCTGGCCATCGGCACCTCGACCCAGCCGCCCAGCGCCGGCTTCAAATGCGATCAACTCGGCGATATGGAAATGATCCTCTGCGTCGCCCCGCACCATGCCCTGGCCAGTGCGCCGACACCGCTGAGCGCCGCGCAGATCGCCCAGCACCGCATCATCGCCGTGGCCGACACCGCGCGCAGCCTGGCCCCACGCACCGTGGGCGTGCTGCCGGGCCAGGAGGTGCTGACCATGCCCTCGATGGCGGCCAAGCTGGAGGCCTTGATGCGCGGCCTGGGCTGCGGCTCCCTGCCCACGCCCATGGTGCGCCGTCACATCGAGGCTGGGCGCCTGGTGCACAAGCTGAGGGAACAGGAACCCGGCGTCGTGCCCATGCACTACGCCTGGCGTGACAACGGCCAGCCGCCGGCCCGCGCCCTGGCCTGGTGGCTGAGCCAGCTGCAAAGCAGCGCCACCCGCCGTGCCCTGCTGGAACAGCACGAGGGGCTGTTGCTCTGATGCCGAGCGCCACGGTATCCGGCCGCTATGTCGGCCGCTTCGCCCCCTCACCTACCGGCCCGCTGCATGCCGGCTCCCTGGTCGCGGCCCTGGCCAGCTGGCTCGATGCCCGGGCCCAGGGCGGCCGCTGGCTGCTGCGCATCGAAGATGTGGACGGCCCGCGCTGCCCGCCCGGCGCCGACCGCTTCATCCTCGATCAGCTGGCCCGTTGCGGCCTGCAGGCCGACGAGCCGCCCGTGTGGCAATCGCAGCGCGGCGCGCTCTACCAGGCGGCGCTCACGCGCCTGCAAGCCCAAGGCTGGGCTTACGGCTGCGCCTGCTCACGCAAGGAGATTGCCGCAGCCCTGCAGGCCCGCGGCGACACGCTTGAGCGCCACGGCGAGCTGGTCTACCCCGGCAGCTGCCGCGCCGGCACCCAGGGCCGCCCCCCACGCGCCTGGCGACTGCGCAGCACCGCCGGCCTGCAGAACGCGGCCTCGCTGCAGATCGACTGGCAGGACCGCCGCCTGGGCGTACAGACGCAAGACCTGACCCTGGCCGTGGGTGACTTCGTGCTGCGCCGCGCCGATGGGCTCTGGGCCTACCAGCTGGCCGTGGTGGTGGACGATGCCGAGCAAGGCATCAGCGATGTGGTGCGCGGCGAGGATCTGGCCGACAACACACCACGCCAGATCCGCCTGCAGCAGCTGCTCGGCCTGCCCACGCCGCGCTATCTGCACACGCCCCTGGTGCTGGGCGCCAATGGCGAAAAGCTGTCCAAACAGAATGGCGCGGCCGCCCTCGTGCTGGACACGCCGGCTGATGCACTGCGGGCTTTGCGTCAAGCCGGCGCGGCCCTGGGCCTGCCGGCCGAGCTGGCCGGCGCTTCGGTCAGGGAGTTCCTGGCCAGCGCCGTGCAGGCCTGGCGCGCTTTTGATGGCATGATGCCCGCCTCTTCGTCGCCATCCCCTCTTGCTCCGGCACTCGCGCTTGCGCAGCCGGGCGACGAATCCGCTTTTTGAAGGACCCATTCATGAACACCACCCCCAGCGGCCTGCAGTTTGAAGACACCGTGGTCGGCGAAGGCGCCGTGGCCAAGTCCGGCCACGATGTCACCGTCCACTACACCGGCTGGCTCTACAGCAAGGACGCCGACGGCAACTGGGTCAAGGGCGCCAAGTTCGATTCCAGCAAGGACCGCCGCGATCCCTTCAAGTTCGAGCTCGACGGCGGCATGGTGATCCGCGGCTGGGACGAGGGCGTGCAAGGCATGAAGATCGGCGGCACCCGCATGCTGGTGATCCCGGCCGAGCTGGGCTATGGCGCCCGCGGCGCCGGCGGCGTGATCCCGCCCAATGCCACCCTGATGTTCGAGGTGGAATTGCTGGCTGTCTGAGCCGCACCACGGCGCATGGGAAAAGGTCCTTCGGGACCTTTTTTCTTGGCTGAAGCCCGCGCGCGCGGGGCTAGCATCGCGCCAGGGAGCCTGGCCTTTTCAGAGAGAAATCGCGGAGATTGCTGATGAGCTTGCTCGACCTCGACCACCTGCTGCGTTACTGGACCGCCACCCAGTGGCAGGCCAATGTGCTGATGCTGCTGCACCTGCTGGGCGCCATGATTCTGGGCCTGGTGCTGGGCTATGAGCGGGCCTACCACGGGCGCGCCGCCGGCATGCGCACCTATGCCCTGGTCTGCATGGCCTCGGCCGCCGTCATCATCTTGCTGGCCTATCCGCAGCAATGGTTCGGCGGCTTGCAGGCCGGCGGCGTGCTGCCGCCCTCCGCCGACCCGACGCGCGTGATTCAGGGCGTGGTCACCGGCATCGGTTTCCTATGCGCCGGCGTGATCATGAAGGAAGGCATGAACATCAGCGGCCTGACCACGGCCGCCTCGCTCTGGGCCGCCTCGTCCATCGGCATCCTGGTGGCCATGGGCTTCTACTTCGCCGCCATCATGCTGACCCTGCTCTGCGCCAGCCTGATGATGTGGGGCGCCAAGCTGGAAAACACCCTGCCCTCGCATCCGGCGATTGCCGTGATGTTGCGTGGCGAGCCGGGGCGGCAGTTCCGCCAGGACGAGCTGGCCGCTTTTGCCGACCAATTGGGCTTTCGCTTCGCACCGGGTTCGCTGAGCATCGAATCCAGCAGCGGGCGAGAGGAGTGGCGCTTCGTCTGCACGGCGCGCCGCAATTTCCGTGGCGAGACCCTGACCCGCTTCGCCCACCATGTGATGGAGATTCCCGGTGTCAGCGAATACCGGGTGACGCACGCTCGCAACTGAGGTGCCCCCCCGAGGCGGGCTTCAAAGCCCGGACGCCAGGCTCAGCGGCGCTTGAGCACGTGGATGTATTCCTCGCCCTGGCTGCTCTGCAACACCAGCTCGTTGCCGGTCTGGCGGGCAAAGGCCTGGAAGTCGCGCATGGAACCGGGGTCGGTGGCCACCACCTTGAGCAGCTGGCCGCTCTCCATCTCGGCCAGGGCTTTCTTGGCCTTGAGGATGGGAAGGGGGCAATTCAGGCCGCGGGTGTCGATTTCTTTGTGGGCGTCCATGGAGATCCTCGTTTGCGCTGCATTTTAGGTGGCGAGTGCCTTGCGCAGGGGACGATCAGCACCCGAGCTTGCCCCTGTTGCGGCCGGTTCAATCCATCCACTGCGGCTCCAGGCCCTTGCTGCGCAGCCAGGTCGCCAAGGCCTGGCCGGTGCCAGCTCGCCAGCAGCGCAGGCGCTCGGGCGCGATCAGCTTGTACTCGGCCAGCTCGGGCGACAGCCGGATCTCGCCGCGAGCCCGCACGTGGTAGGCCACGAGGAGCTGGTTCTTGCGCTGGAAGTCCCAAACGCCCAGCAGGTTCAGGCCCTCGACCTGCAGGCCGGTTTCCTCCAGCACCTCGCGGCTGACACCGGCCTCGGGCGATTCGCCCGCTTCCATGAAGCCGGTGATCAGGCCGAAAAAGCGCTCGGTCCAGGCGGCGTTGCGGGCCAGCAAGACCTGACCCTCACGGTCCACACATTCGACCACCGCGGCCAGCACCGGCGTCGGGTTGTTCCAGTGCGTGAAGCTGCAGGCACTGCAGCGCAAGCGCGTGGTCGGACCGCTGTCTTCCAGCTCGCTGCGCATCTCCAGCCCGGCCGCACACAGCGGGCAGAAACGGAAGGTTTGCGCAGCGTCCTGGCTCATGCCGGGAACACGCCCGTGGACAGATAGCGGTCGCCGCGATCGCAGACGATGAAGACGATGGTGGCGTTCTCGACCGTGCGCGCCAGTTGCAGCGCCACCCAGCAGGCACCAGCTGCGGAGATGCCGGCGAACAGGCCTTCCTGGCTGGCCAGGCGGCGCGCCATGTCCTCGGCGTCGGCCTGGCTGACCAGCATCAGCTCGTCCACCGCCTCGGGGCGGTAAATTTTGGGCAGGTAGGCCTCGGGCCATTTGCGAATGCCAGGGATGCGCGAGCCCTCAGAGGGCTGGGCGCCGATGATGCGTACGGCCGGGTTCTGCTCTTTCAGGTAGCGCGAGGTGCCGGTGATGGT
This sequence comes from Burkholderiales bacterium PBB2, assembly GCA_002255955.1. GTDB lineage: Bacteria > Pseudomonadota > Gammaproteobacteria > Burkholderiales > Burkholderiaceae_C > Paucibacter_A. The sequence continues at coordinate 43,593 of NKIM01000019.1, read as the reverse complement.
GCCGGTCGTACCCATGGCGCTGACGAAATGGGTGATCTGGCCTTCGGTGTCGCGCCAGATCTCCGGGCCCGTGGTCTCGTAGTGCACACGCGGGTTGTCGCCGTTGGCGAACTGATCGAGCACCCGGCCCTTGCCATCGCGCTGCATCTGCTCGGCCAAGTCGCGGGCGTATTCCATGCCGCCGGAACGCGGCGTCAGGATCAGCTCGGCACCGAAGGCCTTCATGGTCTGGGACCGCTCGATGGACAAGTCCTCCGGCATGATCAGCACCATGCGATAGCCGCGGATGGCCGCAGCCATGGCCAGGGCGATGCCGGTGTTGCCCGAGGTGGCCTCGATCAAGGTGTCGCCGGGCTTGACTTCGCCGCGCTCTTCGGCGCGCCGGATCATGCTGATGGCAGGACGGTCCTTGACCGAGCCGGCCGGGTTGTTGCCCTCCAGCTTGCCGAGGATGACGTTGCCGCGCGCGGCCAGCTCCGGCGCCAGCAGGCGCTGCAGACGGACCAGGGGCGTGTTGCCGATCAGCTCTTCAAGGCTGGCGTAGTGTTTGCGGGTGGGGCTGCTCATGCCGGGCATTCTCGCAGCCAAAGACAAGGCTCGTTTCGGCGCGGCCAAAATTCATGGCATAATGATGGGCTTCAGCAGCGACACTACCGTGCGATGCATGCCCAGGTGGCGAAATCGGTAGACGCAGGGGACTCAAAATCCCCCGCCGCAAGGTGTGCCGGTTCGAGTCCGGCCCTGGGCACCACTCAAGGTGATCCTCCATGCCCCGCAAGGTGCAGCCGCTGAAAAACAAAGGGCACTCGGTGCCTGCCCGCATCAAGCCACCCTCGCGGTGGCTTTTTTGCGTCTGAACCCTTCATCAGGGCGCTTCACGGCGACGTGGCAGCAAGCCCGCGTTGTGCGAACTCCTGCGCACTTCCGCCGCTCTTGCAGGGGCCGATGAACGTAACGTCCAGATCCCCGACTCCAGTGGCCCGAAGCAGGCATCGGCTGCGCTTACACTGCGCCGAAAGGCAGGGGCGGTGAAGAGCCCTGCGCGCCCACTCACCAACTTTTCGAGCCCATGCCCCAGATTCCTCCGGTGACCAAAGCCTTCATGCTGGCCTGCGTGGGCCTGTACTGCCTGTTCTATCTGGTTCCCGGCCTCAAGGAACCTTTCGAGCTCTGGCCCTTGATGACGGGCAACTTCCTGCCCTGGCAACCGCTGACCTACGCCTTTCTGCACGGCGGCGAGTTCCATCTGTTCTTCAATATGCTGGGCCTGTGGATGTTCGGCTCCGAGCTGGAGCGCGTCTGGGGCGCCAAGCGCTACACCCAGATCCTGCTGGCCAGCACCATCAGCGCCGCCGTGGTGCAGCTGATCGTCACCTTCCTGCTCGGCTCCTTCGCGCCGACCGTGGGCGCCTCGGGCGCGCTGTTCGGCCTGCTGCTGTCCTTCGGCATGCTGTTCCCGGACCGCATCATCGTGCCACTGTTCCCGCCCATCCCGATGAAGGCCAAATACTTCGTCGCCATCTTCGGCACGCTGGAGCTGATCCTGGGCCTGAACAACAACAGCGGCGTGGCCCACTTCGCCCATCTGGGCGGCATGCTGGGCGCCTACCTCCTGATCCGCTACTGGCGCGCGGCGCGCCGTCGCTGATCGAATCAGCTTCAGGCCAGCAGGCCGTCCTCAGGCCGCGGATAACGCAGCTTCAAACCCAGCTCGGTTTTCAGGCGGCGGTTGCTCAAGCGCCGCGATTCGCTCATGAAGCTCAGCTGCATGGGCGACATCTGGCTTTGCGCCTCCTCGCGGCTGATGCGCGGCGGCCGGCTCAGGCCGCAGAGATCGGCCGCCAGGTCGAAGTAGTCGCCCATCAAGAGCTCGCTGTCGTCGCAGACATGAAGCACCCGCTGCGGCGCGCCACGCCAGAGTGCGCGCAAGCAGGCGCGCGCCAGATCGTCGGCATGGATGTGGTTGGTGTAGACATCGTCCTCGCGGCGCAGCACCGGCGAGCCCCGCTGCAGCCGTTCGCGCGGATGGCCGCCGACCCGGTTGCCGGCGTAGATGCCCGGCACCCGCAGAATCGTCACCCGGCAGCCAAAAGTCGGGCCGAAGCCGCGCAGCAGGCGCTCGGCATCGACCCGCCGACGCGCCCGATCGCTGCGCGGCGCCACCGGGCGCGACTCATCGAAACGCGCCCCGCCGCAATCGCCGTACACCCCGGTCGTGCTGGCATAGACCAGATGCGCCGGCGTGGAGCGACGCGCCAGCGCGCGCAAAAGGTTCAGCGTGCGCAGATCACGCTCACCCTGGCCCGGCGGCGGCGCCAGATGCAGCACCGCATCGGCCCAGCCGGCCAGGCCGGCCAAAGACGCCGCATCATCGAGATTGCCCAGCACCGGCTGGGCACCGGCCGCGCGCAGCTCGGCAAAGCGGCCGGGGCTGGAGCTCAAGGCCCGCACCTGCCAACGCCCGGCCAGCAGGCCCAGCACCCGCATGCCGACATCGCCACAGCCCACGATCAAGAGCCGCGGCCGGCCCAGGCGGCGCGAAGGGCGCGCAGAGCGATCAGAGCAAGCAGACTGAGCAGAGGGACATGAAGCGGGGCTGAAGGGCATGGAATCCGGCTCAGGCAAAATGGCGGCACAGTGTACGGCCCGGCATTCCCGGGCCGACTTTGCTTTCTGGCCCGACGGCCGCTTTGCATCCCTCAGCTCTAGCACTTCCCGCATCCAACATGAACTTCCAGGTCACCGTCCAGCCCAGCGGCCGCGTCTTTTCCGTGGAACGCGATGAAACCATGCTCAGCGCCGCCATCCGCGCCGGCGTCGGCCTGCCCTATGGCTGCAAGGATGGCGCTTGCGGCTCGTGCAAGAGCCGCCTGCTGGAAGGCCGCGTGATCCACGGCGCCCACCAGCCCAAGACCCTCACCCCCGAGGAAGAAGCGGCCGGCATGGTGCTGACCTGCTGCGCCACGCCGCAAACCGACTGCACCCTGGAAGCGCGCGCCGTGCCGGGCGCCGGCCAGTTCCCCGTGCTCAAGCTGCCCAGCCGCGTGATGAGCCTGAGCAAGCCCAGCGGCGATGTGGCCGTGATCCGCCTGCAACTGCCCGCCACGCAGAACTTCCAGTTCCACGCCGGCCAGTATGTGGAGTTCATCTTGCGCGACGGTGCGCGCCGCAGCTACTCCATGGCCAACGCGCCTCACAACCTGGGCACGCCGGCCGCGGTGGAGCTGCACATCCGCCACATGCCCGGCGGCAAGTTCACCGACCATGTCTTCAGCGAGATGAAGGAAAAAGACATCCTGCGTATGGAAGGCCCCTTCGGCAGCTTCTTCCTGCGCGAGGACAGCGACAAACCCATCGTGCTGCTGGCCAGCGGCACCGGCTTTGCGCCCATCAAGGCCATCATCGAGCGCATGCAGCACCTGGGCAGCACCCGCCCGGCCGTCTTGTACTGGGGCTGCCGAAGCAAGGCCGATCTCTATCTGCACGATTGGGCGATGCAGGCCGCGGCCCAGATGCCCAACCTGACGTACGTGCCGGTGCTGTCCGAACCCAAGGCCGAGGACGGCTGGACCGGCCGCTGCGGCTTTGTCCACCAGGCGGTGCTGGCCGATCTGCCCGATCTGTCCGGCCATCAGGTGTACGCCTGCGGAGCGCCCATCATGGTGGACTCGGCGCGCGCCGATTTCACGGCCAAGGCAGGCCTGCCCGCTGAAGAGTTTTACGCCGACTCCTTCACCTCGGAAGCCGACAAGCAAGCTTGAAGTCCAACTCCCGCATCGACTGAGACCCCGCCGCGATGTTCACGCCCCCCTACGTTCCCGCCGCTGAATTCGAAGCGCAGCTGCGCAGCCAGGGGGCCGCGGTGCTGGCCCCCGCCAGCCTGCCGGACTGCCTGCAGCTCTCGGCCCAAGACCTGGCCGCGCTCAGCCCCTTCTGGAACGACCTGCCGCCCGACGCCTACCTGCGCGACGGCGGCCGTTACCGCTACCGCCGCCATGGCTGCTTCGTCGCTGAGGGCGATCGGCTGAGCCAAGCGCCGCACCGCGCGCATTGGCAGCCGCTGGACTACAACGCCTTGCATGGCGGCATCGAACGCTGGTTCGAGCCCATGGCCGAGGCCGCTGTGGCCCTGCCCGCCTGGCGCCAGCTGCTGCTGGGCCTGGCCGGCATCGCCTCGCGGCTGAAGGGCGAACAGGCCTGGTACATCGAAGCGCACCAGTTCCGCATCGACACCACCGACGGCATCGGCCGCCCCACGCCCGAGGGCGCGCACCGCGACGGCGTCGATTTCGTGGCCGTGTTTCTGATCGACCGGCAAGGCATCAAGGGCGGCGAGTCGCGCGTGTTTGAAGCGCATGGCCCGCAAGGCCAGCGCTTCACCATGAACGAACCCTGGACCTTGCTGCTACTGGATGACGAACGCGTGATCCACGAGACCACGCCCATCCAGCCCACGGCTGAGCATGGCCACCGCGACACCTTGGTGCTGACCCTGCGCCGCGGCGGTTTCCAGGCCTCGGCTTGAGTCTGACCAGCCAGAACACTCACTCGACAAAGCGCGAAGTCTGACCGCTGCCTCGCCGGGCCGGCCAGGGGCAGAATCGCGCCAGCACGTACACTGTGCGGCTGCGTTCGCCACAAGCGAGCGCTTCTTTTTAGGGCCTGCTTGTCCGGCGGGCCCTGCGAACTTTGTCTGCATCACGAGTGCCTACCACCATGAACGATCTCGCCCGCGCGATTGCCGCTGCTCCGGCCGCCTCCATCCCCTCTTCGCTGTTCGGCCTGCCCGATCAAAAGCCGCATGAGCGCGTGCTGCTGGCCGCAGACGCCGAAACCGGCCTCAAGGCCATCCTGGCCGTGCACAGCACCGCCCGCGGCCCGGCCTTCGGTGGCTGCCGTTTCTGGACCTATGACAACGAGCTGGCCGCGCTGAACGACGCGCTGCGCCTCTCGCAAGGCATGAGCCTGAAGAACGCCCTGGCCGACTTGCCCTTCGGCGGCGGCAAGGCCGTGATCATCAAGCCGGCTGGCGATTTCGACCGCCCCGCCCTGTTCGCCGCCTTCGGTCGCGCCGTGCAATCGCTGCAAGGCGCCTACATCACCGCCGAAGACGTGGGCACCACCACGGCCGACATGTTGGGCATGCAGGCCCACACGCAATTCGTCAGCGGCATCCCGCGTGCCGGCGCTTTCGGTGGCGACCCGAGCCCCAAGACTGCCTGGGGCGTGTTCGTCTCGATCGAAGCCGGCGTACGCCTGCACCTGAAGCGCAGCTCGCTGGACGGCGTGCGCGTGGCCCTGCAAGGCCTGGGCGCTGTAGGCTGGCATCTGGCCGAGTTCCTGCACAAGGCCGGCGCCAAGCTGGTGGTGGCCGATGTGGACCCCGCCAAGGTGGCGCGCGCGCAAGAACAGCTGGGCGCCACCGCCGTGGGCATCCATGAGATCCTGTCGGCCGATGTTGACGTGCTGGCGCCTTGCGCCCTGGGCGCATCGCTGAACGCCAGCAGTATCCCCACCATCCGCGCCCAGCTGATCGCCGGCGCCGCCAACAACCAGCTGGCCACCGTGGAAGATGGCGACGCCCTGCAACAGCGCGGCATCTGCTACCTGCCCGACTACCTGGTCAATGCCGGCGGCATCATCAGCGTGGCGCGCGAGTACCGCAATGAAGGCGAAGAGTCGGCTGTGATGGCCGAAGTCAGCCGCATCGGCGAGCGCGTCGCCGAACTGCTGGAACGCGTCAAGGCCGAGGACACGACCCCGGGCCGCGCCGCCGACGCCTGGGCCCGCTCCAAGCTGGTCAAGCCGGTCTGATTCAAAGACCAGCGCGCAAGAGAAAAGGCAGCTTCGGCTGCCTTTTTTTCACCCCTGCCGAGCCGCATTGGGTGCGGGCATGAGCCTGATTTCTTGCCATACTCCATGCCGCCGCGGCCGGCGCCTTGCTTGCCGGCCGGCTCAGCAAGTACGTATAATCAATACATACTTTCAAACGCATACTGCGGAGCAGCCCATGGAAGCCACCGTCGCTGAGCGCGGGCAGATCACCCTGCCCAAGGCCGTGCGTGATGCACTGGGCCTGACCAAGGGCACCATCCTCAAGGTCGAGCTTGAAGGCGGCCGCATCATCCTGCGCAAAAACGTGGACGACGCCATCTCACGCGCCCGCGGCAAGTTCAAGCTGGACGGCTTTGCTTCGGTCGATGAAGCCATGCGCGCCGTGCGCGGCCGCGCCCCCGGCGACCCGCTCGATCAGTAAGCCCCGCGATCTTCCCGCCGCCAAGCCAAGCGCCAGCACCCCATGATCGCCATCGACTCCTCTGTCCTCGTCGACCTGCTCAGCGACAGCGAGCGCGCCGACCTGGCCGAGGCTGCGCTGCGCGACGCCCTGTCCCTGGGCCCGGTGGTGGTCTGCGATGTGGTGGTGTCGGAGATCTGCTCCTCGCTGCAAGACGGCGACCAGGCCATGCAGGCCCTGGAAGACATGGGCATCAGCTTCCACGCCGTCGAGCAAAAAGCCGCCATCCGCGCCGGCGAGATGCAGCGCCGCTACCGCAGCCGCGGCGGCCTGCGCCAACGCACCGTTCCCGATTTCATCGTGGGCGCTCATGCCTTGCTGCAATGCAATGCCTTGATCACCCACGACGAGACCTTCTTCCGTGACTATTTCAAGGGCCTCAAGGTCATCACGCCCAAGGCCACCTGACGCGGTCGCACCCTCACACCCCTCGCAACACCTGGAGAGCTCATCATGCTGCAAGCCTATCGCCAACACACCGCCGAGCGCGCCGCGCTGGGCATCCCGCCCCTGCCCCTGGATGCCAAGCAGACGGCCGAGCTGATCGAGCTGATCAAGAACCCGCCCGCCGGCGAAGGCGAGTTCCTGCTGGACCTGCTGACCCACCGCGTGCCCCCGGGCGTGGACGATGCAGCCAAGGTCAAGGCCAGCTTCCTGGCCGCCGTGGCCCACGGTGACCTGGCAGTCGCCCTGATCTCGAAGACCAAGGCCACCGAGCTGCTGGGCACCATGGTCGGCGGCTACAACGTCAAGCCCCTGATCGACCTGCTGGACGACGCCAGCGTGGCCGCCACCGCCGCCGCCGCGCTGAAGAAGACGCTCTTGATGTTCGACTTCTTCCACGACGTGGCCGAAAAAGCCAAGGCCGGCAATGCGCAGGCCAAGGACGTGATCCAGAGCTGGGCCGAGGGCGAGTGGTTCACCAGCCGCCCCGAAGTCGAGAAGAAGATCACCGTCACCGTCTTCAAGGTGCCCGGTGAAACCAACACCGATGACCTGTCGCCCGCCCCCGACGCCTGGAGCCGCCCGGACATCCCGCTGCACTACCTGGCCATGCTGAAGAACACCCGCCCCGATGCGGCCTTCAAGCCCGAGGAAGACGGCAAGCGCGGCCCGATGCAGTTCATCGAGGACCTGAAGAAGAAGGGCCATCTGGTCGCCTACGTGGGCGATGTGGTCGGCACCGGTTCCAGCCGCAAATCCGCCACCAACAGCGTGATCTGGGCCACTGGCCAGGACATTCCTTTCGTGCCGAACAAGCGCTTCGGCGGCGTGACCCTGGGCGGCAAGATCGCCCCCATCTTCTTCAACACGCAAGAAGACTCGGGCTCCCTGCCCATCGAAGTGGACGTGTCCAAGCTGGAGATGGGCGATGTCATCGACATCCTCCCGTACGAAGGCAAGATCGTGAAGGACGGCGCCACCGTCGCCGAGTTCAAGCTCAAGAGCGATGTGCTGTTCGACGAAGTGCGCGCCGGCGGCCGCATCAACCTGATCATCGGCCGCTCGCTGACCGCCAAGGCGCGTGAGTTCCTGGGCCTGCCCGCCGCCACCCTGTTCCGCCTGCCGGCCGCCCCGGCTGCAACGAACGCCGGCTTCACCCTGGCGCAGAAGATGGTGGGCCGCGCGGTTGGCCTGCCGGAAGGCCAGGGCGTGCGCCCCGGCACCTACTGCGAGCCCAAGATGACCACGGTCGGCTCGCAGGACACCACCGGCCCCATGACCCGCGACGAACTGAAGGACCTGGCCTGCCTGGGCTTCAGCGCCGACCTGGTGATGCAATCGTTCTGCCACACCGCAGCCTATCCGAAGCCGGTGGACGTGAAGACCCACCGCGAACTGCCCGCCTTCATCTCCAACCGCGGCGGCGTGGCCCTACGTCCGGGCGACGGCGTGATCCACAGCTGGCTGAACCGCCTGCTGCTGCCCGACACCGTCGGCACCGGCGGCGACTCGCACACCCGCTTTCCGATCGGCATCTCCTTCCCGGCCGGCTCGGGCCTGGTGGCCTTCGGCGCCGCCACCGGCGTGATGCCGCTGGATATGCCCGAATCGGTGCTGGTGCGCTTCAAGGGCCAGATGCAGCCCGGCATCACCCTGCGCGATCTGGTGCATGCGATCCCGCTGTACGCCATCAAGGCCGGTCTGCTGACCGTGGCCAAGGCCGGCAAGAAGAACGTGTTCTCGGGCCGCATCCTGGAAATCGAAGGCCTGCCCGATCTGAAGGTCGAACAAGCCTTTGAGCTGAGCGACGCCTCGGCCGAGCGCAGCGCCGCCGGTTGCACGGTCAAGCTGAACCCCGAGCCGATCAAGGAATACCTCACCAGCAATATCGTGCTGATGAAGAACATGATCAACGATGGCTATGCCGACGCCCGCACCCTGCAGCGCCGCATCGAGAAGGTCGAAGCCTGGTTGGCCAATCCGAATCTGCTGGAAGCCGACAAGGACGCCGAATATGCGGCCGTCATCGAGATCGATCTGGCCGACATCAAGGAACCCATCCTCTGCTGCCCCAACGATCCGGACGATGCCAAGACCCTGTCCGACGTGGCCGGCACCAAGATCGATGAAGCCTTCATCGGTTCCTGCATGACCAATATCGGCCACTTCCGTGCCGCGGCCAAGCTGCTGGGCGGCCAGCGCGACATCCCGGTCAAGCTGTGGGTCGCCCCGCCGACCAAGATGGACCAGAGCGAGCTGATCAAGGAAGGCCATTACGCGGCCTTCGGCACCGCCGGTGCGCGTACCGAGATGCCGGGCTGCTCGCTGTGCATGGGCAACCAGGCGCAGGTGCGTGAAGGCGCGACCGTGGTCTCGACCTCGACCCGCAACTTCCCCAACCGCCTGGGCAAGAACACCAATGTGTTCCTGGCCTCGGCCGAGCTGGCAGCGATTGCCTCCAAGCTGGGCAAGATCCCGACGGTGGCCGAGTACCACGAAGCCATGGGCGTGGTGAACAAGGACGGTGCCTCGATCTACAAGTACATGAACTTCGACCAGATCGAGGAGTACGCCGAGAACGCCAAGAGCGCCGAAAGCGTCAAGGCCTGCTGATCGAACTCAGCACACCGCATCGCCAAGCCTGGCGATCTGCAAAGCGGCCCCTCGGGGCCGCTTTTTCGTTCTCAGGCCGGCCTCGCATCGGCCAGCTTCATGAGGCGGGCGGGTCGTGAACGAATCGGCGCAAACCCTGAGGCCGATGGGCGGCCCAGTCACGATCAACTGAGACACTGGCGCGTTATTCTCTTCACGCCTGTCCATTCCTCCCTGCCCTCCCGGCTTCACCGCCCGATCTGATGCAACTCGCTGGCTACACCCTGAAGGACATCCTCTACCACGGCGGTGGCACCGTGGTGGCCAGCGCCCGCTCGCCCGAGGGCGAGCCGGTGGTGATCAAGTACCCCGAGACCGAACACCCCGGCCCCGAGCTGGCGGCGCGCTGGCGCCACGAGTTCGCCATGCTGCAGCAGCTGCAGTCGGAGCGGGTGATCCGCGCCCTGGCCCTGCGCGAAGAGGGCGACCGGCCGGTGCTGGTGCTGGAGGACTTCGGCAATGCCAATCTGGCCCAGCTGATCGCCAGCCAGCCGCTGGATCTGGGCGAGCGCCTGAGCCTGGCGGTGCAGCTGAGCCAGGCGCTCAGCGATGTGCACCAGCAGCGCCTGATCCACGGCGATATCGCGCCCAAGAATGTGCTGGTGGACCTGAGCCGTCTGCGCATCAAGCTCTGCGATTTCGCCCTGTCCACGCGCCTGGACCATGAGCAAGCGCAGCAGCCCGAGTCCTACCTGCGCGGCACCCTGGACTACATCTCACCCGAGCAGACCGGGCGCACCAACCTCGAGGTCGACTACCGCAGCGATTTCTACTCGCTGGGCGTCAGCCTCTACGAGCTGTTCAGCGGCCGCCGGCCCTTCCAGCTCAGCGACCCGATCGCCCTGCTCCATGCCCAGATCGCGCTGAGCCCGACGCCGCTGCACCGCCTGGACCCGCGCATCCCCGAGCCGCTCTCGGCCCTGGTGCACAAGCTGCTGGCCAAGGTGCCGGACGCGCGCTACCAGAGCAGCTTCGGCCTGCTGCACGACCTGCAGCATTGCGCCGAAGCCTGGGCGCGCGAGGGCCGCATCGAGCCCTTCGAGCTGGGCCGCGCCGATGTGCCCGAGCGCTTTTGCATCGCCCAAAAACTTTACGGTCGCGAGGCCGAAAGCGCCGCCCTGCTGGCCGCCTTCGAGCGCGCCTGCGCGGGCGCGGTGGAGCTGGTGCTGGTCAGCGGCTACTCGGGCATCGGCAAGACCGCACTGGTGGCCGAGCTGCACCGCCCGGCCCTGGCGCGGCGTGCCTACTTCGCACGCGGCAAATGCGACCAGTACAGCCGCAACGAGCCCTACGCTGCGCTGATCCAGGCCTTCCAGCCGCTCATGCAGCAGCTGGCCGTGGAGAGCCCGGAGCGCCGCCTGCGTTGGCGCGAGAGCCTCTTGGCTGCGCTGGGCGAGCAGGCCGGCGCGGTGGCCGCCATCGTGCCCCAGCTCAGCCTGCTGACCGGCCCGCTGCCGCCCTTGCTGCCCTTGCCGGCGGCCGAGAACGAGCAACGCTTCCACCTCGCGTTTGCACGTTTTGTGCGCTGTCTGGCGTCCTCCGCCCACCCGCTGCTGCTGTTCCTGGACGATTTGCAATGGGCCGATCCGCCCAGCCTCAAGCTGCTGCAACAGCTGCTGCAAGATGCACGCGAGCACGGTTTGGAGACTGCCGAGCCGGCCGCGCGCAGCTGCCTGTTGCTGATCGGCGCCTACCGCGACAACGAGATCGCAGCCGACCACGCCCTGCATCAGCTGGCCGGGCCTTGCGCTGACAACCATGCGGCGCCGGCCCACCAGCTGGCCCTGCAGCCCTTGAGCCTGGACCATGTCCAGGCCTTGGTGGCCGACACCTTGCAAGCGCAGCCCCAGGCGGTGGCGCCCCTGGCGGCGCTGTGCATGGAGAAGACTCGCGGCAACCCCTTCTTCCTGACCCAGTTCCTGCGCAGCCTGCATCAGCAGGGCGATCTGCACTATGTGCGCGAGGCCGGCTCTTGGCATTGGGACCTGGCCCTCATCCGCCAGCGGGCGATGACAGACAACGTTGTCAGCCTCATGCTGGCCCGGCTGCGTGAACTGCCGCCGCCGGCCCAGAGCCTGCTGGCCCTGGCCTCGCACCTGGGCGCCTACCAGGGCGAGGGCTTTGCCCTGCGTGAGCTGATGGCCGTCAGCGGCCAGGGGGCGACCGAATGCGCCGCCCAGCTCTGGCCGGCACTGGAGAGCGGCCTGCTGTTGCCGCTGGACGAGGGCTACAAGTTCGAGCACAGCCCGGCCTTGCTGGAGGCGGCCCGTTACCGCTTTCTCCACGACCGGGTGCAGCAGGCCGCGCATGACCTGACCCCAGCCGAACTGCGCGCCGCCCTGCAGCTGCAATGCGGCCGCCGCCTGCTGGCCGCCTGCGATGCCCAGGCGCTGGAAGAGCGCCTGTTCACCGTGCTGGACTGCCTGAACCAGGGCAGCGCCTTGATCGATGATGCGGCCGAGCGCGAGCGGCTGCTGACGCTCAATCTGCGCGGCGGCCAGCGGGCCCTGGCGGCCTCGGCCCACGCGATGGCGGTGCAGCTGCTGCGCCAGGCGCGCGCGCTGATGGCGCCGGACGCCTGGACCCAAGCCCCCGCACGCAGCCTGGAGCTGCTCAAGACCCTGGCCGAGGCCGAGTACCTGGCCGGCCACTTCGAGGCCGCCGAAGCGCTCTACCCCGAGGCCCTGGCCGCCTGCCAGGACCGGCTCGGTCAGGTCGAGCTGTGCCTGGTGCAGGTGGACCAGTACCACATCCAGGGCCGCTTCAACGACTCCTACCCCGTGCTCTGCCAGGCCCTGGCCCGGCTGGGGCACCCCATGGCCGAAACCGAGGACCAGGCCATGGCCGCCGTGCCGGCCGAGTTTGCGGCCACCGAGCAGATGCTCGATGCCCAGGGCCGCGAGGCGGTGCTGACTGCGCCCGAGATGGCGCAAGCCGAGCAGCTGCTGGCCATGCGCCTGTACTACCGGCTGACCCACTCGACCTACCAAACCCGGCGCTTCGGGGCTTTTGTGCTGACCGCCTGCCGCATGGTGCAAACCACGCTGCGCCACGGCCAGGGCGATCTCGCCTGCATCGGCCATGTGGCCTATATGACGGCCATGTCGGCCATGGGCCAGCCCTACCCGGCCTGCTTCGCCATGGGCCGCCTGGCCATGGCCATGGCCGAGGGGCGCGACAGCCCCTACTTCCGCACCACGGTCTACCAGTACTTTCCGGCCTTCTACCAGCACTGGGGCGAGCCGCTGTCCTCGACCCTGGCCGCCATGGACCGCGGCCTGGAGCTGGGCCAGCGCGGCATCAACCCCTTGTCGGCCGGTTTCTGCGCCCTGCTGGGCCCGATCAACCGCTTCCTGATGGGCGAGCCTCTGCCGGGGCTGGAGGCCTTGTGCCAGCAGCACCTGCGCTTTTTGCAGCGCACCCACCAGCCCGGCACCGAGGCCATGCTGCGCCACGGCGTGCTCCAGCCCCTGCTGGCGCTGCGCGGCCTGAGCCTGTCGGCCCACAGCTTTGACTGCGAGGGCAGCCCGTCCAGCGCCTTGTTTGATGCACCCGAATCAGCGCCGCCCTCCATCGTCCAGGCTTTCTACAGCACGGCCATGCTGCGCCATGCCTATCTGCTCGGCGACGCCGAACGTTGGCGCCGCCATGCCGGCCAGGAGGCCGCCATCAAGCTCTGCCTGCCCGACAGCCCGAGCTGGGTCGAGGCCTGCTTCTTCATCGCCCTGGGCCTGTTGCGCCAGGATTTTGTGCCCGAGGACGAGCGGGACGCGGCACTGAGCCAGGCCCGCGAGCTGCTCGAGCGCTTCGAGCGTTGGGCCGAGGGCTGCGAGGCCAATTTCCGCCACAAGCAGGCGCTGATCGCCGCCGAGCTGGCGCGCGTGCAGGGCCGACTCCAGGAGGCGATGGCGGCCTATGCCCAGGCCATCAGTGCGGCCGAGGCGGCCGGCTTCCTCGCCCATGCCGCCCTGGCGCAAGAGCGTTATGCCGATTTCTGGCAGGCCCAAGGCCAGCCGCAGCTGGCGACGCAATTCCTGCGCGAAGCCCATGGCCTGTACCGCCGCTGGGGTGCCAGCCTCAAATGCCGCCAGCTGGAAGCCGCCTGGCCCCAGCTCGGCCTGGGCCTGGGTCGCCAGGCACGCGCAAGCAGAAGCAGTGGCAGCAGCAGCCTCGGGGTGAGCCCGAGCGAGCGGAGCCCCGAACAGGAGCTGAACCACGAGGCGTCCAGCAAGAGCCCCTCCAGCTACGGCGGCCGGCTCGATCTCCATGCCTTGCTGAAGGCCCACCAGCTGCTCAGCCAAGAGGTGCAGCTCGACGCCCTGCTGCCGCAGATGCTGGCCGTGCTGCTCCAGCATGCCGGGGCCGAGCATGGCGCCATCGTCAGCCATGAAGACGATCAGCTGATCGTCGAGGTCATGGGCGGCTTGCGTGAAGGCGGGGCTGCCGCCGACGCTGTGGCCGGCGGCCTGGCGCCCTCCCCGCTGTTCTGCGAGCACCTCGGCCTGCCTCTGGCCGAGCTGGGCGATGCGGGCAGCGCCCGCCTGCCCAGCAGCCTGATTGAATACACCAAGCTCAGCCGCCGCAGCCTGGTGCTGAACCAGCTGGGCCGCGACGAGCGCTTCGCCCACTGCCCCTATCTGCAGGCGCAGGCGCCCAAATCCGCCCTTTGCCTGCCGGTGATCACGCAAGGGCGACTGGTCGCCCTGGTCTATCTGGAGAACCGTCAGCTCGAGAACGCCTTCACCACTCGCCACCAGCAAACCCTGGAGCTGCTCAGCAGCCAGGCGGCGATTGCCCTGGTCAATGCCAAGATGTTCGAGGAGCTGGAGGCCAAGGTCGAGCGGCGCACGCAGGAGCTGCGCCTGATGAGCATGAAGGACGGGCTGACCGGCATCGCCAACCGCCGCGCCTTTGACGAGCGCCTGCTGGTGGAATGGCGGCGCAGCCAGCGGCAGCAGCTGCCCCTGTCCCTGCTGATGGTGGACATCGACCACTTCAAGCAGTTCAACGACCACTACGGCCACCTGGAAGGCGACCGCTGCATCCGCGCCGTGGCCCTGACCCTGCAGCAGGTGGCCGGCCGCGCCTCCGATCTGGTGGCGCGTTATGGCGGCGAAGAATTCGCCTTGCTGCTGCCTGAGACCGATGCCGCGGCCGCGGCCCGCCTGGCCCAGAGCTGCCTGGATGCCATGGCCGCCCTGGGCCTGCCGCATGCCCAGTCCAGCGCCGGCGGCCATGTCAGCCTGAGCATCGGCTGCGCCACCGTGCAGGCCAGCGCCGACACGCCCCCCGAGCTGCTGCTGGGCCTGGCCGACCAGGCGCTCTACCGGGCCAAACGCGAAGGCCGCCGGCGCTGGTGCCAGGCGGCCGGCGAAGCAACCGAGGCTGACCTGGGCAGCTGACCCGAGCCGCCCGGGTGCGATCAGATGCTGACGCTGTTGGGAATGCGCGAAGGCAGCTGGAACTCGTAGGCCATGGGCCGGCTGCGGTTGCGGCGGCGGATCTCGATCTCGGCCAGGGCCAGCTCGTCCTGCAGATCAGCCACCAGAAGCTGCACGCGCGGGTCCTGAAAGTACGGCGCCCGCGGGTTGCTTTCGTACTGGCCGAATCGGTCGTACTGCACGCCGCTGAGCAGGTACTCGAAGGACAGGGTGTACAGGCCCACATCCAGCGGCGGGTACCAGGGCAGCAGGTCCTCGGCCTGCTGCAGCACGGTGCTGCGCGTGGGCGGCGCCTGGTACAGCGTGCCGGCCACGCTGGGCAAATAGGACATCAGCGGGTACTGGGCGTAGTTGACCGCCGCATGCTGCGGGCCCGCGGTGTAGAGGATCTGGGCCACCAGCTCGATCAGATAGTCCAGGCTGTCCAGGCGCCAGGGCCGTGCCGGGTCCCCGCTGGGGCTCAGGCCGCCGAGACCTTGGAAGCCTGCGTAGCGCGGGTCCACCAGCTCGGCCACCCAGGACTGCAGCTCGCCATCCTGCTGCACATCGAGGTCGTCGCGGTAGTACAGGCGCAGATAGCCGGACACAAAGCGCTGGATCGCCGCCCAGAGCAAAAGGCTGTCATCGCGGAAGGCAAAGCGCGGCAAGGCCTCGACGCCACGCAGGGCAAACCAGCGATCCGGGTTGCGCTCGTCCCAGCGCCAGTCGCGGCGTGACTGGGCCAGCATGGCCAGGGTGGATTCCAGCGCCGGCCCGACATTGGTGGCCACCACACCGCCCGGTGCGATCAGGCTGTGGATGGCGGAATCGTTGATGTTGATGGTGAAGCGCAGGTGCGGAATCAGCAGCTGCAGGATGGGATGCTGCAGCGCCAGCTGGCGGTGCACCGCCACGGCAATCGGCTCGATCACCAGATGACAGTCACCCAGATGCGCGATCGACTCGTGGTGGATGGCCGCCACCACCTGCACGATGTGCTTGGCCAGACGCCACTTCAAGCCGTTCGGGTCGCCGGCATCGGCGCAGTCATTGGGGGTGAAGATCGGCGAGGTCTGGGCATCGAAGCGCTGCGCCAGCTGGATGGCCACCGGCTGCAACACGCCCTCGGGCTGGGGCGGAAAGCCGGCCGGCGCCTTTGCGTTCCAGTAGAACACCGCAATCGGTGCGGCCAGGTAGCGCTGCTCGCCATGCAGGACATCGGCTTTGGCGCCGTCCAGCATGGCGAAATCGCAGACGTAAAGCCGCCGCTCGTCCACCGCCTGGCGCAGGCTGACATCGCGGCGGCCCAGCACGCTCTGCAGCAGCGCGTCGCTGATCGGGCATTTGGCCTGCAGTTCGCCGAGCGAGAGCTGCAAGCTGCCCGCAGGCGGCGCCAGGGCCACGCCGCGCAGCAAGGTGGTGTTGAAGCCCGCCGTCTGCGAATAGCCAAAGTACCAGTCCTGCTCGCAGGGCAGCTCAGGCCCGGCAGGCATCCAGTCCTGGTGTGGCAGCTCCAGCATTTGCGGTCGCGGCAGGGTCTGGAACAGCGCTTCGAAGTCTTGCGCCGAGCGGGCCTGCAGGTAGTTGCGGCCATGGTCGGCGCTGAGCATGTCAAACAGCGTCGATTTCAGGAAGGCCGTCGGCCCATTGGCCGCAAAGTCATCAAAGACCTCGGTCAGGCCGCGGGCCATCTTCTCCAGGTCTGCCGGCAGGCGCAGCAGGCCCTTCAAAGCCTCGGGCAGATCGCCCACCGCCTGCAGCAGGGCGCGCAGATCGGCCAGATCCCGACCCGGGTGCAGCAGGCTGAACTCCTGCTCCAAGCGCTCGGCTGCTTCTTTGACACGCTGCAGGGCGGCGTCCGGCAGATCGCCCTCCAGCTCGCGCCGCAGCAGGCGCAGCACCACCTGCTTGAAGTTCTCGGCCAGGGGCAGAAACACCGCCAGCACCTGGGCCTCGTAATCGACGCTGAACTTCTCGGCCGCCGGCAAATCGGCCGAGAGCGGCACCGACTCCAGATAGCTGTGCATGTAGTTGTACTCGGTGCGCGCCAGCGAGAGCTGGAACTGGCGCGCTGCGCGCTGCTCGGGGCTTTGCTGTTGAGGCAGGGAGGGTGGAATGCAGGTGCTCATATCGGTTGCTGTGGGGCTGGGGATTGCAAACTTTGCGGGCCGTGATGGGCGGGCTCGACGATTCGGAGCCCCGCGCCATGCCGCGCAATTTGAAGGTTTGCAGCTGATAGATAAAAACCGAGCGCGACGGTACCCGGCCTACACCGCGGCGCACCAGCCAGCGCCCCGGTCTTTGTGCATTACTTGACAAACAAGCGGCCAGCCTGGGCGCTGCGAATCAGCCCCGCCAGGCGCCCCACCAGGCCCGACATCTGTTCGGCCGGCACCTGGGCATAACCGAGCATCAAGCCGGACCAGGCATTGGCACGGCGGCCGACGCGGTGCTGGCTCAGGGCCGGCGCAACAATGCCGGCCTGCAAGGCAGCGGCGCTGAGGGCCTGGTCATCCAGGCCCAGCTCGGGCTCAAAGCACAGGGCCAGGTGCATGCCAGCCGAGGCGCCCCGCACCTGGGCGATGTCGCCAAGCTGCTGCTCCAAAGCTGCGACCAGGGCATCGCGCCGCTGCTGGTAGAGCCGCCGCATGCGCCGCAGATGCAGGCCGAAATGCCCCTCGCGCATGAACTCGGCCAGGGCCAGTTGCTCGGCCGCACGCCCGCGCGGCGCCGAGCGGGCCAGCAGGTGGTGCAGCGCCTGCACACGCTCGGGCGGCACGACCATGAAGCCGATGCGCAGGCCCGGGAACAAGGTCTTGCTGAAGGTTCCCAGGTAGAGCACGGGGGCGTCGCTGGCCGGCTGTGCTGAATCCAGGGTGTCGATGTCGGCGCCCAAGCCTTGCAGTGCTGCCAGCGGCGGGCCGTCGTAGCGGAACTCGCTGTCGTAGTCGTCCTCGATGATCAGCGACCCATGCTGCCGGGCCTGGGCGATCAAGGCCAGGCGGCGCTCGAGGCTCATCACGGCGCCGCTGGGGTACTGGTGCGAGGGCGTCACATAGATCAGTTGCGGCCGGTGCTGCAGCCAGTCCTGCGGACGCGGTGCCAGGCCTTGCGCATCCACCGCAATGCCGATCGGGCGCAGCTGGGCGGCGCGAAAGGCCGTCAGTGCGCCGCCATAGCCCGGGCTCTCGATCCAGACCTTGTCGCCCGCATCGGCAAAAGCGCGAGCGCACAGGTCCAGGCTGGCCTGCGTGCCATCGCTGATGAAGACCTGCTCGGCACTGCAGCGCACCGCCCGCGAGGCGCGCAGGTGCGCGGCAATCGCCTCGCGCAAGGCCGACTCACCGGCCGGTGGGCCGTAGTTCAGTTGGGCCGCGCTGAGCGCACGCCAGGCCCGCATCATCAGGCGGCGCCAGAGCTCGAGCGGAAAGGCATCCAGCGCCGGCACACCCGGCGCAAATGCCGCCGCCAGATCGGCCGCCACCGGCAGGCAGGCCAGGCCGGCCGTGCGGCGCGACAGCGGGGCCTGCGCGGGCGCCTGCAGTTCAAGCCCACGAACTTGATCTAGCGTGCGCGCACCACCGGCCGCAGGCACAAACGAGGCAGGCCGCGCACTCACCACCGTGCCGCGCCGGCCGGCGCTGATCCAGCCCTCGCTGGCCAGTTGCTCGTAGGCATAGATCACCGTGTTGCGCGCCCAGCCCAGCTCAGCCGCCAGAGCGCGGCTGGCCAGCAAGCGGCGGCCGGGCGGCAGGCTGCCGCTGCGAATCGCGTGGCGCAGGGCCTCGTGCAGCAGGCGCTGGCGCGACCAGCCTGGCTGGCCTTGCTCGGCCGCAAAGCGATTGATCAGGAGCGCGTGATCCATGGCGGTTCTGTGGTTCTAAAGAATTGATAGCTTGTGGATCTTCTCCTGGAACCACCGACTCACTACATTGCGCACTGAAGTTTCTGCGCGCGCCGGCTTTCCCTCATCCCTAGAACCTCATTTCTTGAAGCGTCCATGAAGCCCATCCCTGCCAGCCCCGCCACCGCCCCCAGCGAGCGCACGCGCGTGCGCCGCGTGGCCGAGAACGCCCGTTACGAGCGCGAGACCGTGCACGCCATCGTTGACGCCGCTTACCTCTGTCACATCGCCTTTGCCGATGAACGCGGCAGCCATTGCATCCCCATGGCCTGCTGGCGCGAGGACGATCACCTCTACATCCACGGCTCCAACGGCGGCCGCATGGTCAGGACCCTGCTGCGCCCCGAGACGCAAGCCTGCGTCACCCTCACCCTGCTGGATGGCCTGGTGCTGGCCCGCTCAGCCTTCAACCATTCGATGAACTACCGCGCCTGCATGATCTACGGTCAGTTCGAAGCGGTCCGCGACGAAGCCAAGAAGCGGGCGAGCCTGGACCACTTCATGCACAAGATCGCCCCCGGCCGCGAGCACGAGGCCCGGCGCGGCAATGACAAGGAATTCGCCGCCACCACCGTGCTGCGCATCCCTTTGGATGAAGCCGCTTGCAAGGTCCGCAGCGGCCCGCCGCAGGACGACGAGGAAGACTTGCATCTGCCCGTCTGGACCGGCGTGCTGCCCCTTCGCCAGGTGCAAGTGGCGCCCCAGGCAGCGGCGGACAACCAGGAGCCGCCGCCCGTCTATGTGCAGCGGTGGGGGCAGGCAAGCAAGCCCTGAAATGAAAAGGGGCGGTCGCTTGCTGCGCCGCCCCCCCCGTCCAGCTGTGGCGCTGCTCAGTCGATGAAGAGCAAGGCCGGCGATTCCATCAGGCCGCGCAGAGCCTGGATGAACTCGGCCGCGTCCTGACCGTCGACCACGCGGTGGTCGAAAGAAGAGGACAGGTTCATCATCTGCCGCGCCACCACCTGGCCGTTGCGGATCATGGGCCGCTCGACGATGCGGTTGACGCCGACGATGGCGACCTCGGGGCTGTTGATCACCGGGGTGGTGACGATGCCGCCGAGTGCGCCCAGGCTGGAGATGGTGATGGTGGAACCGCTGAGCTCGTCGCGGGTGGCACGGCCGCTGCGGGCGGCTTCGGCCAAACGCCGAATCTCGGCGGCACAGCTCCACAAATCATGACTCTCGGCATGGCGCAGCACCGGCACCATCAGCCCGGCCGGCGTTTGCGCGGCCACGCCCAGATGGACCGCGTCGAAGCGGTTGATCACGCCCGCCTCGTCGTCCAGGCGCGCATTGATCTGCGGGAAATCCGGCAGCGTGCGCACGATGGCGCGGGCCAACAGGGGCAAGAGGGTCAGCTTGCCGCGGCTGGCGCCGTACTGGGCGTTGAGCTTGAGGCGCAGCGCTTCCAGCTCGGTGACATCGACCTCTTCGACATAGCTGAAATGCGGGATGCGGCGTTTCGCGTCCTGCATCTTTTCGGCGATCTTGCGGCGCAGGCCGACGATGCGGATGGCCTCGACGCCATCGCCGCGCGAGCCCGAGCGGGGCAGGCGTGGCGTGCTGGCCGGGGCGACTGACGCCGCGGCAACAGCGACAACTGCAGGCGCAGGCGGACGCAGCTGGCTGCCATGGCTGGCAACAAACGCATCCAAATCGGCCTGCATGATGCGGCCACCAAGACCGCTGCCACGCACCTGGGCCAGATCCACGCCCAGCTCCCAGGCGCGGCGGCGCAACGAGGGCGAGGCGATGGGCTTGTCAGCCAGGCTCAGGCCCAGGTCCTGCGGGGCATGGGCGGCCACGGCAGGCGGCGTAATGGGAGCCGGCAAGGGTGCCGGAGCTTGCACGGGAGCAGGCGCCACCGCGGCAGAAACAGGTGCCGGCGCCGGTGACGGCGCCGGTGCGGGTGCAGTTGCCGCAGAAGCCGCAGAAGCCGCAGCTGCTGAAGCGCCGGCCTCGCCCTCCACCTCGATGCGGATCAGGGCCGAGCCCACGCGCATCAACTCACCCACCTCGCCGCCCAGCGCCAGCACACGGCCTTTCACCGGCGAGGGGATTTCCACCGTGGCCTTGTCGGTCATCACGTCGGCCAGGATCTGGTCTTCGCTGACCTGATCACCGGCCTGCACGCGCCAGGCCACCACTTCCACTTCGACGATGCCTTCGCCGATATCGGGCATCTTGATCACATGTTCGCTACTCATCTTCATTTCTCCATGGCGCGCTGCAGGGCCGCAGCGACGCGGGCCGGGCCCGGAAAGTAATCCCATTCCTGGGCATGCGGATACGGCGTGTCCCAGCCGCTGACGCGCTCCACCGGCACCTCGAGGTGGTAGAAGCAATGCTCTTGCACCAGGGCCACCAGCTCGGCGCCAAAGCCGCTGGTGCGTGTGGCCTCATGCAGGACCACGCAGCGGCCGGTCTTCTTGACCGAGGCAATGATCGTGTCCAGATCCAGCGGCCAGATGCAGCGCAGGTCGATGATCTCGGCATCGATGCCGGTCTCGCGCGCCGCCGCTTCGGCCACCCAGACCATGGTGCCGTAGGTCAGCACCGTGATGTCGGCCCCGGGGCGGAACACCGCCGCCTGGTCCAGCGGCAGGCTGTAATGACCTTGCGGCACCAAGCCCAACGGGTGGGCCGACCAGGGCGTCGAGGGCCGGTCGTGGTGGCCATCGAAGGGGCCGTTGTAGAGGCGTTTGGGCTCCAGAAAAATCACCGGGTCGTCGCACTCGATGGCCGCGATCAGCAAGCCCTTGGCGTCATACGGGTTGGACGGCATGACGGTGCGCAGGCCGCAGACATGGGTGAAGAGCGCCTCGGGGCTTTGGCTGTGCGTCTGGCCGCCATAAATGCCGCCGCCGCAGGGCATGCGGATGGTCAAGGGCGCGGTGAAGTCACCGGCCGAGCGGTAGCGCAGGCGCGCCGCTTCCGAGACGATCTGGTCCGAGGCCGGGTAGAAGTAGTCGGCGAACTGGATCTCGGCCACGGGGCGCAGGCCATAAGCCCCCATGCCCACGGCCACGCCGACGATGCCGCCTTCAGAGATCGGCGCATCAAAGACGCGCTGCTTGCCGTACTTGGCCTGCAGGCCGTCGGTGCAGCGGAACACGCCGCCAAAGTAGCCCACATCCTGGCCGAAGATCACCACATCGGGGTCGCGCTCCAGCATCACATCCATGGCCGAGCGCAGGGCCTGGATCATGGTCATGGGCAGGCGGGCCTGGCTGGCCTCGCTCGATTGGGCCGCCAGCGCCAGCTGCGCTTCCATCTGTGCTTCCGGTTTGCCGCTCATGGCCGACCTCCGTAGTGGCGCGCCTGCGCCAGTTGATCTTTCAAATGCGCGGGCATGTCTTTGTAGACATCGGTGAACATGGACTCGATGCTGGGGATGTGGCCATCGGCCAAGGTGCCGAAACGTTCGGCTTCCTTCTGCGCGGCGATGACCTCGGCTTCCAGCTCTTTCTGCAAGGCCTCATGCTGGGCATCGCTCCAGAGGCCGCGGTCGATCAGATGGCGCTTCAGGCGCGCGATTGGATCGCCCAGGGGGAAGCGCTGCCATTCATCAGCCGGACGGTATTTACTCGGGTCGTCCGAGGTCGAGTGCGGGCCGGCGCGGTAGGTGACCCATTCGATCAGGGTCGGGCCCAGATTGCGCCGGGCACGCTCGGCTGCCCACTGCGAAACCGCGTAGACCGCCAGGAAGTCATTGCCGTCCACCCGCAGCGAGGCGATACCACAACCGCTGCCGCGCGCGGCAAAGGTCGTGCCCTCGCCGCCCGCAATCGCCTGGAAGGTCGAGATCGCCCACTGGTTGTTGACCACGTTCAGGATCACCGGCGCGCGGTAGACATGGGCAAAAGTCAGCGCGGTGTGGAAATCAGACTCGGCGGTGGCGCCATCTCCGATCCAGCCCGAGGCGATCTTGGTGTCACCCTTGATGGCCGATGCCATGCCCCAACCCACGGCCTGGATGAACTGTGTGGCCAGATTGCCGCTGATGGTGAAGAAGCCGGCCTTCTTGATCGAGTACATCACCGGCAGCTGGCGGCCCTTGAGCGGGTCGCGCTCGTTGGACAGGAGCTGGCAGATCAGCTCCACCATGGGCACATCGTCGCGCCCCAGCAGCAGGCTTTGCTGGCGGTAGGTGGGGAAGCACATATCGCCATCACGCAGCGCCATGGCGTGCGCGCTGCCGATGGCCTCCTCGCCCAGGCTTTGCATATAGAAGCTGAGCTTTTTCTGGCGCTGGGCGATCAGCATGCGGCTGTCAAACACCCGGGTCTTGAGCATGGTGCGCAGGCCGCGCAGCAGCTGCTCGGGGCTCAGCTCGGGCGCCCAGGGGCCGCGGGCCACACCGTCTTCATCGAGCACGCGGATCAGGCTGTAGGCCAGGTCCGCCGTGTCCACCGCCGCCACATCGAGCTCGGGCTTGCGCACGGCGCCAGCCGGTGAGAGGTGGAGGTAGGAGAAATCGGTGTGGCAACCGGGGCGGCCGCTCGGCTCGGGCACATGCAGGCGCAGGCCCTCGTAGGCGGGGGTTGGCGCAGCAACAGTTGCGTCAGACGCGGGCGGCAGCGGATCCAGCTGGCCCGGCGGGGGGATAGGACTCATACGGCACTCCTGCGCGGATCACGCGCCAAGGCTTTGTTGTCGACAGGGTCAGGCGCTCTGGCCCTGCCAAGGGTGGCGGCAGGTCTCAAGCTCCTCTCAAGAGCCCCACCGTTCAGGCAGCAGCTCCGGGCTCCAGCGTAGCGGATTGCCGGGTCGGCCCTGGGCCCTAAACCCTAGAACTAACCCTGGAACGCGGTCCGGAGGGGCTAGCATGCGCCCTGCCCCCTTGCCCTCCTGCAGCACCATCCTTCAGCCCATGCGCCGCATCGCCTCCCTCGTCCTGTCCTCCTTCTTTGCCCTCGGCCTGGCCTGGAGCGGCCCTCTGCAAGCCGCGCCGGCTACGCCAGCCAAGCCAGCTGCGCTCAAGCTGCGCTTGCTGCAGACCAGCGATCTGCACATGAATCTGCTGAACTACGACTACTACCAGGATCGAGAGACCGACGATTACGGCCTGGCCAAGACCATCACCCTGATTCAACGCGCCCGGGCTGAGGCGCCCAACCACCTGCTGTTTGACAACGGCGATCTGCTGCAGGGCAACCCGCTCGGCGATCTGGTCGCCCGCATCCAGCCCCTGCGCAAGGGCGACACCCACCCGGCCTACAAGGTGCTGAACCTGCTGGGCGTGGATGCCGCCAATGTCGGCAACCACGAGTTCAACTACGGCCTGCCTTTTTTGCGCCAGGCCCTGGCCGGTGCCAGCTTCCCCTACGTCAGTGCCAACGTCATGGAGCGCGGCGCACAGGGCCAAGTACGCCACGCTTTCACGCCCTTTGTGCTGCTCAAGCGCCAGTTCAAGGACGAGGCCGGCCGGATGCAGACGCTGAAGATCGGCGTGATCGGCTTTGTGCCACCACAAATCATGCAGTGGGACCGCCGGCATCTGCAGGGCCGGGTCGAGGCGCGCGACATCGTCGAGACCGCCCGCGCCCTGGTGCCGCGCATGCGCGCGCAAGGCGCCGATCTGGTGGTGGCCCTGGCCCACTCGGGCTTCGAGAAAACCGAGCAAGGGCATCTGGCCGAGAACACCGTGGCCGAACTGACCCGCGTGCCCGGCATCGACGCCCTGCTCTTCGGCCATGCCCATGCCGAGTTCCCCAGCGCCCAGTTCGCCGGCTACCCCGGCGTGGACCTGGTGCAGGGCCGCATCCACGGCGTGCCGGCCGCCATGCCCGGCCGCTGGGGCGACCACCTGGCCGTGGTGGACCTGGAACTGCAACGCCAGGGCCGCCGCTGGGCCGTGCGGCACAGCCGGGCCGAGTTGAGGCCCATCATGGACCGCGCCAGCCGCCGCGCTCTGGTGAAGGCCGACCCCATGGTGGCCCATGTGATCGCCCGCGAACACGCCGACACGCTGCAGGCCCTGCGCGCTTCGGTGGCCCACAGCGAGGTCGCCATCCACAGCTACTTCTCGCAGGTGCAGCCCAGCCTGGCCGTGGATCTGGTGGCCCGCGCCCAGCTGGCCTATCTGGAGCGTGCGGTGCAGGGCACGGCGCTGGAAGGCCTGCCCTTGCTCTCGGCCGCCGCGCCCTTCAAAGCAGGCGGCCGCCAGGGCTGGAACTTCTACACCGACATCCCGCCCGGCCCGCTCGCCGCCAAGCATGTGGCCGACCTCTACCTCTATCCCAACCAGATCAAGGTGCTCAAGCTCACAGGCGCCGAGCTGCGCGAATGGCTGGAGATGTCGGCCGGCCAGTTCCGCCGGATCGACCCGGCAGGCCCGGCCGAGCAGGAGTTGCTGGACGACGACTTCCGCGCCTACAACTTCGACATGATCGCGGGCCTGAGCTATGAGATCGATTTGAGCCAGCCGGCTCGATACACCACCGAAGGCCTGCGAACCCCGGCGCAGGGGCACCGGATCGTTCAGCTGCGTTACCAGGGCCAAGCCGTGGATGCACAAGCCGAATTCCTGGTGGTGACCAACAGCTACCGCGCCAACGGTGGAGGCAATTTCCCTGGCCTTGGACCCGCCCGCATCGTCGTCGACGCACCGGACGAGAACCGCCAGAGCGTCGCTCAGTACTTGGCAAGCACCGCGGAATTCAAGCCCAGCCGCAGCAGCGATTGGCGCATCCGGCCGGTGCCGGGGGTGAAGCTGCGCTTTGTCTCGGGTGCCGGTGGCATCGCGCATCTGGCGCAAACACCGTCCATCAAGCTGGTTGAGACCCGCCCCGACGGATCGGCTCTGTATGAGCTGGTGGAATGAGTCACCTGCGAGTCGCCGAGCCTGTGAGCAGCCCTGATCGCGGTTTCACTCAGGCGAGCTCAGATCCACACCCGCTTGCACATCTATCTAGTGATAGATACAATCTTCGACCATCATGCCCCCGCCAACAAGCGATCGCCGTTCAGAGATCCTGGAGCACTCCAAGGCGCTGCTGCGCACTCGAGGCTTCAATGCCTTCAGCCACCGAGACCTGGCCACGCTGGTGGGCGTGAAGTCTTCGTCGGTTCACTACTACTTTCCCTCGAAAGAGGACATCGGCCTGGCGCTGATGGCCGCCTACCGTCAGGAAATACTGAGCTTGCTGGCATCGCTGGAACACCGGCCGGTGCCGGAGCGGCTGGAGCAGTTCGCTTCCGTGTTCGCCAGCGCCGCTTCCAGCGGTGATCAATGGTGTGTGGCGGGCATGTTGGCCAGCGACTACGCCACCCTGGGCGAAGACTTGCAGGCCGAATTGCGGCGCTTCTTTGACGCGGTCGAAGCTTGGTTGGCCACGCAGGCCCAGCTGATCAGACCCGGGTTGAGTGCGCCCGCTGCCCTGCAGCTGGGCAAGGCCAGCATGGCTTTGCTTGAAGGTTCTTTGCTGCTGGCGCGCTGCCAGCAGGAGCCGCAACGCGTGAGCCATGCGGCCAAAGCGCTCAAAGCATTGATGGGCGTGGGCCCGTTCAGCGGCTGAGCCCGATGGGGCTCAGCTTTTATTTATCCGCGCAATCTATCTATCGATAGATACCCGATCAAAAAGAAAGGACCGATCGTCTCTCTCACTCCCAGCACAGAGCCAGCCTCATCGCGTTCAGGCCCAAACGCCGGCCACGATCGCCCAGCCAATACCCAGTTCACCTCCAAACAGGCATCCCGCTCGGGTGCCGATTTCATCCCGTTCCAACTTCAATCAAGCAAGAAACACCCTCATGATCAAGAAACTCATCTCGACGACCGCCTTCGCCGCCCTTTCCAGCCTCGCCCAAGCCAGCGACGGCCATGTGTTCAAGCTGGACCAGGTGCAATGGCAACCTGCAGGGCTGAAGGGCGCGGAAATGGCCGTGCTCTGGGGCAAAGAATCCGAAGGCACAGCCGTCTGGGCGTTCCGCTTGCAGCCCGGAGTCGCAATCCCGGCGCACACGCATTCCAAGGACTACTGGGGCTTTGCTGTTCAAGGCAAGTGGGCCCATATCGATGCTGAAGGCAAGACAGAGGTGACCGGCCAGGATGCCTATGTGCGGATTCGCAGCGGTGATCTGCACGCCGACCGCTGCCTGGGCCCCGAGGTCTGCATCAACGTGATTCGTTTTGAGGGCGGGCGAGATATCTTTTTCCCTGCCACGCCAACGCGCCCTTGAAGACCGTGCCAGCACGGGCGCGGGGCGCGAGAGAAGTTAGCCCAGAGTGCCTGGCCGCGCGGACTCCAGCCGCAAGCGAGATCGCCTTTGCAACAACTCGGATGCGGGGCTGACAAAGCCTGTCCCGCGGACCCACAATGCATCTCAGCGCCCTGCCAAGCCATCGGCGGGCGCCTCCAGCCTGGCACAGATCAGCGGATTCAGCAGACCCCGGTCGGGAGGCCGGACGCCGCCGGAGTTGGACCACGTGCAAACACAGTCAAGACCCGAGCCTGCTCGCCCTGCGAGCCCGAACGCCTCGGTCCGCGAGCACCTGCTGCAGGCCCAGGCCTGGATGAGCGAAATGGATCTGGACCGGGCCGCGCCCCTGCTGGAGGCGCTGCAAGCCCAGATCAGCCTGCATGCCGACCGGCTGCTGGCCCGAGCCCTGCACCTGAGCCTTCACCTGCAATCTGATGCCAGCAGGGGCGATGCGCTCTTGCTGCAAGAAGCCTACGAGATCAGCCAGCAGGCGGCGGCACTTGCGGACGATCCGGTCGTGGAGGTGCTGGCCCTCTTTCCCCTGGCCGAGCTGCAAACCCGGCTGCGCTTGCACCATGCCGCCCTGTCGAGCCTGGAACGCGCCCTGCAGCTGAGCCAACGCGCGCAGTCGCAAAACCTCAGCGATCAGCTGCAGGCGGTGCGCGGCCGCATCATGGCCCAGGCGGGCATGTACGAGGAGCTGATCAAAAACAGCGACGCCCTGCTGGCCCGCCGCGCGCAGATGCGGCCGGGCACGGTGCATCGCATCCTCAACTACTGCGCCACCGCCTGCTTTGTGCTGGCCGATGAGCAGATCGCGCCGGCCGGCCACCCGCTCTGGCAGCGTTGCCGCGGCCATCACCTGGACGCCCTCCAGCTGGCCCAGGAACACGGGCTGCAAGAAGACCTGCACCTGTCCTCGCTCAACCTGGCTTATATCGAGCTGCTGGTGGGCGACACGGCCGACGCCCGCCCTCACATCCAGCGCCTGCTGGGCTCCAGCGCGGGCAGCGTCTGGCGCCAGATCGCCGGCGCACGCCAGGCCCTGCAGCTGAGCCAGACGCTCCTGGCCTGGCGCGAGCAGCCCGATGGCAGCCGCTGGAACGCCTTGCTGGCCCTGGAGAAGGAGCTGGCCCAGGCTGGCGAGGGCCTGCGCTTCGTTCACGAATACCTGCTGCGCACCCTGGTGCGCTTCGGCCCTGCCGCGGGAGACAGCCGCACGGCCCTGCACTGCAGCCAGCTGCTGCTGAGTTTCCAGCGACACCGCCTGCAGGCCGTGACCGGCACGCTCTCGCGCGCAGTGGACGACGTCTTCCAGCTGCAGCGCGTGCGCCTGGAAAACGAACAGCTGGCGCGCCACGGCGGCCAGCTCGAGCAATCGCTGGCCGCACGCAATGCCGAGCTGCAGCAGACTCTGAGCCGGCTGCAAGCCGAGGCCAGCATCCGCCGTGCGGCCGAAGCGGCCCTGCAGCAGGCCAATGAAGAGCTGGAGGCGCGCGTGCTGGCCCGCACCGCCTCGCTGGAGGAGGCCTTGCGCACCGTCATGCAGCAGGAAAAACAGCTGGCTCTGGGCCGCATGGTGGTGGGCATGGCGCATGAGCTGAACACGCCGCTCGGCAATGCACGCATGGGCGCTTCGGTGATCCGTGACCGTGCCCAGGAGCTGGAGCAGTGGCTGCAGGCGGGGCAGCTGCGCCGTCAGGCGCTCAGCGAGACCGCCAGCTCGCTGCAGCAGTGCTCATCCCTGGTGGACCGCTCGCTGGAAAGCGCCAGTCAGCTGATCCAGCGCCTGAAGGCCTTGTCGCTGGACAGCGAACAGGAAATGGCGCAGGACTTTGACGCCAGCGCCTTGATGCAGCGCCTGATCGAGCTGAACCAGGCACGTTGTGAGGCGG
Source organism: Burkholderiales bacterium PBB2 (assembly GCA_002255955.1). Classification (GTDB taxonomy): domain Bacteria; phylum Pseudomonadota; class Gammaproteobacteria; order Burkholderiales; family Burkholderiaceae_C; genus Paucibacter_A. The sequence goes on along the minus strand of NKIM01000019.1, from coordinate 14,778 downwards.
CCGGCATCGAACTGGCGGCCGAGCTGCCCGCGGCCATGCCCATGTTCGGGCCCATGCAGTCTTTGCACAATGTGGTGCAGGAGCTGCTGGACAACGCCGTCGGCCATGGGCTGAAGGACCGCCGCGCTGCTGGGGCCCCAGCAAGGATTCAGATGCGGCTGCGGCGAGACGATGGCGTAGACGGCGAGGCGCTGAGCCTCAGCCTGGAAGACAACGGCTGCGGCATCCCGGCCGAGGCCTTGCCGCGCATCTTTGACCCTTTTTTCAGCGGCCGCCTGGGCAGCGAGGGCGCGGGGCTCGGCTTGAGCGTCGTGCGCACCGTGGTCGAGGAGCTGATGCAAGGCCAGATCCGCATCGACAGCGAGCTTGGCCGCGGCACTTGGGTGAGCCTGAGGCTGCCGCTGCGCTGAGTGCAGCCGTGTGGCGCGGGCGCCTGGATTCAGGCGTCAACCAGGCGTAAATCAGGCGTGAATGTCCAGCATCGTGCCGCTGGCACGCAGCTGGGTCTGCAGCACGCGCAGATTGGCGACAAAGGCGTAGGTCGCCGATTTCTGCGTGATCAGGTCGGCCTCGGCCGAGGGGCCGGCCGCCGGCACCTGGCGCAACGCCTGATTGCCCTGCTGGGCCTGTTGCGCATCCGCCTGCTGTGCCTGCAGCTGCTGGCGCCGGAAATCGGCCGCCGCATTGCTGACCGTGCTCTGGGCCGACGCGCGCAAGCGCTCGTTGGCGGCCGAGATGCCGGACAAGGCGGTGGACAGACCGATGGACATGGCAGCGACACTCCGAAACTTCTGGTGCAGGCCAGGATTGTCCCGACGAGATCGGCCGCAGCGCGCTGAACTTTAGAAAAGAATGCGTTTTTCCGGTCAATTCCTCACGCCGAACGCATCTGCACCCTTAACAAAGCTTAAGACCCCGTTCTGAGCTCGCTTCCTACGATGCGCCCAGAGCTGCTCCCGGGACCCCATGTCGTGCATGCGGTCCCTGCGCGATCAGCGCAAGCAGCTCAATTTCTGAACATTGAAGCGAAAGCGAGCAAGGGATGAACAAGAAGACATGGACCACATGGATGGTCGCGGCAGCCATGGCCACACTGGGTCAACAAGCCCACGCCAACCTGGTGCAGGACGGCAGCTTTGAAAGCGTCAGCCTGGCCAGCGGCACCTACACCCAACTCTGGAATGGCCAGAGCGCGGCCTGGGCGCTCGGCGCTTCGGGTCTGGAAGTGCGCAACAGCATCGTCGGCGCTGCTTACGAGGGCAACAACTATGCAGAGCTGGACGCCTACAGTGCCAACAGCTTCATCTCGCAAGAACTCAGCACGGTCGCGGGCCAGTGGTACGAGCTGAGTTTTGCCTATGCCAACCGCCTTGGCTGGCCCGTGGCCAGCAACGGCTTGACCTGGGAGGTGGGGGGCCAGCAAGGCACGGCCCCTGCGCTGGCCTTCAACAACACCGGCACCCACGACTGGCACCTCTTTTCGGTCGTCTGGCAGGCCACCAGTGACACCACGGTGCTGAAGATCTCGGCTGCAGGCTTGAGCGACGGCGCCGGCAGCTCCTTGGACGCCGTCAGTGTGACGCCGGTCCCCGAGCCGCAAAGCGCCTGGTTGATGCTGGCCGGTTTGCTGGGCATGGGCGCCTGGGTGTCGCGACGCAAACAGGCGCAACGCTGATGCAGCCGGGCTGCCAACACCCCCAGCGTGGGCAGCACCAGACGGAACACCGGGGCCCAGGGAGGCTGGTGCTGTCATGAAGCTGCCACCGCAAATGCCCGCGCAAGCCGTGGAGTCGGCCCAGGGGCGTACTGCGCGACTGGCCACCGACCTGCTGCAGCTGCGCTTCACGCTGCTGGATCAGCTGTGGCGAGGCGGCACCTACCTGGTGCTAATGTGCATGCCCTTGTGGCTGCTGCTGCTGCGCGAGCAGGGCTGGCACGCGCCGCTGGCCTTGAGCCTGCCGGGAGCCCTGCTCCTGCTGCCACTGGCCTTTTATCGGCGCCATTTGTCCTACGCCATGCTCAGCGGTCTGTTGACCGGTTTGCTGTGGCTGATCGGCCTGCCCTGGGTGATGCACTACGGCCCTGGCTCGCACGGCCTGTGGTGGATGTTGATGGCCTGCGTCTACGCAGGGGTGCTCTGGGGCCGCAAGCAGATCCTCGTGTCGCTGCTGACCCTGGTGTTGTGGTTCGGGCTGTCCCTGAACGTCACGCCCCACCCCTCGGAGAGCCCGCTGCTGGCTGGGCTGAACCTGCTGTGCGGCGCGGCCTTTCTGACCATGCTGATGCACACCAGCTCGCAAGGATATGGCGCCATGATGCGATTGCTGATGGGCTTGAAGTCCCAAGCCGACGATCTCGAAATTCACGGCCTGCACGACCAGCTGACTGGCTTGCCAACGCCGCGCCTGATTGCCGACCGCCTGCTGGTCGCGCAGCAATCGGCACGGCGCAACGGCCACAAGGTGGGGGTGCTCTTCGTCGACCTGGACGGCTTCAAAGGCGTCAATGACAACCACGGCCACGAAGCCGGAGACCACCTGCTGCAGCAAGTGGCCCAGCGCCTGCGCCTGGCTGCGCGTGAAGAAGACACCGTGGCTCGGATCGGCGGCGATGAGTTCCTGGTGCTGCTGCCGCGCCTGGACTTGTCCGCCAACGCAGCCGAGGTGGCACGGCGCATGGTGCAGAGCCTGTCCCAGCCCTTCCCCTACCAGGACAGAGAGCTGCGCATCGGCGCGAGCATCGGCATCGCCATCTATCCGGACCATGCCCAGGATTCGGAAAGCCTGCGCCGGGCAGCCGACGAAGCGATGTACCAGGTCAAGCGCAGCACCAAGAGCGGATATGCATTTGCTCACGATTCGCAGGAGGCGCGGACGCAGAACCAGCTGCATTAACACTCCTTAAGACCGCGTGGGGCGGCGAAGAAACATCATGCGAATCATGTCAACGCAACCCCAGGTCCCAGCCATGAACACCACCGCATCGACATCGACTCCGTCCACCGCAGCCCAGGCCAACACCCTCGGTCTGAGCGAGAGCCTGGAGCTCCCGCAAGCCGCCTCCGCAGCACCGCTGGAGGCGGGCTTGGGCTGGCTCTTGCGCCAGGTTCGCCGCAGCACCGGTTTGACCGATGCGGGCCTGTTCTGGGTGGGCTATCTGTGCCTGATCGGCTTGGTGGTCTTCGCCGCACGGGGTTGACACCACGCCAGTCGGTCGCTGTCTTGTGACACGCCGCGCACGCCGCGGCACGGCCTTCCGACTCCCCATTCATGTTGCCCCTGTTCCCCGATCGCGCCCAACTCGCCCCGCTGAAACAGGCCTGGACGAAGGGCTCCACGCTCTCACTGAAGCAACAACTTCTGCTCGCCTGGGGCTTGCGCCAGGCCGAACCAGAGCTGGCCCTGCAACTGAGCCAGCAACTGGAAGCCCAGTTGCCGGGCGAAGCCGATGCGGCCCCAGCGCACGACCATGTTTCGAGGCTGCGAGCCCGGCTGCTGCTTTTGCGGGCGGAATCGCAGCTGCTGCATGGCGAATTCGACGCGGTGGAGCCCATGCTGGCCGCAGCGATGGAGCAGTTCTCGACGCAGCAGGACGCCCTGGGTGTTGCCGACACCCATTGGCTGCGTTACTACCTGGCGGCCGATCAAGGGCGCGCGACCGAAGTGCACAGTGCGCTGGAGCTGGCAGCCGCCACGGCCCAAGCCGCAGGCGATGCCTCACGCGCCCTGCTCTTCCAGGCCAGCCTGGCCCGCGCGGCGGTGTTCGTCAAACCGGCGCAGGCCCCGGGCGGCGCCGAAATCAAACTGCCCCAGCACAGCGAGGCGCTTCCGGCCATGGAGGCGGCCGCCCTGGAGGATTTTCACGGCCTGCTGGCCGGCATGAACGGCCACTTTGCCGAGGCCTTGACCGCCCTGACACGGGCCCATGAGCTCTCGCTGCAGACCGGCCAGTTGCGACGCGCCATCACGGTGGCCACCAACATCGGCCACACCTACAGCCGCATGGGCGAGTTCCAGACCGCCATGGCCTGGCTCGAGCGCGCCCTGGACCTGGCTCGGCAATCCCGCTGGCCCAGCCTGGTCAGCCTGTGCCTGGCGCACGCCGGCGAAGCCACGCGCCGCCTGGGGCGGCCGCAAGACGCCCGATCGCTGTTGAACGAGTGCCTGGAGCTGAACGCCGAACAAGTGCAGAGCCGAACTGCCGCCCTGGCCCTGAGCTATCTCGGCCACACCGAGTTGGACAGCGGTGACGGCCTGGCCGCCCGACGGGCCTTCACCACCTTGCTGCAAGCCGCGGAGCCTGCGCCAGATCTCAAGGCGCAGGCGCACCTGGGCCTGGCTCGCGCCGAACTCCTGTTGCAACACTTTGCTCGGGCGCGGGAGTATGCCCAGCAAGGTTTGCTTCTGGCGCAGGAGCAAACCGACCCCGCAGCCGAGGTGGACTTTTTGTGGGTGCTGGCCGACATTGCCAAGGCCGAGCCGCGGGAGTCACCGCAAGGCCGCAGCGATTTGCAGGTGCTCAGCCTCTACATGGAGGCCCTGCTCCGTGCCGAGGCCGTCGAGCCCCATGTGCCCGACCCCCATCTGCTGGAAGCCACGGCCCAAGCCTTTGCCGCCTGCGGCGGCTATGAGCGGGCCTATCACATGCTTTACCGCGCCTCCCTGCTGCGCCAGCGCCGGGCGCAGCAGGATGCGTCGCTGAACATGGCGGCCTTGCGCACCCACCACCAGCTGGAAAAGGAGCGCGAAGAACGCAGCCATCTGCAGGCGCTGGCCCGGGCCGAATCCAACCGAGCGCATGAGCTCGACAGCTCCAACCAACTGCTGCAGCGCCTGAGTCGGGTCGGTCAGGCCATCACCCACGAGCTGCGACATGAGCGCATCTTCGAGGTCCTGTCCAACCACTGCCAGGATCTTTTGGGAGCGCCCTGCCAGGCCATCTGGCTGCTGGAGGACGAAGGCCGTCTGCAATGCGCCTACGCGTCTCCGGGCCCCTGGGCAGACCCCGCATCCGGTGATTTCCCCTGGAACCAGTCCAGCCCCGAGCCGGATGCCTGGCGCTGTGCGCGAACCCGCAAGGATGTGATGCAAGATCTCGAAGGCCGCCCGCTCGCCAGTGCGGGCGAAGCGGCCATCGGGCACATCCACTCGCCGCTGGTCTGTGGCGACCGCGTGCTGGGCGTGCTGACCTTCCAGCCCCCCGAAGGCCGCGGCCTGAATGCCCAGCAACTGCTGGCCTGGCGCAGCCTGCAAGCCTTCACCGCCATCGCCCTGGACAACGCCAACGTCCATCGGCGCGTGGCCGAACTTCGCCAACAATTGATGGCGCGCGAAAAGATGCTGGCCCTGGCCACCCTGGTGGCCGGCATGGCCCATGAGCTGAACACGCCGGTCGGCAACAGCCGCTTGGTGGCCAGCACACTGCTGGATCAGTTGCGGCAGATCGAACAAGGCCTGTCACAACAGTCGCTGCGGCGCTCCACCTGGCGGGAGTTTGCCAGCCAGGCCCATGAAGGACTGCAGCTGATCAATCGCAATATGGAGCGCGCCGATGGCCTGGTCAGCAGCTTCAAGCAATTTGCCGAGCACCGGGACAGCGAGGTGCCCCAGCATTTCGAGCTGCGCAGCTTGTGCGAGCGTTGCGCTCAAGCCGTGGACCACCGTCTGCAATCGGCGGGTCTGCGCTGGCGCAATGAAGTGCCGGAGGGCCTGCGGGTGTTCGGCCATCCCGCGGCCCTGAGTCAGGTCTTGTCCATCCTCATCGACAACGCTCTCGACCATGCCTTCGAGGGCCGCCGCCACGGCAACCTCGTGCTGGGCTGTGCGCGACTGGAAGCCCAGGGCAGCATCTCCCTCTGGCTGCAGGACGACGGCTGCGGCATCGAGGCCGAGTTGCTGGATCGCATCTTTGACCCCTTTTTCACCACCCGCATCGGGCAAGGCGGCCAAGGACTGGGGCTCAGCGTGGCCTTGAATCTGGTGAACGGACTGATGGGCGGCAGCTTGCGCGCACGCAGCAGCAGCGGGCGCGGCAGCCGTTTTCAGATCGATCTGCCTCTGCTGGGCATGCCGTCACAAGCCGCGCCCAGCGCCCGCTTCGAGGCCGCTGTGCCGCAGTTGGAGGCCGCGCCGTTTATCAATATTTAAAAGTCAAAAAAAACGCGGCGCCTTAACCTGAGAACACTGATTCTTCAGCACGACGCCGCCATCCAGCTTCATGCAGGGCGTCATTGTGACCGCCAAGGAACGCGACCATGAACTTGCCCATGAACTTGCTCTACCAGACCACTGTCTCCGGCGTCCACAGCGTCCTCCCGCAGGAAGACACGGCTGGCGTTGAACGGCAGCCTTCGGCCGCCGAGATCGGCATCGCGATCGAGATGTCGCGCGTGCTGGCACGTGCCGGACTCACCGCGCCCGAAAGCGCGCAGTCGCAGGAGAGCCAGTTGCTGGACTGGGCCATGGACTACCAACGCCAGGATCAAGCAGCACCGGCTTTCAGCGATGAGCGCGGCGGCATGAATGCACAGCGCCTGGACGAGCTGCACCGCTACACATTCAAGCGCGCCCGTACCGCCCGCTGGAACAGCTACGGCACCATCGTCTCGCCCGGCGGCACGACGCTGGAGCGGCGCGTGGCCCGCGTCGTCGAAGGCCAGCGTTACTACCGGCTGGGCGCCGGCTTCGGCATGCCCGCACCGGTGGATCTGGAGCTGCTCGAGATCGAGGTCTCGCGCCACCTGTGCTGTGAGGTGCTGAAGAAGCTTTCACAAACCCAGGACCTGCAAGGCGCCGGTGTCAGTCTGCGCATCACGGGCAGCAACTATGCCGAGGTGGTGTACGAAGGCATCCCCCTGCTCTTCGTCTGCATCACCGCCGAAGAGCGCGCCATGAACCGCGTGGCGCTCAAGGTGGTGATGGATGCGCTGACCCGCGAAGTCAGCAGCTATCTGTGTGACGACAGCCTGATCGTCAAAGCCATCGACGCCCTGCAAGTGCAGCAAGAAAGCGAGCAGAGCCGCAACCGGCGGCGCCCGTTGCGCCACAGCAGCACCTTGCCCGCCCCCCACCAAGCCTTCAACCTCTGACCGCCATGACTCCGTTTGAACCAACCCCCGTGCTTCAGATCATCCAGGACATCGACCGCGGCGAGGAACCCGCACGCGCGGTGATCCATCGCCACGGCATGTCGCCCAAGAGCTTTCTTGCGGCCTGCAACGCGCAGGGCGGCATCCAGGTGATCGCCGCCAAAGGTCAGCTCTACCAAGCCTTTCAAGAGCGCCAGTCCAGCCGCGCGAACCCGCGCGACTGAGGCCGGCGCCACAGGCGGCTCAAGCGGACGCGCTCGGCTCCGAGGGCAAGGGCAGGCGCAGGCACACCTCGGCCAGCTCGCCCGGCGCCTGGGGCAGCGAAAAATCGACTTGCCCCCCATGGCGCCGCACCACATTGCTCACAAACTCACGGCCCAGGCCAAACCCACGGGATGCCGGGTCGCTGCTGCTGTGGGTGCCTTGGGTGGCCACATGGTTGCGAATCCAGCACACCACCTCGCGCTCACCCTCGGCCTCGCTGGACACCTGCTGACTCACCGAAACCACGCTACCCATCTGCCCGTGGCGCACCGCGTTGACCAACAGGTTGACCAAGACCCGCACCATCAGCCGCTGATCGCAGCTGACGAATACCGGCTCGGCGCTGGGCTCGATGTCGATGCGAATCTGACGGCTGTGCGCCAGGTCCTGGACCTGGTCCATGGCCTCGTCGAGCAGGAACTCGAACACCGCCTCACTCATCTGATAACGCGACGATTCGGCGGCAATCGACAAGATGAAGTCATCCATCAAGCGCAGCAGCTTGTTGGCATGGCGCTGCACGCCGAGAATGCTTTCTGCAGCACTGCCGGACCCGGCGGGCTCGGTGCGCCGACACAGGGCGATGATGGACGCCACCGGGGTGCGCATGTCATGCGACAAGAGCTGCAAGGTCATGTCACGCTGAAGCTGCAAGCTGCGCATCTCCGTCACATCAGCCAGTGCCACCAGCCACAGCGGATCGGGGCCGACCGACAAGGCCGCCACCCGCAAGATGTAGTGCCGTTCTGCACCCTGGGCATGGTGGACGCCCACATAGTGAGGCCCGCCGACCAGCTCGCGGGGCCCCGGCTGAGACAAGCCCAGATGCGCAAGCACCGGACCCACTGGCGCGCGCAAGGCGGCCAGATCGGAGGGGAAATCCGCCAGCATACGCGCATTGACCATGGCCACACGGCCGGCCTCATCCACCACCATCATAGGGTTGGGTGCACCGTCGAGAACCGCGCGGAGAAAATCCATGCGGGCCCGGGCGCTCTCAATCGCCTGGTCCAGCAGCTGCGAGGTCTGAAGCACGGTGTCCGACTGCAGGCTGCGCAAGAGCGGCGCGGCATCGCGCCTGGGCGAAGGCAGGATCAAGCTGGCACGACCGCGCATGAACATCACGATCATCTCGATGCGGCGCCAGGCCCAGGCGGGCTTCAGCAGCAGGACGACGATGAGCAGCGGGCTGGGGTCGATCCACAGGCTGAACTGGCGCAGCACGAAGACGCTGAGCAAGGGGGCCGCGATCAACACCCCCGCGCTGAGCAGCAACTCGACCAGAGGGCTCAGCATCAGCAGGCCCAGCAACACCAGCGCAATGGCCAGCACGCCGTAGACCAGGCGCAGGCCCAAGCCGGCGCTCTCGATCAACTCCTCATTCAAGATGTCCTGCAGCAAGCTGGCATGCAGCTCCACGCCCGGTGTGCCGGCGCCCTGTCGGCCGGAGTAGATGGTCGGGTAGTGGTCGCCCAGGCTGGGCGCCGTTGAACCGATCAGGACATGGCGATCCTTGAACAGGCCCGGGGGCGCCCGACCCAGCACCACATCGGACAGGCGCACCGTGGGAAAGCCTTGCGCCGGATCCACCAGCTTGAAACGCCGGTAGCTGCTGCCGCCTTTGAGGTCCATCGCGGCGCCGGACATGGCCAGGGCCAGGTGCGGCACCTCCCCCGCCAGCAGGTGGGCGCCGCGGATGAAGCCGTCGCTTTCAAACGCCAGGTTGATGTGCGCCAGGCCGCTGGCGGCCGCGGCCAGCAAGGGGCCGGGCTGACGCACCAGCGCCGGCTGTCCGGCCGTGGGCGGGCGGTACTCCATTGCCAGATAGGCCCGGTGCTTGCGCAGCGCCTGCGCCAGCTGAACGTCGGCCGGCCGGGCATCGTGGAACAGGATGTCGATGCCGATCGAGCGGGGCTTGTCTTGCGGATCGGCCAGGCGCTCGAGCAACTGGGCATAGGTCTCGCGACGGATCGGCCAGCCGCCGAGCTCATCGATCGAGGCATCGTCAATGGCAATGATGACCACCTCAGACCCGGCCTGCGCAGGCTGCCAGCGCTGGATGGTGTCGAAGAGCAGATGGCCGATCCCCGCGCCCCAACCCTGCAGGGTCAGCACCGCGGTGGCGGCCACCGCGAGCACGCAGAGCGTCAACCACTCGAAAAGAAAACGGCGCTGCTCCCGGCTCATCGCCCGCAGCGCCCCGAGGGCCCGGCTCATGCGCCAGGCCAGGCTCATTCCTTGTCGACTCCGGCCAGCAACTCGAAGCTGCCTTCCCAGGTCAGCGGCGCCCCATCCGCCTGCTTGGCGCTCAGCCGCCACTGGTAGCGTCCGGGCAAGAGTCCTCGCACCACCGCCTGCCGGCTCTGCACCGGCGCATCAATCACCGGCTGCACCGTCTCTCCCTCGCTGCGAGTCAGCCGCAGATGCGGCTCTTGCAAGGATTCCAGATCAAAGCGGATGTGGCAGCGCAGGCGACCCGGCTCATCCGCGCGCTTGATGCCCTTGCACAGCGCCACGTCCACCCGCTCGCTGAACAAGCCTCCGGCAGTGAAAGACTGCAGCTTCAAGAACGTGGCGTAGCTGCCCAGTTCGGCCAGCACCCAGGGCTGATCCGCCGGCACATCCTCCGCGGCCCATTGCCGCTCGTTGGCCTGGGGCGCGCGCTCGATGTGCAAACGCTGGACGCTGTCGGCCCGCTGCCACTGAAGCTGCCACCCCGCGGGCACGGCCTGCAGAGCCAGGATGCGCGGCTCCGGTGGCAAGGTCTCCACCGCCTGGCTGCGGCCCTCGGCATTGATGGACACGCCCTGCCCGGCGCCGACCCGGACTTCCGCACTCTCGCCCAGACCACGCGCGCCGACCACGCCGGCCTGCACCTCGACCCGAGTTTGACGGCCCTTTTCATCGAAGCCGACACGGAAACTGGTGCCGCGCACACCGGCCACCGAGGTCGGCGTGCGCACCAGGAACGGCGCATCCTTGCTGCCCCGGCGCTCCACGTCGAGATCGATGCGGCCGTTGAGCAGCTCGATCTGTACCTCGGGCGAGGCCTCCAGGGCATTGCGCCGCAACACCTTCAATCGCACGGTCGCCCCGGAAGGCAGGCCGATGGACCCGCCCCCCTGGATGTTGAGAGACGCATGACAACCCGCCGGCATGCGCAGCACGCTGTCCTGGTCGAGCTTGTCATCAAGCTGCAGCACGCGCGTGCTTTCGCCGCGCAGCACCTGGGCTTGATTGCAGCTGAGGCTGGCGACGCGTGCCGACACCGGCTCGTGACGCATGCGCTCGCGCGGCAGCCACAGCTGGCGCCCCACCTCCAGCCGCGAGGCGTTGCGAAGCTGGTTGAGCTTGGCCACCTGGTCCAGCGCATCGGCACCGTCCATGTAGCGGGCCACCAGCAGTTCGAGCTTGTCGCCGCGCTTGACCTCGTAGGCCACATGCGTGTCGCCCATGGGCGGCGTGACGGTGGCAGCCGCGGCCGAGGCCGTCGCTGCAAAAGCGGCCAGGAGGACCCAAGGTCCACGCAGCAGATGTGTTCGTTTCTTCTTCATACGGATTCTTCTCCCTTGACGAGGCGATAGCCGTAGCCGCGCACCACCAGCAAACGCCATTCGCCGCCACCTGCGCCGAGCTTGAGCTTGCGGCGCAACCACGAGACATGGACATCGAGGGTGCGGGACAGATCGTCCTCCTCGCGACCCCAGACATGGGCCATGATTCGTGTGCGGGAAATGGGGCGGTCGATGTTCTGGAACAGCAACTTCGCCAGCTCAAATTCCTTCTCGCCCAGCGTCACGCTTTCGTCGCCCATCTCGACTCGGCGCTCGGCGGCGTGGAAGCGATAACCGCCTTCGATCTCGGCTTCAAGTGAGGGCGGCGTGGGTGCCGGGCCCATGCGTCGCTCGACTGCACGCAAGCGGGCTGTGAACTCCGGCGCCCGCAAGGGCTTGCCGCAGTAGTCATCGGCGCCGGCATTCAGGGCTTGCACGATCTGCTCTTCTGCCAGATTGCTGGTCAGGAAAATGACCGGCACCCGCAGCTGCAGCTGCTGCCGCGTGTGGATCAACACATCCAGGCCATTCGGGCCGGGTACGTTCCAGTCCAGCACCAGCAGATCAAACGGGTCGTGCGTCAGGGCACGGATGATGTGGTTGCCGCTGCGAAAGGTGATGACGCTGTGGCCCTCACGCTCCAGCAGGCTGCGAACTTCAGCGGCGAGATCCGGTTCGTCCTCTAGCAAAGCGATGTGCACGAGATGCCCTCCTCTGAGCAAAAGCGAACCATGGCTCAGAAATAGTAGGTGGCCGAAACAAACACACGGGTCTCGTTCGAGCGCGATTCGGTGGGTTCGTTCCTCTCGGCCTTTTTGTAGCCGCCAAAACCCTGGGCCAGCGAGCTGTTGAACAGCCAGCTGCCAACGCTGCCGCTCCAGGCCACGCCGACGGCGTTCAAGGTGTAGCTGCTGTTCAGCGAGCCCGTCACTGGCTTGCGATTCGGCCGGATCACGCCGCCGTCATAAAACACGCCGACCGATTGAGTGCCCGAGATCTTGCGTACCAGCTCGACGCTCCACTGCGCGCCGGAATCACCCACGCCATCGGCGCTTGTGTAAGCCCGCACCCCATTCACGCCGCCGAGTGACATGCGGTTGTAGGAGTCCAGGTTGCGCGAGGCCCACTGCCCGCGCAGCCGGTACTCGGCATGCCAGCGTTCATCGTCGGTCACGGGGTGCTCGTAGCGCACCGAGCCTTGCACAAAGCCATAGCCCCCTTCCGGCGTCAGATCACCCACCACCGTGGTGTAGTCGCCCAGGGCCAGGCTCAATTCGGCACGGAAGGGGGTCCAGGCGCCGGCCAGGCTTTCGCTGCTGAGTGTCCAGCGGAACTGGCTGTCACGAATCTCTGAAATACCCAGGCCCGAATTGGCCAGTTCGCTGGCGGTCAGGCGCCGGCTGAGGCTGTACTGGGACTTCAGCGGATGCCGCCAGGACACCGGCAGGTAATGGCTGAAACCGACGCCAAACTCGTGCGAGTCTCCAGCCACAGCGGCCACGCCGCCCTTGATGGTCTTGGTCCGGGATGTGTTGCCCCACACCCGCGCACGCCCCTGCAGGCTGGGCGTCAGCGCCTCGTACTCGGCGCGGGCGTAGGCGACCCCCATCGAGCCAAGCCCCAGCAGATTGATCTCATCACCCGGCTCCACACCGGCCAAGGTGACCGAGCCCATCACCTGGGGCTCGCCGTACTGCCGCAAACCGTAGTTATTGGCCTGCCAGGCCGACACCTTGACGTCACCCGGCTTGACACGGCGCGGTGCGATCTCCACCAGCACATCCACCCGCTCAGGCCCGGCTGGGCGCAAGACCAAACCCAGATCCACCGGTAGGTCGTAGCCTGCGGCGGAGAGCTGCTCTTCCAAGGCCTGCATGTCGATCAGCTCGCCGCTGCGCAGCACCGAGGCCAGACGTTGCTGGACCCGCGCCTGGTAGGCCTCACCCAAGGGCGCTTGCGCCAATTGCGTGCTGACCGATTGCACACGGGGTGCGACCACCTGCACTTTGAGACGCTGGCCGCCGCCCGGGACGGCTTCAATCAAGGTCTGGGCATAGGAAAGAAAGCTGCCCCGTCGCCCTTGATCTGCGACCCAGTTCTCGAATGCCAGCAATTCCTCGGCGCTGACCGAGCCGCCAATCTTGGACTGCCAGTAGGCCTTCACCGGCGCGACCAGGGCGCTGCCCTCGACCACCACCTCGACCAGCTTCTGCAGCGGCTTGCGCTCACCGACCAGGGCCGCAGGCGGCGGCGAAGCCGGACGCCTGGGCAGGCTCTGATCTTCGATCGCACGCTGCACATTGCCGGGGTCTGCAGTTTGCGCCTGAGCACTTGAAACACAGGCACCGACACAAGCGGTGACCAGGGCGCGAACCAGAACCTGTCGCTTCATGAACGCTTCTCCTTCTTGGCCGACTCTTCGGCACGCGGCGTGTAGCAGAGGTAGACCCCATTCACTTCGGTGAGGTCACAGCTGCACTGTTTGATTTTGTCTTCTGTCAGGCCGATCTGCGTTGTATCGGCGTCATCCAAATGCTCTTCATTGCACAGATTCGGCACACCCGCGCCGGTCGGCCGGACATCGATGATGCGAGATGGGTCTCGATCGTTGGGCGGGATCGGCTTCGGATCGTCCGGGCGGCGGCTGCCAGCCGTGATGGAGGCGCTGTGGTTGGTACCCGCCACCCGGTAGTTGGTCGCCAGCCCACCGTTCAGACCATCGCCCAGGCCATAGCTCACCGACACCGGCTTGCCGGTGCCTACGGCGGCGTCCTGGAACTGAGCGCTGAGCGAGGCGAAGACCAGCGTCTCCAGACCCACCAGACCTTGAAGGGTTCCCGCGGAAGCCAGCGCCCGGGTGTTGCCGTCAAACACCTTGTCCGCCACCGTGGTGCCCACCACCGTCAGCAGCTTGGGCGTGATCGCGGCCTGGGTGCTGACCGGGCCCGTCGAGACCAGGCGGTAGTTGAGCCAATCGCCGGTGCCATTGCTGCGCGTCAAGGCGGTCGCGTCGGCCACGGTCACGGTCTTGCCCTGACCCGCGTTCTTGTCGTCAAACGCACCCACACCGCTGACAAACAAAGTCTCACCGAGCACCGTGCCCGACACGGCGCCAAAGCCGATGCTTGCCGCCGTGCTGCCGTCGTACACCTTGTCGGCTGCCGTGATGCCCGTCACCTGCACCGCCTTGGGATCGATCCGCAGGCTGGCATTGCTCACTGTGATGTCGTAGTTGCCGGCATCGCGACCGCTTACCTGCAGGGCCGAGTCATAGGTCCCCGCATTGCGACCGCTGGCCAGGCCCTGGATCACCACATCATCGCCCGCCACAAAGCCACGGGTGACGGCATCGGCTTGGGTTTGCACCAGGCCGTTGTAGATGGTGCTGCTGCCGACGCCCGACACCGAGGCCTGGGCCTTGTTGACCGTCAGGGCGCCATCGACAAACGTCAGCGCGTAGTTGCCATCGGCGCCACTCACTTGGTGCACATAACGGCCGGCATTGCGCCCCTGGCCGCCGGTGCTGCTCAAGCCACTCAGCACCACCTCGGTCTCGCCGGCCACCAGGCCGCTGGCCGTGAAGCCCGTGACCGATTGCGTCTGACCGTTGTAGACGGTGTTGGCACTGTTGGCCGTCACCACCGCCTGGGCCTTGTCGATGTTCAAAGCGCCATCGACAAAGGTCAGCGCGTAATTGCCATCGCTGCCGCTAATGCGGTGGGTGTAGCTGCCAGCGTTCTTGCCCTGGCCGCCCACGCTGCTCAGACCACCCAGCACGGCTTCAGTCTCGCCCGCCAACAGGCCGCTGGCCGTGAAGCCCGTGACCGATTGCGTCTGGCCGTTGTAGACGGTGCTGGCACTGTTAGATCGGAA
>NKIM01000065.1 GCA_002255955.1 Burkholderiales bacterium PBB2 | reverse complement strand
GTGGAAACCACCACCGGCCCGCTGGGCCAGGGCATCACCAACGCCGTGGGCATGGCGCTGGCCGAGAAGCTGCTGGCGCATGAGTTCAACCGTCCCGGCCACACCGTGGTCGACCACCGCACCTACGCCTTCCTGGGCGACGGCTGCCTGATGGAGGGCATCAGCCACGAGGCCTGCGCGCTGGCCGGCGCCTGGAAGCTGAACAAGCTGGTGGCGCTGTACGACGACAACGGCATCAGCATCGACGGCGATGTGCGCGGCTGGTTTGCCGACGACACGCCGGGGCGCTTTCGGGCCTGCGGCTGGCAGGTCATCGGCCCGATCGACGGCCACGACCTGCTGGCGGTGGACGCCGCCATCACCCAGGCCGAGGCCCAGGCGCGGCGCAGCGACGCCCGGCCGACGCTGATCGTCTGCCGCACCACCATCGGCAAGGGCGCCATCGGCCACGAGGGGACGGCCGATGTGCACGGCGCGCCGCTGGGCGCCAGTGGCATCGCCGCGATGCGCCAGCACCTGGGCTGGACGGCTGCACCGTTCGAGGTGCCCGACGAGCTGCGCGCCGCCTGGGATGGGCGCGAAGTGGGTGCGGTCCGCCAGCAGGCCTGGGACGCGCTGTTTGCGCGCTATGCGCAGGCCCACCCGGCCTTGGCCGCCGAGTTCCGCCGCCGCATGGCGGGCCAGCTGCCGGCCGACTGGGCCCAGCGCTCGGACGCCGCCGTGGTGGCGCTGGCCGAGGCCGCGGCCTCGGCCGGCAGCAAGCCAGTGGCCACCCGCCGCGCCTCGCAGCTGGCGCTGGACGCGCTGGCGCCGCTGCTGCCCGAGATCGTCGGCGGCTCGGCCGACCTCACCGGCAGCAACCTCACCGACTTTGCCGGCCACCGCAAGGCCGGGCCGGGCGTGGCCGGGGGCAACTACCTGAGCTACGGCGTGCGCGAGTTCGGCATGGCCGCGGTGATGAACGGCATGGCGCTGCACCAGGGGCTGATCCCGTTTGGCGGCACCTTCCTGACCTTCAGCGACTACAGCCGCAACGCCATCCGCATGGCCGCGCTGATGAAGCAGCGCGTCATCCACGTGTTCACGCACGACTCCATCGGTCTGGGCGAAGACGGCCCGACCCATCAGTCGATCGAGCATGTCGCCTCGCTGCGCCTGATCCCGGGCCTGGATGTCTGGCGCCCGGCCGACACCACCGAAACCGTGGTCGCCTGGACCATGGCCATCGGCAACGCCCAGCGCCCCAGCGTGCTGGCCCTGTCGCGCCAGAACCTGCCTTACGCACCCAAGACCGCCGTCGATGACATCGCCAAGGGCGCTTACGTGCTGAGCGAGCCCAGCGATGCCGGCCTGAAGAAGAAGGCCAAGGGCGTCATCATCGCCACCGGCTCCGAAGTGCAGCTGGCCCTGGCGGCGCAAGCCACCCTGGCCCAGCAAGGCATCCCGGTGCGCGTGGTCTCCATGCCCTCGACCACCGTGTTTGACCGCCAGGACCTGGCCTACAAGAAGGCCGTGCTGCCCGAAGGCCTGCCGCGCGTCGCCGTGGAAATGGGCGTCAGCGATGGCTGGTGGAAGTACGGCGTCGCCGCCGTCGTCGGCATCGACAGCTACGGCGAATCCGCCCCCGCCCCGGTGCTGTTCAAGCACTTCGGCTTCACCGCCGAGAACGTGGTCGACACAGTCAAGGTGGCGCTGGGTGTGGCCAAGCTGAAGGGCGGCAAGAAGCGCTGAGATTCAGCTAAGCTCTGGGCCTTTCATCCTGGCCAAAAAGAGATAAGGAGGAGCGCTTGAACCACCCGTCGAAGAATTCGGGGTTTGAGCGCATGCTGGTGGTGCTGGGTCTGCTGAGCGGATTCGGTGCTGCTGCGCATGCACAAGCCACATCGGACGTGACGCCGCCTTCACCGGCACAGTCACTCAGCTGCCTGGTTCGCCAGGAGAAACCGCCCGTCTATCCAAGCCGGCTCGAAAAAAATCGGGTTGGCGGTTTCATGCGTGTTCAGCTGCACTTCAATCAAGCGGACGCGCCACCTCGTGTGGAGGTGCTGGCGAACACGGCGGCACCTGAGATGCAAGAGCAGGTGTTTCGCTTCCTCGAGGGCTACCGCCTGCCCTGCCTCACAAGCGCCGAGGGTCCGGTCAGGGCCGTGCAGGAGTTCAGTTTCACGAACTCCGAGCGGGAGCCCTTGCCTGTGGAGCGCGAGAACAAGGGCGAGCTGTGTGTCGTCATGCCTCGCGAGCCCATGGAGCCGCCAACTCCCTGGCCGGGTGACCGAGAGGTGGAGCATGTCGTTGCCGTGTTGACCTTCAGCGGTGATGGGCAGCAGGCGCCGGCGGTGAAGATCATTCACTCCACAGGGTCCAATCGGCTCGAGAGTGCGGTTCGTGAACAAGTGGCGAAGTACCGCATGCCCTGCCGCACAGGTGCTGAGCAGCCAATGGTTGTCCAACAGATGTTCAGCTTCAACCCTGCCGGTGCACGGCGATATGTCCTGAAGCGCGAGATATTCAGACTGGCAGAGTTTCTGGGTATGACAGCAGGAATTCAGGCTGTACAGGCTGATTTCGACTTCAGCACCATGAATTGCCCCTTCAAGGTGGACTACTCCATTCTTGGCCCGAACCTGCCGAACGAAGTCAGAGCCGGCAAACCCGATCCCAATCGAGCTGTTTTCCTCAAATGGCTGGCGGAGCGTCAGCTGGCCTTTGCCAACGCCAAGCAGGCCAACGAATTGTTCGGCGAGGTGATCCAGATTCAGGTGCCATGCGGCACTTTGAAGCTGCAGGGGGAGGAGTCTGCGAGCCGGACAGACGCGTCATGAAGCGGCATGATTTCATGTTCGCTCGGACCTTGTCGATGCTGTTGCGACTCTGCCTTCCGGTGGTTCCCCTGACTTCAGCTTCCACCTGATCAGGAGTCGGCCCTGAGGACGACCACCTTGGATATCAACGGCTCAGGCCGAATCGTCCCCGGTGTGGTTCGGCTTCACGGCTGAGAGCGTCGCCGACACGCTGCGCGTGGTTTTCAAGAAGGGGGAAATCCCGGGGGAGCTGACGGGCTGGCCGACAGGTCGCATCCTTCAAGATGCGCCCTGCAAGCTGCGTAGCAAAACCCGCACACCTCGGGGAGAGTTCCAGGCATGACGAAGATGATGAGCAGACGCCTGCTGGCGTCTCTGCTGGTCTTGTGGGCCCAGCTTGGCCAAGCTCAGACCGAAACGCTGCAACCGTCACCGGCGCAGGCGCAGGCCGCCTCCCTGGTGCCGACCGACCAGGATTTGATGAGCTGTTTGGTGCATCGCTCTCGACCGCCGGCCTTTCCGCACAGCAACGAAAATTTCCTGGCCGCTGGCTCTCTGATGGTCCGTTTGCAGTTTGATCGAGCAGACCGCGCACCCGTGCCGGTTTTTGTTGGGGAACACGCAACGGCGCTGATGCGTGCAGAGGTGGAAGCCTATCTTGAGGCGCATCGGCTCCCGTGCCTCCCCGAAGGGCGGGTGCTCACGGCATGGCAGTCTTTTCGCTTTCATCAGGATCGCACGGTCGACGTGATGCCGCCCGCGTTGAAAGCGCCAACAGCCAGCAAGGGCGAATGCCTGGTGTCAGCGAGGTACGACCGACAGCGCTATCCCGCCATTGAATGGCGGGGTGAAGATGACCTGGTCGATGTGATCGTTGCCTTGCGTTTTGCTGGCGAGCCCAACGCGCCGCCGGAAGTCCGTGTGCTCTATTCGAATGCGGGCAAGACCAATGCAGACAGTCTGGCATTGACCATGGCTGCCGATTACAGGCTTCCCTGCCGAAGCGCTGATGACCCGGTCGTTGAAGGTGAACAGACCTTTCGATTCATGCCTGATAACTTCCAGCCGCTTGTGATGCGGCGACTTCGCTTTGGCCTGATGGAGCTGCTGGAGATGTCGGTGGCTCCATCGGCCCTGGTGGCCGACTTTGATCTGGATTCGATGGGCTGTCCTTTCTCCTTGGACCTGAACCTGCGTCGACCCAAGCTGGCCAATGCTCTTTCTCAGGTCGGGGCCAAGGATGTTCGACGAGGGCCGCTGCTGGAATGGCTGTCGTCCTGGACGCCGCAGCTCAGCAGCGCGCGGGCGCAGCGACATTTGTTCGGGACCACGCTGCGGGTCGAAGTGCCCTGCGGTCACCTCAAGCTGCAGCCCCAAGGCGTCTTGATTCGCGCCAGTCACCCAGTTCACCCCGCCGACCGGGTATCCTTGCGGTCTACGCCTTTTCGGGCGCGCGCCGCACCGTAGGGCTGCAAATATTCTCAATACCCTGGAGCTTTCCTCATGACGATCAAGATCGGTATCAACGGCTTCGGCCGCATCGGCCGCATGGTGTTCCGTGCCGCCATCGCCAACTTCAAGGACGTGGAAGTCGTCGGCATCAACGACCTGCTCGAGCCTGATTACCTGGCCTACATGCTCAAGTACGACAGCGTGCACGGCAAGTTCGACGGCGAAGTCTCGGTGGACGGCAACACCTTGGTCGTCAATGGCAAGGCCATCCGCTTGACCCAGGAGCGTGATCCCGCCAACCTGAAGTGGAACGAAGTCGGCGCCGACATCGTCGTCGAAGCCACCGGCCTGTTCCTGGACAAGGCTTCGGGCGAGAAGCATCTGGCTGCGGGCGCCAAGAAGGTGGTGTTTTCGGCACCGTCGAAGGACGACACCCCGATGTTCGTGTTCGGTGTGAACCACAACACCTACGCCGGCCAGGCCATCATCTCCAACGCCTCGTGCACCACCAACTGCCTGGCCCCGCTGGCCAAGGTGCTGAACGACAAGTGGGGCATCAAGCGTGGCCTGATGACCACCGTGCACGCCGCCACCGCCACGCAAAAGACCGTGGACGGCCCGAGCAACAAGGACTGGCGCGGCGGCCGCGGCATCTTGGAAAACATCATCCCCTCGAGCACGGGCGCTGCCAAGGCTGTGGGCGTGGTGATCCCTGAGCTGAACAAGAAGCTGACCGGCATGAGCTTCCGCGTGCCGACCAGCGACGTGTCGGTGGTTGACCTGACCGTCGAGCTGAACAACGAAGCCTCGTACAAGGACATCTGCGCCGAGTTCAAGGCGCAATCGGAAGGCGCGCTGAAGGGCGTGCTGGGTTACACGGAAGACAAGGTCGTGGCGACCGACTTCCGCGGTGACGCTCGCACCTCCATCTTCGACGCCGACGCCGGCATCGCCCTGGACGGCACCTTCGTCAAGCTGGTGGCCTGGTACGACAACGAGTGGGGCTACTCGAACAAGGTGCTGGAGATGGTGCGCGTCATCGCCAAGTGATGATGGCCGCCTGATTCGGCGCCAGCGTCGAGTTCGCACCGACCGGAGCGTTTCGCCCGCCAGGGCCTTGCCAAACGGCAAGGCCCTTTTTTTGAGCCCCTGCGGCGCAGGCCGCGGCGCTTTTGCTTGTGTCAACAAGCGGTGTCAAAGGAATCTTTTCTTTACGCTGGTGGCTCAGTGCCCGCTCTAAACTGACGCGAGCTTTGCCGGGGTGAGCAGGCCCAAATCGGGTCGCAGGGCCCGCCCCGGTGTGTGATGGAAGACCGAACTGAATCCGGCCCAGGAGCGTGCCCCATGAAACTCTCAACCCTTGGCCTGAGCCTGAGCTTGCTGGCGTGCGCCTGGGCCCCCAGCGTGCCGGCGCAAACCGTGGCGGCCCCGGTGGCCAGCAGCGAAGCGCAAGCCCGCGTCATCGTGCGCTTCAAGCCGGCGGCGGCCAGCGTGCGAGCCAAGGCCATGTCGGTGTCCATGAGCCGCAGCGCGGCCATGGATGTGGCGCAGACCCGCGCCACCGGCCTGGGCCTGCGCAGCGGCCTCAATGCCCGCACGCGCCAGGGCCTGCGCGCGCTGCGCAGCCTGGATGAGCGCACCCATGTCATCGTTGCCAGCGGCATCAGCTCGGCCGCCCTGGCCCAGCAGCTGGCGCTCGATTCGGAAGTGGAAATGGCCGTGGTCGATCAGCGCCGCCGTCACACTCGCGTGCCCAACGACCCCTTCTACAGCACCGCCCTGCCCAGCGGTCCCAGCGTCGGCCAGTGGTACCTGAAGCCCCCGAGCAGCGTGCCGGGCGAGGCTGTGTCCAGCATCAATGCACCGGCCGCTTGGGACATCAACACCGGCCACAGCAGCATCGTCGTGGCCGTGCTGGACACCGGCATCCGCAAAGACCATCCGGAGCTGGCGGCCCAGATCGTGGGTGGCTACGACATGGTGGGCCTGAACTCCTCCAGCGCCCAGGCCACGGCCACCGCCAACGATGGCGATGGCGCCGATGCCGACGCCTCCGACCCCGGCGACTGGGTCAGCCAGGCCGACATCAATGCCGGCACCCTGGGCAGCAGCTGTGACGCCAGCGACATCGGCAACAGCTCCTGGCATGGCACGCGCGTGGCCGGCCTGATTGCCGCTGCCGCCAACAACGGCGCCGGCATGGCCGGCGTGGCCTGGGGCGTGAAGATCCTGCCGGTGCGCGTGCTCGGCAAATGCGGCGGCTACGACTCCGACATCATTGCCGGCATGCAGTGGGCGGCCGGCGTGGCCGTGCCCGGCCTGCCCAGCAATCCCAACCCCGCCAAGGTGCTGAACATGAGCCTGGGCGGCAGCGGTGCCTGCGGCACCACGGGCACCGGCCAGCTGTACCGCAATGCCATCAGCGCCGTCACCGCGCGCGGCGCCAGCATCGTGGTCGCCGCCGGCAACAGCGAGGGCCTGGCGGTGGGCCTGCCCGGCAACTGCCCCGGCGTGATCACGGTCACCGGCCTGCGCCATGTCGGCAGCAAGGTCGGCTTCTCCAGCATCGGCCCGGAGGTCAGCATCGCCGCCCCGGGCGGCAACTGCGTGAACCTCAGCGGTGCCTGCCTCTACCCCATGTTCAGCACCACCAACAGCGGCACGACCACGCCGGTGGTGGGGGATGCGGCCTACACCAACAACGGCGCTTCGGTCGGCACCAGCTTTTCCACCCCGGTGGTGGCCGGCACCGTGGCCCTGATGCTCTCGGTGCGCCCAAGCATGACATCAGCCGAGGTGCTGAGCACCTTGCGCAGCACCGCGCGCCCCTTTGCCACCAGCGGCGGCACGGCCGGCATCCCGCAGTGCACGGCGCCGACCTCGGCCACTCAGGACGAGTGCTACTGCACCACCAGCACCTGCGGTGCCGGCATGCTGGACGCCGGTGCGGCCGTGGCCGCGGCGCGGGCCGCCAATGGCGCGGTGATCCAGATCGTCAGCACCCCGAGTACGCCGCTGGCCGGCAATCCGCTGAGCCTGAGCGCCAGCAGCAGCGCCCTGGGCACTGGCCGCAGCATCGCCAGCGCCGCCTGGACGCTGAGCTCGGGCGGCGGCATCGTCAGTGGTTTCAGCGCTGGCGCCAACACGCAAACCGTCACGCTCACGCCCAGCGGCGGCGGCAGTTTCAGCGTCAGCTTGCAGCTGATCGACGACCTGGGCACGGTTCACACCAGCACCCGGACGATCACGGTCTCGGCCGTCGGCAGCACGGCTCAGACGATTGCCTTCACGGCGCCCAGCGGCCTGGTGTTCGGCCAGGCGAGCAGCAGCCTGGTGGCCACCGCCAGCTCGGGCTTGCCGGTCAGTTTCAGCAGCAGCACGTCTGCGGTCTGCACGGTCAGCGGCAGCAGCCTGACCCTGGTGGCGGGCGGCACCTGCACCGTGGTGGCCAGCCAGGCCGGTAGCTCCGTGTTTGCCGCGGCCCCCTCGGTCAGCCGCAGCTTCACGGTCTCGCCCGCGAGCCAGAGCATCAGCTTCCCGGCCGTGGCCGATCAAGTGCTGGGCACGGCGGCCCCGGCCCTGGCTGCCACGGCCAGCTCGGGCCTGAGTGTCAGCTTTGAAAGCAGCACGCCGGGCGTTTGTACGGTCAGCGGCACGTCTTTGAGTCTGCTCAGTTCCGGCGTTTGCACGGTGCTGGCCAAGCAGGCCGGCAGCAACAGCTACCCGGCTGCGGCCGACGTGGCGCGCAGCTTCAATGTGGCCGGCACGCCGCAGACCATTACCTTCGCAGCCATCGCCAACCAGACCCTGGGCACGGCCATGCCGGCCCTGACGGCCACGGCCAGCTCGGGCCTGGCGGTCAGCTACAGCTCCAGCACGACGGCGGTCTGCACGGTCAGCGGCACTGCGGTTTCGCTGCTGACGGCGGGCACCTGCACGCTGACGGCCAGCCAGGCCGGCAACAGCAGCTTCGCAGCGGCGCCGCCAGTCAGCCAGAGTTTTGCGGTGGCCGCGGCGCCGGTGGTGACGCCCACGCCCAGCCCCAGCAACAGTTCAGGGGGCGGTGGTGGCGGTGGCGCCTTCAGCGGCCAGTGGCTGGCCCTGCTGGCGCTGGCGGCCTGGGCTTTGCGCTCGGGTACCGCGGAGCGCGGTGAAATGAGCCGCCGCTCAGCGGCCGCCGCTGGTCGGGCTTGATGCGCTGGCTGCGGCGCTGGCCGCCAGGCTCGCCGCGGCGCCCGTACAGCTCTTGAAGCCGGCCGCCAGAGCGGGGCTCTTGAGGCTCTTCAGCTGGGCGCGGCGGGCACCGTCGGCCTGAACGAACACCAGGGTGTGGCGGTGCAGCGGGGCTTGCAGCTGCAGCACCTGCAGGCCTTTGACTGCGCGCTGGCCCAGGCGATCGATTTGCAGCTGGGCCGCCTTCTCGCTGGCATGGCGGCTCAGCAGCAGGGCCGGCATCTCGGTCGGCACGCCGCTCAGAGGCTCGTAGCTGATCTTGAGCTTCTTCAGCACCTCTTCCTTGCGGCCTTGCAGGTCTTTGTTGGGGAAGCGGGTGGTGGCCACGGCCCAGACGCCGGCCTGCTCGTTGTGCAGGGCCTGCCATTCGCTGGCGGGCACGCCGGCATTGGCCAGCACGGTCTGCGCCGCCTGCAGGGCAGCGTCACCCTCCAGCGGGCCCAGCTCCACGCAGGCGCGCTGCTGCAGGGCCTTGGCGGCCGAGGGGCTCAGCAGCTCGATGCGCTCGGGGTTCTGCTGGCGAGCCAGTCGCTCGGGCTCGCGATCGCCGCTGGCCTTGATGCCGACGAAGCCATCCAGCCAGCCCTGGGTCCAGCTGAAAAACAGCCCGTTGAGAATCAGCAGCAGGGCGAGCAGGGCACGAAGCATGGTGGTCGTGGGGGCTGGGGCTTCAGCGGCCGGAGGCCGGGGCGGCGGGCGGCGGGCTCAGGCGCAGGCTGACTTCACCGGCGCTGACGCTTTGCAGGCCCTGGGCCGTGTCGATCTGCAGCGAGCCATCGGCGGCCACGCCGCGGGCGATGCCCTCCAGGGCGCCGGCGCTGACGGGTTGGCCCAGGGTCAGGTCACGCCGGGCATAGGCTTCGGTCCAGGCGGCAAAGCCGCCCTGCGGGAAGTCGCGCAGGCAGCGCGCCATGGCCGGGGCGATGCGGGCCAGCACGGTGGGGCCGTCCAGCGTGGCATCGAACTCGCTCAGCGAGGCAAAGCCGGTGTTGAAGGTGGCGCCGGGCTGGGTGTCGGGCTCGCCTGCCAGGGCCTGGATGTTCAGGCCCACGCCGATGATGACCATGCGCTGCTCACCGGCGGGCACGGTCTCGATCAGGATGCCGCCCAGCTTGCGGCCATCCAGCCACAAATCATTGGGCCATTTCAGTTCCAGGCGCGGCCGCTGGCCGGCGGCCAGCTTGCTGCTGGGTTCCAGGGCCTCGGCAATCGCGCAGCCGATGGCCAGGGACAGGCCGCCCCAGTCGGCCAGCTCCAGTGGCAGGCCCAGGGAGAAGGTCAGCGAGGCGCCGGGGCTGGACAGCCAGGCGCGGCCTTGGCGGCCGCGGCCGTGGGTCTGGTGCTCGGCCACCAGCAGGCAGGGCTGCATGTCGTGGGCGCGGCGGCCGTAGCGGCTTTCTGCGCCTTGCTGGGCCTGGCTCCGCACCCGCTCCAGCAGGGCGGTGTTGGTGGAGGCGGTGCGGGCCAGCACTTCGATGCTGATGCCGGGCAGCAAGGGGGTCAGGTCTTGCCAGAGGGCTTCGGCTTTCCAGTCGAGATGGCTGCGTTCGGAGAGGCTCATGGGTGGCGGAACATCACTCAGCGTTTGGGCGCCAGCATGGTGCCACGGCAGAAGGGGCTGCCGCAGTAGCAGGCGAACTCTTTCTTCAGCTTCGGGGTGTAGCGCTCGTCGATGGTGAGGCCGTAGTCATAAAACAACTCTTCACCGGGGGACAGGTCTTGCAGGGCCTTGATGAAGACGCGGCCCTTGACTTCGTCGGTCTCGCAGTTGGGCTCGCAGGAATGGTTGATCCAGCGCGAACTGTTGCCGCCGTAGAGGGCATCGATGACGCGGCCGTCCTCGATGTGGAAGTAGAAGGTGTGGTTGGGCTGCTTGGGATCGTGGGGGTGGCGCTCCATGGCCTCGTCCCAACTGATGAGCTCACCCGTGTATTCGATGATGACTTCGCCCGCCTTGATCGGCGCCAGCGCATAGACTCCGCGCCCATGCACACCGGAATTGCGGACCTGGATGCGCCGACCCTTGCCAGCTGCGGCCTTGGCAGGCTGGGCGGGCTTGGCAGCCGGGGCCGAGGCCGGGGCAGACTTTTTGCGAGCGGCTTGCGTCATCGGAAGTTGTGGTTACATTGAATTCATGGGTGTGCGCGCGTGCAGGTACGTATGTGCATGGGCGCGCGCGAGGCCGGATTGTAGGCAGGCCGGAGTCAGTGACTTCGGCCGGCAGCGAATAGACGAGTAGAAAACTTCATCATCATCATGAGCAAGACCCTGATCATTGCCGAGAAGCCGTCCGTGGCGCAGGACATCGTCCGCGCCTTGACCCCCAAGGCGGGGAAGTTCGACAAGCACGATGAATACTTCGAGAGCGAGGACTACGTCGTCAGCTCGGCCGTCGGCCATCTGGTGGAGATCAAGGCGCCCGAGGAGTTCGACGTCAAGCGCGGCAAGTGGAGCTTTGCCAACCTGCCGGTGATCCCGCCGCACTTCGACCTCAACCCCATCGACAAGAGCAAGGGCCGCCTCAATGCCCTGGTCAAGCTGATCCGCCGCAAGGACGTCACCCAGCTGATCAACGCCTGTGACGCGGGCCGCGAAGGGGAGCTGATCTTCCGCTTGATCGTGCAGTACGCCGGCACGGCCAAGGCCGCCATCACCAAGCCGGTGCAGCGCCTGTGGCTGCAGTCCATGACGCCGCAAGCCATACGCGATGGCTTTGACAAGCTCAAGAGCGACGCCCAGATGCTGCCGCTGGCCGACGCCGCGCGCTGCCGCTCCGAGGCCGACTGGCTGGTCGGCATCAATGGCACACGGGCCATGACCGCCTTCAACTCGCGCGACGGCGGCTTCTTCCTGACCACGGTGGGCCGGGTGCAGACGCCGACGCTGTCCATCGTCGTCGAGCGCGAAGAAAAGATCCGCAAGCATGTGGCGCGCGACTACTGGGAGGTGCGCGGCGTCTTCGACGCCCAGGCCGGCCAGTACGAAGGCAAGTGGTTCGACCCGAGCTGGAAGAAGGGCGAGGATGCGGAAGCGCGCGCCGACCGCATCTGGAACCGCGCCGATGCCGACGCGATTGCCGCCGCCGCCCTGGGCCAGCCGGCCAGCGTGCGCGAGGAGAGCAAGCCCACCACCAGCAGCTGTGGCGGCCTCTACGACCTGACCACCCTGCAGCGTGAGGCCAACTCGCGCTTCGGTTTTTCGGCCAAGACCACGCTGTCTCTGGCCCAGGCCCTGTACGAAAAGCACAAGGTGCTGACCTACCCCCGGACCGACTCGCGCTTCCTGCCCGAGGACTATCTGGCCGTGGCCAAGCAGACCGCCGAGATGATCGCCGGTGAAGACCTGCCTGGCCCGCTGCGCGAGCTGGCCGGCCACGCCCGCAAGGCGCTCAACGAGGGCTATATCAAGCCGACCAAAAAGGTCTTCGACAACAGCAAGGTCTCGGATCACTTTGCCATCATCCCGACCCTGCAAGCGCCCAAGAGCTTGACCGACATCGAAGCCAAGCTCTACGACCTGGTGGTCAAGCGCTTCCTGGCGGTGTTCTTCCCGCCGGCCGAGTTCCTGGTCACCACCCGCATCAGCACCGTCAAGGCTGCGGGCAAGGAGCTGAACTTCCAGACCAATGGCAAGGTGCTGGTCAAGCCGGGTTGGCTGGCTGTGTACGGCAAGGAGGCGCAGGAAGACGACGCCAATCTGGTGGCCGTGGCCCCGGGCGAGGTGGTGCGCACCGAGTCGGTCGATGTGAAGAGCCTGGCCACCAAGCCGCCCGCCCGCTACACCGAAGCGACCCTGCTCTCGGCCATGGAAGGTGCCGGCAAGCTGATCGACGACGAAGAGCTGCGCGCGGCCATGACCGAGAAGGGCCTGGGCACGCCAGCGACCCGCGCCGCCACCATCGAAGGCTTGCTGACCGAAAAGTACATGCTGCGCGACGGCCGCGAGCTGATCCCCACCGCCAAGGCCTTCCAGCTGATGACCCTGCTGCGCGG
>NKIM01000018.1 GCA_002255955.1 Burkholderiales bacterium PBB2 | reverse complement strand
GCGGACGATGGTCAACTGCCGGAGCCCTGCCTATCTGGCCCGCCACGGCGAGCTCGAGGGTCTCGACGATCTGCGCCAGCACCGTCTGGTCCATTACGTCTCGGTGCTGGGCGCGCGCAGCAGCGGTTTCGAATACCTGGACGCCGGCGGGCAGCTGCAGCGCCAGGCCATGGCGGGCGCACTCACGGTCAACAACGCCGAGGCCTATCAGGCCGCCTGCCTGGCCGGCCTGGGCCTGATCCAGGCGCCGCGTGTGGGCGTGCAAGCCTTGCTGGATCAGGGCCTGCTGCGTGAAGTCCTGCCCGACTACCGTGCACCGGACATGCCGCTGACCCTGCTCTACGCCCACCGGCGCCAGTTGCCGGCTCGGGTGCGCGTGGTGATGGACTGGTTGGCCAGGGTGGTGGCCGAGCATCTGGGGCAGGGCGCTGCACGACCGGGCGGCGAGGCAGGCCTCGCTCAGCCACAATCCACACCATGAGTTCCACGCCCCACGATTTGTTTTCCGCGCTGCCTGCCGAGGCAGCCAGCCCCGCCGCCGCTGTCAATGCAGCGGCCGCCCGCGCTGCTGAACTGCGCGACACGCTGAACCACCATGCCCACCTCTACTACGTGCTCGATGCGCCGGCCTTGCCCGATGCCGAGTACGACAAGCTGTTCCAGGAGCTGCAGGCACTGGAGGCGGCCCACCCCGAGCTGCTGACGCCCGATTCACCCACACAGCGCGTGATCGGCCAGGTGCTGGATGGTTTTGCGCCGGTGCGCCATGCCGTGCCCATGCTTTCCATCCGCACCGAGACCGACACCGAGGCCTCGGGCGCGCTCAGCTTCGACCAGCGCGTGCGCAAGCAGCTGGAGCTGGACGAGGCGGCCGCGCCGGTCGAGTACACGGCCGAGCTGAAGTTCGACGGCCTGGCCATCAATCTGCGCTACGAGCAGGGCCTGCTGGTGCAGGCGGCCACGCGCGGCGACGGCGAGACCGGCGAGGACGTGACCCAGAACATCCGCACCGTGGCCCAGATTCCGCTGCGCCTGCGTGGCATCACGGCGCCGGTGCTGGAGGTGCGCGGCGAGGTGTACATGCGCCGCGACGACTTCGAGGCCTTGAACGAACGCCAGCGTGCCGCCGGTGACAAGACCTTCGTCAACCCGCGCAACACCGCCGCCGGTGCGGTGCGCCAGCTCGACCCGGCCCTGGCGGCGCAGCGGCCCTTGAGTTTTTTTGCCTACGGCCTGGGCGAGGTGCAGGGCTGGGCCCTGCCGCCCACGCACAGCGGCTTGCTGGCGGCCCTGGCCGAGATGGGCCTGCCGGTCTGCGCCGACCGGGCGGTGGTGCAGGGCGCCGAAGGCCTGGTGGCCTTTCATCAAGCCATGGGTGCCAAGCGCGATGCCCTGCCTTTCGACATCGACGGCGTGGTCTACAAGATCAACAGCCTGGAGCTGCAGCAGCGCCTGGGCTTTGTCAGCCGCGAGCCGCGCTGGGCCGTGGCCCACAAATACCCGGCGCAGGAGCAGCTGACGCGGCTGAACGACATCGAGATCCAGGTCGGCCGCACCGGCAAGCTCACCCCGGTGGCCAAGCTGGAGCCGGTGTTCGTGGGGGGCACCACGGTGTCCAACGCGACCTTGCATAACGTCTTCGAGCTGCGGCGCAAGGGCGTGCGCATTGGCGACCAGGTGATCGTGCGCCGCGCCGGCGATGTGATCCCCGAGGTGGTCGGTCGCCTGGCCCAGGCCCGCGCCAGCTATGTGCCCAACTTCCGCATGCCGCGTGCCTGTCCGGTCTGCGGCAGCGAAGCGCTGCGCGAGCGCGGCGGCATGGACTACCGCTGCAGCGGCGGCATTTTCTGCCCGGCCCAGCGCAAGCAGTCCCTGCTGCATTTCGCCAGCCGGCGTGCGGTGGACATCGAGGGCCTGGGCGACAAGCTGGTCGATCAGCTCGTCGATGCCGGCATCGTGCTGAGCCTGCCGGGCCTGTACAAGCTCGGCGTGGCCAAGCTGGCCGCCCTGGACCGCATGGCCGAGAAGAGCGCCCAGAACATCGTCGACGCGCTGGAGAAAAGCAAGCGCACGACGCTGGCTCGATTTCTGTTTGGCCTGGGCATCCGCCAGGTCGGTGAGACCACGGCCAAGGACCTGGCCCGCCATTTCGGCCGCATCGATGCGCTGATGGACGCCAGCGTCGAGCAGTTGCTGCAGGTCCGCGATGTCGGCCCCATCGTGGCGCAGAGCATCCACACCTTCTTTGCCCAGCCGCACAACCGCGAGGTGGTCGAGCAGCTGCGCGCGGCCGGCCTCTGCTGGGATGAGGGCGAGGGTGCGGCCGCCCAGGCCGGCCCGCAGCCCCTGGCCGGCAAGACCCTGGTGCTGACCGGCACCTTGCCGACCTTGTCGCGCGACGCGGCCAAAGACTTGATCGAGGCCGCTGGCGGCAAGGTCAGCGGCTCGGTGTCCAAGAAGACCCACTATGTGGTCGCAGGTGAAGAAGCCGGCTCCAAACTGGACAAGGCGCGCGAGCTCGGGGTGACGGTGCTGGACGAGGCGGGCCTGCAGGCCTTGCTGCAAGCGGCACCCGCGGGCGAGCCGACCCACTCAGACTGAGGCGGTGCTCGCGGGGCTGGGGCTGCCGGCGCCTGCGCTGCGGCCTTGCAGCTGGCTTTGCAACTGCTCGGCGCTGACCGGGCGGCTGAACAAAAAGCCCTGCACCTGGGCGCAGTCCAGGGCTTGCAGGGCGGCCAGCTGCTCGGGGGTTTCCACGCCCTCGGCCACGGTGTTCAGGCCCAGGCTGCGCGCCAGGCCGATCACCGCTTCGATGATGGCGCTGTCGCCTGCCTCGGCACCGGCTTGAGCGATGCCGGCGACAAAGGAACGGTCGATCTTGAGGGTCTGGATCGGCAGCAGCCTGAGGTAGGCCAGCGAGGAATAGCCCGTGCCAAAGTCATCGATGGACAGCTGCACGCCCAGCGCATGCAAATCGTTCAGCGTGGCCAGGGCGTTGTCGGCATTCATGATCACCGACTCGGTGATCTCCAGCTCCAGCGCCTGGGGTGGCAAGCCGGTGGCAGCCAGGGTCTCGCGCACCAGCTCGACAAAATCGCCGCGCTCCAGCTGGCGCACCGAGACATTGACGGACACATGGTCCAGCAGCAGGCCGGCGGCGCGCCAGGCCATCATGTCTTCGCAGGCACGGCGCAGCACCCAGGCGCCGAGCTCGTTGATGAAGCCGCTCTCCTCGGCCAGGGCAATGAAGCGGCCCGGCGGCACCGCGCCCAGCTCAGGGCTGAGCCATCGAGCCAGGGCTTCGACGCCGCAACAGGGGCCCACCTCGTCGAGCCGGCCGGGCGCCCGTGCCAGGAACTTGCTCTGGTAGTGCACGCGCATTTCGCCGCCTTCCAGGCTGCGGCGCAGCAGGCGCTCCATATGGGCGCGGGCCAGCGCGGCCTGGGTCAGCTCGGGGCGGTAGAAATGGAAGCGGTTGCGGCCGGCGCGTTTGGCTTCGTACATGGCGGTGTCGGCGGCGCGGGCCAGCTCCTCGCCCGTGGTGCCGTCGCTGGGGAAAAGGGCGATGCCGATGCTGGCCGAGACCTGCACCTCATGGCCTTGCAGCTCCATCGGCCGGCACAAGGTCTGGATCAGCTTGTCGGCCACCACCGGCGCGTCCAGCAGCGCATCCTCGCTTTCCAGCACGCAGACGAACTCGTCCCCGCCCAGGCGGGCCAGCAGATCGCTGCTGCGCACCAGGGCGGCCAGGCGCCGCGCCACCTCGATCAGCAGGTCGTCGCCGACCGAATGGCCCAGCATGTCGTTGACTTCCTTGAAGCGATCCAGATCAAGGAAGAGCACGGCCAGCTGCCGCTGCTGGCGCTGCGCCTTGGCGATGGCATAACGCAGGTGTTCATGGCACAGCAGGCGGTTGGGCAGGCCGGTCAGCGGGTCGTGGTGGGCCAGGTGCTCCAGCCGGGCCAGGGCGGCGCGCAGCTCTTCGGTGCGGTCCTGCACGCGCTGGTCCAGCACCCGGTTGGCATCCTCCAGCGCCTGCGCCTGCCGGCGCAGAATCCCCTGCGCCCGCTGCACCAGCAGCAGCTGCAAGCCGTAGAGGCCCAGCATCAGCCCGAACCCGAACAGCACCAGGCGGCGGTGCAGGGCCGCCAGGCGCTCGACAAAAGGCGTGACGTCCTGGTAGAGCTCGATCACGCCCTGTGGCGCGCTCTGGCCGGGCGCGGGCGGTATGGGCATGTAGCTGCTGATCAGGTCGACCTGGGCGCGCTGCCCCTCGAAGGCGTCGAAGCTGTCGCGATGAACCAGCGCGCTGGCCGTGCGGCCGGCCAGGGCCGATTGAAAGCCGGCGTTGTCGCGCTTGTTCTCGCCGATCTGCCCGGCGCTGCTGGAATAGACGGTCAGGCCGGCGCGGTTGTAGAGCTTGATCTTGATGATGTCGGCATTGCGCATCAGGGCGCGAGCCTCGCCGTGCAGGCCCTGGGCTTCGATGCGGCTGCGCAAGCTCGCGGCGTCCGCCGGCAGCTCTTCGTTCAGCAGGGGCGACAGGTGCTGGCCCAGGGCGTTGATGAACACGGCCGTCATCGCTTCGTTGCGGCGCTCGGCCATGTGGACCAGCTCGCTCTGCATTTGCGCACGCATGCTCAAGGTGAGCAGCAGGCCGACAGCGGCGATCAGCCCGAGCGAGACCAGGGAGAAGTAGCGGGTCAGGCGGAATTGACCGCTGGCCTGCGCGGCGACCGGGGCCGAGGTCTCACTCGCCTGGCCCTCAGCCGCAGCCGGCGCTGTTTGCGCCTCGGAATGGGTTGGCCCCTGCCGGGGTGTCGCTCGCATCGTGCTCCCTTGCCGCCCGCTTCAAGACTGCCGATCCAGGGCAGGTCTGATCCCCAAATGTAGGCCAAAGCGGCTGACGCAGGCATGACGAAACGCAGGCGGCCTGCCGGGGCTGAGCAGGCTTGCACAGATGCTGCCCTAAACCCTTGCCACCCGAGCCCTGCGGGCAGGGCCGGGCGCACGGCGCCTCAGGCCCGAGGTGCTGGTTCCAGCGACAGGATCTCGGCCGCCATGCGGGCGGCAGCGCCACGGTGGCTGCGGGCGAAGGCCAGGGCGCGTGCGCGCATGTCAGCGGCCTGCGCGGGCTGCTGGCACAGGCGCAGCGCGGCTTCCAGGGCGCGGTCCAGATCGCTCACGCGCTGCGCGGCACCGGCCGTTTCGGCCAGCTCGGCCGCCTGGGCGAAATTGAAGGTGTGCGGGCCCATCAGCAAGGGGCAGCCGCAGGCGGCGGCTTCGATCAGGTTCTGGCCACCCAGGGGCGCAAAGCTGCCGCCCAGCAAGGCCACATCGGCCAGGCCGTAGTAGAGCGCCATCTCGCGCATGGAATCACCCAGCCATGCATCCGCCGCCAGCGCCTCCGGGCCCGGCGCATCGGCCCACTGGCTGCGCCGCGCCAGCCGCAGGCCAGCGTTGCCGATGGCCTGGGCCACCTCGTCAAAACGCTGCGGGTGGCGGGGCACGATCAGCAGCAGGGGACGGCCGGCCGCCTTCACTGCGGCGCTCTGGGACTGCCAGGCTTTCAGCAGCAGGGCTTCCTCCCCCTCGCGGGTGACGGCGGCCAGAATCACCGGCCGACCCAGTGCCTCGTGCCAAGCTTGGCCGCGGGCCAGCAGCACAGCGTCCACCGTCATGTCGAACTTGAGATTGCCGGCCACCTGCACGCGCGGCGCGCCGCTGGCACGCAGGCGCTCGGCATCGGCCTCGGTCTGGGCCAGGGCCAGGCTCAGGCGCTGAGCGGCCGGGTGGAGCAGGGCGCGCAGGCGCTCGCCGCGCCGCTGGCTGCGGGCCGACAGCCGGGCATTGGCCAGCACCATGGGCAGGCCGCGCCGTGCCGCCTCGGCTTGCAAGCAAGGCCAGATTTCCGTTTCCATCAGCACGCCCACGCCGGGCTGCCAATGCTGGAGGAAACGGCGCACCGAGCCCGGCGTGTCAAAAGGCAGCCAGACCTGGGCGTCGCTGTTGCGCAGCAGCTCGACACCGGCTTCGCGGCCGGTGGCCGTGCTGTGGCTGAGCAGCAGGCGCAGGCCCGGCTGGGCGCGCCGCAGGGCGTCGATCAGTGCCGCGGCCGCGCGGGTTTCGCCCAGCGACACAGCATGCACCCAGACCCAGCCGGGTCGGGGATGCTCATGGGCCGGGTAGATGCCCAGACGCTGGCGCAGAAAGCGCCGGTACAGCGGCTCGGCCCGGCCACGCAGCCACAGGCGCAGCAGGTAGGCCGGCGTGAGCAGGCGCATCACGCCGCCGTACAGCCACAGCGCCAGGCGAGCGGCGAGGGTTGATTGCAAGCGCGCAGCCTCGGCGGGACGCAAACCCTGGGTCAATGGCCGGCGGCGAAGGTGGCGTCGGGCTTGACGCGCTTGAGCTGGGCCAGCACGTCATGCTCGATGCGGGCCAGGGCTTCGGGAGTCTGGCCTTCGAAGCGCAGCACCAGCACCGGCGTGGTGTTGCTGGGGCGGACCAGGCCGAAGCCGTCTTCGTACTCGACGCGCAGGCCGTCGATGGTGACGATTTCCTTGGCGCCAGGGAATTCGGCCACCTCCAGCAGCTTCTTGACCACCTCATGGTGCTCGCCTTCGGCGCAGGGCACATTGATTTCGGGGGTGTTGAAGCTGTTGGGCAGGCCGTTCAGCACGGCGCTGGGGTCGGCCACCTTGGACAGGATTTCCAGCAGGCGGGCGGCCGTGTACATGGCGTCGTCAAAGCCGTACCAGCGGTCCTTGAAGAAGATGTGGCCCGAGAGCTCGCCGGCCAGGGGGGCACCGGTTTCCTTGAGCTTGGCCTTGGCCAGGGAGTGGCCGGTCATCCACATCAGCGGGCGGCCGCCATGCTCGCGGATCCAGGGGGCCAGGCGCTGGGTGCACTTGACGTCGAAGATGATCTCGGAGCCGGGCTTGCGGCCGAGGATTTCGGCAGCGAAGAGCATGATCTGGCGGTCCGGCATGATCATGGTGCCGTCCTTGGTGACCACGCCCAGGCGGTCGCCGTCGCCGTCAAAGGCCAGGCCCAGTTCGGCATCGGTGGCGTGGACGATGCGCTTCAGGTCTTCGAGGTTTTCCGGGCGCGAAGGATCGGGGTGGTGGTTGGGGAAGTCGCCATCGACCTTGGAGTAGATGTCGACCACTTCGCAGCCCAGGGCGCGCAAGATGGCCGGGGCCGAGGCGCCGGGGATGCCGTTGCCGGAATCCACCACGATTTTCATCGGGCGCTTGAGCTTGGCGTCGCGCACGATGCGGTGGCTGTACTCGGGGATGATGTCCATCTGGCCGACCCGGCCCTGGCCGACGGTGTAGTCCTCGGCCTCGATGCGGCGGCGCAGGCCCTGGATCTGCTCGCCGTAGACGGCGGCGCCCTTGAGCACCATCTTGAAGCCGTTGTAATCCTTGGGGTTGTGGCTGCCGGTGACCATGATGCCGGAGCTGCAACCATGCTTGCTGCGGGTGGCTGCCACGTAGTACAGCATGGGCGTGGTGACGGCGCCCAGGTCCACCACATCGAGACCGGTGGACTGCAGGCCACGGATCAAGGCGGCCACCAGGCTGGGGCCGGACAGGCGGCCGTCACGGCCCACGGCCACGGCCTTCTCTCCCAGCTTGCGCGCCTCGGTGCCGAAGGCGCGGCCCAGATGTTCGGCCAGGTCTTCGTTCAAGGAGGTGCCGACGACGCCGCGGATGTCGTAAGCCTTGAAGATGGATGCGTGAACTTGCATGTGTTGTGCTTCTGCCTGAAGTTGACGGGCGGGTAATGGGCGAGCGCTGAGTGCGGTACGCCGGAATTGCGTGGGTGCCAGCGGCGCCAAGCGTCGCGTGGAGGGTGGATTGTAGGCAGGCTTGATGTCGGCTCTTCCGTCAACAGAACGCGCCGCACGCGAGCATGCGTTCGGGACGCCGGCTCGTCGATTCGTGCCGGTTTGAAACCGCCGATCGCACGCCGGCCCGCCCATGATCGCCTCTTGCCTAAACTGCCGCGCATGAATCCACTGAGCAATGCGTGGCGGCACACGGTCAGCACCGCTTTTGACGACCTTTGGCACATCGGTGCACCTCGCCGCTTGCCCGGGTACGTCCACTGGCCACTGATCGCCCTCACGGGCGCCAGCGTGGGGGCCTTGATCGTTCTTTTGGCAGCCTTGTTCAGCGGCAATCTGCTGCGCATGGGGTGGTGGTCGCCCAATCTTGCCTGGTCGATGCTCACGGGCGTCATCATCATGCTGTTCTTGCAGGGCAGCTTCCTTGTTCTGAGTTGGGTCATCCCGGCTGAGCGACTCCTGCAATGGCGTGA
Source organism: Burkholderiales bacterium PBB2 (assembly GCA_002255955.1). GTDB lineage: Bacteria > Pseudomonadota > Gammaproteobacteria > Burkholderiales > Burkholderiaceae_C > Paucibacter_A. The sequence continues at coordinate 108,206 of NKIM01000018.1, read as the reverse complement.
AGGTGTGGGGCCTTGGCGCTGGTCGGCCTACATCGGCGTGCCGGTCCTTTGCAGCGTGCTGGGTCTGATCACGCTGGATGTCTTGATGCGTTCGGTGAGCATGGGCAGCCTTGCCCGACCCCGATGGCCCAACTCCGGCCTGCTGATCACCTTTCTGATCAGCGGTGGCCTGCTGTCCGGCCTGAGTTGGTGGCGATTGCGCGCCCAACTGCAGGCTCACAAGGTTCGCCAGCAGATGACCGAGGCGCAGCTGCGGCTTTTGCAGGCTCAGATCGAGCCACACTTTCTATTCAATACCTTGGCCAATGTGCAGGGCTTGATCGACTATGAGCCGGCCTTGGCCAAGCGCATGCTGGATGCGTTTACCGACTATCTGCGCGCCAGCCTGCTGCAGATGCGTGCCGAAGACGTCAGCTTGGGCGAGGAGCTGGACCTGGTGCAAAGTTATCTGACCGTGATGCAGTGCCGCATGGGCCAACGCCTGCGTTGGCAGCTGGACATTCCGGCCGAGCTGCGCACCGCTCGCATCCCGCCTCTGCTCCTGCAGCCCTTGATCGAAAACGCCATTCACCACGGCTTGGAACCGCAGATTGATGGGGGACAGCTTTGCTTGCGCGCTCGCATGGAGGGTTCGGGTTTGTGCATCGAGATCGATGACGATGGCATCGGCCTTGCTGCTGCGCAGCAGCGTCAGCGCCGGGGCAGCGGCGTGGCCTTGCAGAACATCCGCGAGCGGCTGCGGGCCACCTACGGCCCAGAGGCCAGCTTGCAATTGCAGGCGAGCACGGACGGACATGGTACGCACGTGCGCCTGAACTTGCCCCGTCTGCACCCTCAAACGGCGCCCGCCATCTGATGACCCTGAGATTGAGCTGAATCCGATGAACATTGACGCCATGACTCGCCCTCGCGCCCTGCTTGCCGACGACGAACCTCATCTGCTGCGCGTGCTGCAAGACCGGCTGCATGAGCTGTGGCCTGAGCTGGAGATTGTGGCCACGGTCCAGCATGGTCTTGCTGCGGCCGAGCAGATTGAACGGCTGCAGCCCGACATCGCCTTCCTGGACATCCAGATGCCCGGGCTGACCGGTTTGGAGGTGGCCCAGGGCATCGAAGGCGCGACGCGCGTCGTGTTCGTGACCGCCTATGACGAACACGCGCTGAACGCGTTCGAGCATGAGGCGGTGGACTATGTGCTCAAGCCGGTCCGGGCTGAGCGGCTGCAGCTGACGGTGGACCGCTTGCGCCGTGCCTTGGCGAGCCGTCCGGGCGCGCCTTGGCCTGCAGGCGACGAAGGTGGCGTGCCAGTGCATTCATTGCAAGCCGATGCCACTCAGCTGGCCAAGCTGCTGGCTCAACTGATGCCCAGCGCTACCCCTGTTCAGCCGACGCTGCGTCATCTGCGAGCCAGCCACGGCAGCAGCACGCACATCATCCCGGTCGAGGACATCCTGTACCTGCAGTCCGACGAGAAATACACCCTGGTTCGCACCGCTGCGCACGAGTACCTGATCCGCAGCTCCATCCTGGAACTGGCCAGCCAACTGGACCCGCAGCGTTTCTGGCAGGTGCATCGCGGCACGCTGATCAATGTGGACCACCTGCTGTCCAGCCGCCGTGACGACAACGCGCGGCTTTTGCTGCGAATGCGCGGCCATGAGCGCGAGCTGCCGGTGAGCCGGGCCTATGTGCATCTGTTCAAGGCGATGTAGGCGCGAGCAGGGGCCTGGATGTCTGCGCCTGTCGTGCGTTGCGTGTGGCTTGCTTTGATTTTGAGGCTCCATCGATAGAGCCATTTTTTGGGGTACGGAGGGGATGCATGGCCAGAAAAATTACGTGGGTTCTGATGCTGCTGTCGGCGATTCTGGTGGCGCTGTATGCCGTGGTCTTGCTGCTCATGCCGGGCATCAGGCCTGCGTTCATTCAGAATCTGTTTGCGCGCTTCCCGGTCACTACCTCAATCCACTTCATGGGGGGCGCGGTGGCCATCGTGGCGGGAGCGCTTCAGTTCTCTGTCTCATTGCGTCTGAGATACCGAGGTTTGCACCGTTGGCTTGGGCGGGCCTATGTGTTTTCGATCGTCTTTGCTGGTGTTGCTGGGCTGATCTTGGCTGTGAACTCAATCGGGGGCTTGTATGTGGCATCAGGATTCGGCTTGATGGCGGTTTTCTGGTTGGCCACCACGCTGAATGCATACCGTCTGATTCGCCAAGGACATGTGAAGTCTCATCAGGACTGGATGCTCCGAAGCTATGCCGTCACTTTGGCCGGCGTGACTTTGAGGCTGTACCTGGGCGTGAGTGTGGTTCTGGGAATCAAGTTCTTTGATGCCTATCCAGTTTTGGCCTGGATCTGTTGGGTTCCCAACTTGCTGGTGGCCGAATGGTTGATACGGCGCCATTTGCCTGCAGCCCGTGAGTTTGAAAGACCAGGACCCATCGAGCTGAATCTCGGGGCAGGTCGGCAGACATGAATCCTTGGCAAGCAGTGCATGCGAAAGCGGTCGAATCTGAGTTGCCATGCAACAGCTCAACCCTGGCCATGAGCCTGGGGCCGTGGGGGCGCTTCAAAACGGTCTGCCTTGAACCATGAGTTCATGCCTCGCCGCTGTCATTGACGGCCCCGGCTTGCCATTGGGCAGCGCAGCTTGCCGTTCGTCGCAGCCTTGCTTCTTGGGCGACACTCGCGCCCTAAGCTTCAGCGCATGTTCAAGCTGAACCGTCCCTCCATGAAAACCACTTCCTTTCGCGCAGAGCTGCGCTATGCCGCCCGTCGCTACTTCCGGCTCCACAAACAGCGTGACGAAGCCGGCTGGGCGCGGGGTTTGATCACTATCGGCATAGGGCTTGCTTTCCCCAGTCTCTTCCTCACTCTGGCCGTGCTGTTTGGCAGCGCCACAGTCACCGCGCTGAACTTGGCTTTCAGCTGGCTCAATGGCTTGTGCATCGCCTTTTTGATCCACGGCGTGTACCGGCTCATCGAACTGACGCAGCCGCAAGCCCGGCTCGATGCAATCCAACAAGGGGGCTGGCGGGCGGGGCTGTTCTTCAGTCTGATCCCGGTGGCCTGTATTCTCTTGGGCATGGTGCTGTTCGCCCAGGGCCTCGGCTGGTGGATGCAGTTGCAGGTCTCGACGCCGCTGGAAAGCACTCGTGGGCTGAGCCAGTTTCTTTTCGTCTCGCTGGTGGGCGTCTTGATCGGTTGGGCGGTTGACCATCAGGCGCGCCGCCGTCAAGCCCTGGAGTTGCAGGCCACCGAGGCCCGCCTGCTGCACCTGCAAGCGCAGATCGAACCACATTTTTTGTTCAACAGCCTGGCGGCGGTACAGAGCCTGATCAAACCCGCGCCAGACCGGGCCCTGGCCATGTTGGAACACTTCACCGACCATTTGCGTGCCAGCCTTGCCGCCCTGCGTGAGGACAGTTGCCAGCTGGGTACCGAGTTGCAAGCCGTGCGCAGCTATCTGGCCCTGATGCAGATCCGCATGGGCGACCGTCTGCGCTTTGTGGTGGAGGCCGAACCTGCGGCCGAGCAATTGCGCTTGCCGCCGCTGCTGCTTCAGCCCCTGGTCGAGAATGCCATCGTGCACGGCATCGAACCCAAGGATGAAGGCGGCGAGGTGCGACTCCGTGCCTGGGTCGAGGGCACAAGCCTCAAGGTGCTGGTGCAGGACGATGGTCTCGGCCTGCTGGCCAAGCCCCGCCGCAGCCAGCAAGGGCATGGCATCGCCCTCAAGAACGTGCGTGAACGCCTGGCGGCCCGTTATGGCGCGCGCGCAAGTTTGGATCTGCATATCGACGAGGCCGGCTGCCGCGCCTTGCTCTCCCTCCCCATCCAGCCTAAAGATCAAGGATCAGCAGCATGAGCCTGCGCGCCATCATCGCGGACGACGAAATTCATCTGGCCGAACACCTGAAGTCCGAATTGAGCCGGCTCTGGCCGGAGCTGGAGGTTCTGGCGCTGGCACGCACCGGACGCGAGGCCGCCCGCCTGATCGAAACCCTGCAGCCTGAGCTCGCGTTTCTCGACATTCAGATGCCGGGCTTGACCGGTCTGGAGGTGGCGCAAGGCATCGAGGGCAAGACCCGGGTGGTGTTTGTCACGGCTTACGACGAGTACGCAGTCGAGGCGTTTGAGCATGCCGCGCTCGACTACCTGCTCAAACCCCTCAAGTCCGAGCGCCTGGCCCGCACCCTGGAGCGCGTGCGGGCGGGCTTGGCGCAAGACGCAGCCGCTGCCGCTGCGGCCGAGCCACTGATGGATGCCGGTCTGGCCGGCGTGCTGCGCCAGTTGATGGTCCGCAGCGAGGGGGGCTCAGCCGGCGCTGTGTCCGCCCCGCGATTGCGTTATGTGCGGGCTGGGCAAGGCGAGTTGATGCACCAGGTTCCGGTCGATGAGGTGCTCTACTTCCATGCCGACGACAAGTACACCGTGGTGCAGACGGCCGAGGCCGAGCATCTGATCCGCACGCCCATTGTTGAACTGGCCGAGCAGCTGGACCCGGAGCAGTTCTGGCAGGTGCACCGCTCCACCATCATCAATCTGCGTCACCTGGCCGGCACGCGCCGCGACGAGGTCAGCCGCCTGTTCGTTCGCATCAAGGGTCAGGCGCGCGAGCTGCCGGTGAGCCGGGCCTATGTGCATTTGTTCAAAGCCATGTGAGTCGCGGCACTGAGGGGTCCTCAGGCCACGCAAGCCAGACCTTTGTCCACGGAGGAAGGCCATGACCGAGCTGCCCCTGTCTGCACTCCAGCTGCCAGCCTTGCTGGTGAGCGCCAGCGCAGCCATCGTGGGCCTGCTGGGCGCCCTGCACTTGTGGCTGACGTTTCGCAGCGCCAGTTTTGCGCCCCGGGATGCCGAGCTGGAAGCCCGCATGAAGGTGGTGTCGCCGCGCATCACGCGCCAGACCACGCTGTGGCGGGCTGGCCTGGGCTTTCATGCCAGCCACAGCCTGGGCGCCATGCTTTTTGGGCTGGTGTATGCCCAACTGGTCTGGGCCGAGCCGGCGCCGTTCTGGCAGCTGCCCCTGCTGCAGGCCCTGGGGCTGGTCTACCTGCTGGCCATGGGTGTGCTGGCGCGCCTGTTCTGGTTCCGCGTGCCGCAGCAAGGCCTGTTGTTGGCCTTGCTTTTCTACGTTTCAGCGCTGTGGCTGCATTGGGCCTGATCGGCACCGGCGCTCACCCGGCCAGCCTCTCAGGCTCCCCGTGGCTCAGAGCCCCGGTCGCAAATCGGTGCTCACGCCCTTGAGCTTGCGGTAGAGCGTGCTGCGACCGATGCCCAGCTGGCGCGCGGCCAGTGCCATATTGCCCTGGCAGTTCTGCACCGTCTGCAGAATCATGCGCATTTCGGATTCGCGCAGTGTCAGTGCGTCCTGTGCAGGCCCTGCGGCGCCGTCGCTGAGCAGGGGGCTGAAGGCGGTGTCGCTGTCGAAGCCGGCGTGGTGCTCGCTGGCGGCGGGCAGTGCTGCAGAAGTCTGCAACTCAGCGGCTCCGACCTGCGCCACGGCTGGGCTGCTCGGCACCGGCATCGCACGGAAACCGGGCACGACGATGTGCTGCCCGCTGTGGGCACCAGGGCTGAGCCGGCCGTAGAGCAGAGCGCTGCCGTCCTTGGCGCCGGCCGCCGGGTGCAGCATCAGGCTCATGGCGGGTTCGGCCTGGCGTTGGCTCAGCTCGAACAGCTCGCCCAGGCTCAGGCCGAAGAGCTGTTGCAGGTCGAGGCGACGCAGGGCCGTGGAGGGCAGATTGAGCAGGTCCAGCGCGCGCCGGTTGGCGCCCAGCAGCTGGCCATCCTCGCCCAGGGCCAGCACGCCTTCGTTGAGGGTGCCCAGCCGCTGCGGGCTGGCATGCAGGTGCAAGCGTAGGTGCTGGCTGAATTTGTCGTTGAACCACTGGTTCTCGATCATGCGCGCCGAGATGCGCGCCAGCGCCAGCGTGTGGGGGTGGTAGCTGCGGCGGTCGCTGGAGACGTCGATCACACCGAGCAGGGCGCCCTTGTGGTCAAAGATCGGTGCGGCCGAGCAGGTCAGGAACTGCAGCGAGCGCAGGTAATGCTCGGCGCCGTTGACCAGGGTGGGGCGCTCGGTCATCAAGGTGGTGCCGACCGCATTGGTGCCCTGCGTGGCCTCGGCCCACTGCGCGCCGGGGGCCAGTGCCACTTGTTGGGCGCGGGCCAGGAAACCGGGGTCGCCGAGCGAATGCAACACCACGCCGCTGGCATCGGTCAGCAGCACCATGCTCTGGGCATGGCTGAGCTGTTCGTAAAGCATCTCCATCAGCGGCAAGGCCTGGGCGCAGAGCCGTGCATTGCGATGCAGCAGCTCGGTCAATCGGCTGCCTTCGATGCGGTGGAGGTCGGGGGCTTGCTGGGGCTGCAGACCGAACATCTGGCAGCGTTCATGCGAGCTCTGGATGGTGCTGTGGTGTAAAGCCTGGCTGTGCGCGGAAGCGGTGCCTCGCGCGAGTTGGGATGAAAACAAAACCTTCCCCTGTGTGCATTATTTGACGGCCCACTATCGGGCAAGCGTCAGGCACTGGCAAGCGGGGAAGGCGGGGTAAGCAGGTGGAGCCCCCCAATTTGAAGTAACAATATTTGAAAAACGTATGTCAGGCGTTACTGGTTGCGCGCACTTCGCCCATTGTGGTGGTGCCTTGCAACACTTTCAGAATGCCATCCTGGCGCAGCGAGCGCAGGCCCTCGTTCAAAGCGGCCTGAAACAGCTCTTCGGCGCGCGCACCGGTCTGGATCAGGCGCCGGATGGACTTGCTCACCACCAGCAGCTCGTGCAGGCCGGCGCGGCCCTTGAAGCCGCTGAAATCGCACTTTTCGCAACCGGGGCTGTGGAAATGCAGCAGCTCGCCGTTGATGCCGAATCGGGCTTGCCAGTCGGCCAGCAGGGCCGCTCGATCGGGCCGGTGCTCGGGGGCGAAGACATGGAGGTAATCGTCCAGCCACTCGTCCTGGTCGCTCGCGCTCAGGGGCTCGCCGACGCGGCAGGACGGGCACAGGCGCCGCACCAGGCGCTGGGCCAACACGGCCAACAGGGAGTCGGCAAAGTTGAAGGGATCCATGCCCATGTCCAGCAGGCGGGTGATGGTCTCGGCCGCGCTGTTGGTGTGCAGGGTGGACATGACCATATGGCCGGTCAGCGAAGCCTCGACCGCGATCTCGGCGGTTTCCTGGTCGCGGATTTCGCCCACCATGATCACGTCCGGATCGGCGCGCAGGAAGGCGCGCAAGGCCTTGGCAAAGGTCCAGTCGATGCGCGGGTTGACCTGCACCTGGCGCAGGCCGGCCTGGGTGATTTCGATCGGGTCTTCGGCCGTCCAGATCTTGCGGTCGGGCGTGTTGATGTGGGCCAGGGCTGAGTGCAGGGTGGTGGTCTTGCCGGAGCCGGTCGGGCCCACGCACAGCACCATGCCGTAGGGGCGGGCCACCGCCTCCTGCAGATTCTTGAGGTTGGACTCGCTCAAGCCCAGCTTGGCCAGGGGCAGGGGTTTGGAAGACGAGAGCAGCCGCATGACCACGTCTTCCAGATTGTTGTTGGTCGGGATGGTGGCCACGCGCAGCTCCAGCTTGGACTGCGGCATGAAGCGGCTGAAATTGATCTTGCCATCTTGCGGCTTGCGGCGCTCGGAGATGTCGAGTTCGCACATGATCTTGATGCGGGCGATCATGGCGTTGCGGTAGGTGTGGGGCAGCTCCAGATAGGGGTGCAGCACACCGTCGCGGCGGAAGCGGATCTTGACTTTCTCGCTGCCCGGGTGGGTTTCGATGTGGATGTCGGACACGCCCTGGTTGCTGGCGTCGAGGATCATGGTGTTGATCAGGCGCACCAGGGAGTTGTCGCTTTGCTCGATCGGCTGTTCGTCCTCTCGGACGTTGCGCTCCTGGCCTTCGCGTTCCAGCGTCTCGATCAGCTTGTCGGCCTTGTCCAGGCTGAAGTCGATCTGGAAACCGCCCGGGCTCATATCGGCGGCGCGGCCCAAGGATTCGGCGCCAAACCGCTCGTAGGCCTGGTGGATGGCAAAGCTCAGCGATCCGACCTTGGCCAGGGTGGGCGTGACCTTGAGCTGGGAGATGAACTCCACCTCGTCCAGCGCATCGCGCCGGGTGGGGTCTTCCATGGCCACAATCAGGCGGCCGTCGCGCAGCAGCAGGGGCAGCACCTCCAGGCGCTTGGCCACGGCATAGGGCAGCTTGACGATGGCCTCGGGTTCAAACGCGAAGTTGGTCACATCGACCAAGGGGTAACCCATCTTGCGCGCCAGTGCCGACTGCAAGGCCTGCCGTGTGACCACGCCCTTGCGCACCAGCAGTTCGCCCAGCGGCACCGAGCGGTCATCGCGCTGCTGCAGCAAGGCTTGCTCCAACTGCTCTTGCGTGATCAGGTCCAGGGCCAGCAAGGCTTCGCCGATGCGCACCATGGGCATGCGGGCTTGCTGGTCGATGGCCTGGATCAGCTGGTCGGCGGTGACGATTTGCTGGGCCACGAGGATGTCGCCGACGCGGCGCGAGCGCAGATGACTTTGCTCGTTGACGGCGTCTTCCACCTGGTCGGAGGTGGCCAGCTGTTCCTTGATCAGCAGGTCGCCGATGCGCTCGCCGATCTCGAAATGCTCCAGCGCTTCGCGTGGGATGAAGACGCGCAGCACCGAGTCGTCGCTGTCGCTCAGGGGCGGGAACAGGAAGAGCCCCAGGTCGTCATGACCATGGCCGATGGTGACGCCGCGCAGCTCCCCGCCGCCGACAAAGTGCAGCTTGAACTCGCTGCGAGGGCGGTGGTCCAGGCGCAGCACATCGTCGGTCGTCTGCGAGCGCGGCGGCACGGTGATAGGGCGCAGCAGCTTGATGGCCCGGAATTGACTGAACTTCAGCGGCATGGCGCTGCGCGCCGGCGGCACATTGATTTGCGCCAGGCGCTCGTGCGGCGCCATCAGGATCACATGGCCGGCCGTGCGACTGTTGTTCAGCCCCAGGATTTCGCAAGGCTCTGCCGAGGTTTGCGGCAGGGCTTGCGGATAGGCCGCATAGGGCGGCATGGGCCAGGCGAAGTTGTCGGCGCTGCGGCCCGCGGCCCCGGCTTGCTGGCCTTGCACCCCCGGCGTGCGCGGGTTGCCCCCGGACTCGCCCGCGCTGGAGCCGGCCTTCTCATGCGGCCAGGGCAACGGGGTGGACAGATCGGTCATGATGCAAGCGTCTCCAACAACAAATATTCATGCGCAGCGGCAAGCTGGCGCCATCCAGAAATCAAGTTCGGCCGTGCTGGCTCTGTGCCTGGGGTCAGGCCTTGCCCACAGCGTCGCCAGAGGCAGATACCTCTCAGGCGAATGCTACTGCCCCGCCTGCGCGCACAAACCCCGAATTGGCAGGAAAAGCGCGGCCCGAGTTCGCATTGTGTTGTGTTTTCCATTTGCGGGTGCAGCAGGCAGGACGGGTCGGCTCGCCGAGAATGCCGGGGCAGGCCTGACCTCTTTGCCTCCGAACACGCTCGGTTCTGCCACGCCCACCTCTGCCACGCCCACCTCGCCATGCCCCACGCACCTTCTCGCCTGCCGACCTTGCTCCTGACCGGTTTCGACCCCTTTGGCGGCGAAACCTTGAATCCGTCCTGGCTGCTGGCCCAGGCACTCGATGGCCAGGAGATTGCGGGTCATCGGGTGGTGGCCAGACGTTTGCCCTGTGTGTTTGGTCAGGCGCTGGATCAGCTCCACCAAGGCCTCCATGACCTGCAGCCTGCCCTGGTGCTGGCCCTGGGTCAGGCCAGCGGCCGTACCGACTTGTCCTTGGAGCGGGTCGCCATCAATGTGGACGATGCGCGCATCCCGGACAACGCCGGAGCCCAGCCCATCGACCAGCCCGTGTTGCCGGAGGCTCCTGCCGCCTACTTCAGCACCTTGCCGATCAAGGCCATGGTGGCGGCGCTGCGCGAGGCGGGCATCCCGGCTGGCGTCTCGCAGACCGCCGGGACCTTTGTTTGCAACCATGTCTTTTTTGGCCTTCAGCACGCGCTGCGCGACAGCCCGGTGCGCAGCGGCTTCATGCACATCCCGCTCTTGCCCGAGCAAGCGGCGCGTCATGCGCATGCGCCCAGCATGAGCCTGGCCACCATGTGCCAGGGCTTGCGCCTGGCCTTGCAAGTGGCCCTGCAGGTGCAAACCGACCTGCGTCAGAGCGCGGGCAGCTTGAACTGAATGCGGCTGAATGCGGTCGAGAAATTTTTCTGCCGAGCTGTAAGTTATGCCGCCTGGCTTGCGACAGAGTTCGGTCGGCGGCATCATGCCCCGGCCGCCGCAGCAGCGCGGCCTTCATCCCATCGAAGGCCCGACGCTCGGCAGCAACGCTTCGAGCCACATTCCCTTCAGGAGTTTTCCATCATGCAAAGCAAACAGCTGGTTTCCGCGGCCCTGGCCGCCGTTTGTGCCATGGGTCTGATCGATCAGGCGGCCGCCCAGGACAAGGGCGCGAAAGAGAAGTGCTACGGCATTGCCAAGGCCGGTCAAAACGACTGCGCCAACTTGACCGGCAGCCACAGCTGCGCGGGTCAGTCCACCATCGACAAGGACGTGGCCGAGTGGAAATACGTGGCCAAGGGCACCTGCAAGAGTGAGGGCGGCTTGAGCGCTGAAGAAGCCCGCGCCAAGGTGAAGAAGTAAATCTGGGCGCACACCCTCAGCCCGGCCGCATGGTGTCCCATGGAATTCAGCATGGCTGAGGCGAGGGTGGGCATGGGTTGGCGCCAGCCGCATTACGAGGCCCTGCTGAGTCGAAGCCGCGATGCTTTGGGCGTGGATTTCCTGGAGGTTCACTCTGAGAATTTCTTTGCCGAAGGCGGCGCCAGCCTGCAGGTGCTGATGGCCGGGCGGGAGCGCCTGCCCGTCAGTCTGCACGGTGTGGGCCTGGGCCTGGGCTCGGCTTGCGGCCTGGATGCCTGGCATCTGGATCGCTTGGCCGATCTGGTGGCGCGGGTGGATCCGCTGCTGGTGTCTGACCATGCCGCGTTTGCCCGTGGGGCCGGGCCCGGACAGCCGCCCTCGCTGATGCATGCGGCGGATCTCTTGCCCATCCCCTTCGAGCGCGCCAGCCTGGAATTGATGCTGGGCCATGTCCAGCAGGTGCAGGATCGGCTGCGCCGCCCCATCTTGGTGGAGAACCTCAGCGCCTATCTGAGCTGGGCTTCGCCTGAGCATGAGGCGATGTCGGAGCCCGAGTTTTTCAATGAGCTGACCCGTCGCAGCGGCTGCCGCTTGCTGCTGGACGTCAACAACTTGGTCGTCAACGCGCGCAATGCCGGACATGCACCCAAGGAAGCGGCCGAACAGGCCATCCGTTGGCTGCAGGCCATTCGCTCGGACGCGGTGGGCGAGATCCATCTGGCCGGTCACCTGGATCTGCCAGGTCTGGTGATCGACGACCATGGCAGCCCAGTGCCGGCGCCTGTTTGGCAGGTCTACCGCGCCGCCCTCGAACGCTTCGGCCCGGTCCCCAGCCTGGTCGAATGGGACAACGATCTGCCGGAACTGGAGGTCTTGCTCGGCGAAATGGCCCAAGCTCGTGCCTGCATGGCAGGGCCCCCCGCATGAATGCCCAGGCCCGCTTGAAGGAGGCGCAGGAGGATTTGCTGCGCACCTTGCTCAGGCCTACCGATGCTTGGGCTGGCCACCCACCACCGGCTGGCCTGCAGGCGCAAGCCGGCATTGAGGGTGGCGTGGCTCGTGGCGTGCAGGCCTACCGGCTCAACAGCCAGGTCTTGGCCGACAAGGTGCTCGCCCAGACCTTTCCCCGCTTGCGCGCAGGCTTGGGTGAGGACTCGTTTGCGGCCATGGCCGCCAGCTTCTGGCGCCAGCACCCGCCGGCGCGCGGCGATTTGGGGGTATGGGGTCAGGTCTTGCCTGAGTTCCTGGCCGAGCGGGGCGTGGAGGCTTGGTGGGTGGATCTGGCTCGCTTGGAATGGGCGGCGCACGGCCTTGAGCGTGCGCGTGATGATGTTTTTGACGCTGCATCGCTGCGTTTGCTTTCCGCAGCGCCGCCCGCGGATTTCACCCTGTGTCTGCGCGCTGGTTCGCGTGTGCTTTCGGTGCATGCCGGCGCCTGGCAACGCTGGCAGGCGCCTCTGTGGTCTGACCCGAGCGAAGAAGACGAGGCCGATCAACTCAGCATCTTGCTCTGGCGCCCCCAGTGGAAGGCCGAGTTGATGCAGCTTCCAGCGGCAGAGGCGGCCTTCATGTTGGCGCTCCTGCAAGGCCGGAGCCTGGAAGCGGCCCTGCAAGACGCGGAGTTGGGCACTGCTGGGGCCGAGCCCTTGGATTTCGCCGCCTGGTTGCAAAAAGCCTTGCAGCTGGGCTGGCTGGTGGCTGCCCGTTCGCTGATCTCGGGCTGAGCGGCCCATTGCCCTTCATGGCTCGGCTCCGGGCGGGTAAGTCCGCCTGGGCCAGCTTTGAACTTTCAAATTTCAATTCGCTGATGTGAAAAGGAGGCGCCATGGCGACTCGTTGGATGCAGGGCCTGCGGGCCGCCTTGGGTTTCTTGATGGCAGACGCCGGTCCGCGCCGTTCACCGCCGCCCGGCGTGGCAGCGCTGCCCGCCTGGTTGCAAACCGTGGAGCTTCAGGCCCAGGGCCTGGCCAGTCTGTTGGCGCGCCTGTTTGTCGCCAAGGTGTTTTGGCTCTCAGGCCTGAGCAAGCTGCGCGATTGGTCCAGCACCTTGGCCTTGTTCGAGGACGAGTATCAGGTGCCGCTCTTGCCGCCGGAGCTGGCGGCCTACCTGGGCACCGCGGGAGAGTTGGCGCTGCCCGTGTTGCTGGTGCTGGGCTTGGGCGGCCGCTTCGCTGCCCTGGGCCTGAGCGTGGTCAATGTGATGGCCGTGCTCAGCCTCAGCGAGATCGCGCCGGCTGCGCTGCTGGGCCATCAGCTCTGGGGGGCCTTGCTGCTGATGCTGGCGCTTTGGGGCGCCGGCCCCTGGTCGCTGGATGCCTGGTGGGGCGCACGCCGGGCGGCACGCGCCTGAACCATCACCCACTCCCTCACTCGCGCGGCTGGAAGCTGATCACCAGCACCGGCGGCACGCGGCCGTCGGTGTCGCGCGGCAGGGTCTCGGTCTTGTCGATGGCGCGCAGCACGGCTTTGTCCCACTCGGCATCGCCGCTGGGCTTGAGCAGCTTGCGGGCGATGATGGTGCCATCGGGGGCGGTGCGCACCTCCACCTCGGCCACTGGGTTGCCGCTCGGGGCGTCGGTGTAGATGATGTTGGGGCGCACGCGCGCCTTGATGCGGCCGCCATAACTGGCTGAGGGGCCGGAGCTCTTGAGCGCGGTGCCCGTGGCGCTGGGGCCGCCGCTGGCGCCGGCCATGCCCTGGATACGGCGCAGGTTCTCCTGGCGCTGCGCCTCCAGCTTGGCTTCGCGTTTGGCTTCTTCGGCCTTGGCTTGCTTGTCTTTGAGCTGCTTGTCGAGCTTCTCTTTCTTGAGCTTGTCTTCGGCTTCGCGCTTGGCCTGCAGCTGCTTCTCGCGCTCGCGTTCGAGCTTTTCCTTTTCCTTCAGGGCCAGCTGCTTTTTGCGCTCGGCTTCCAGTTCGGCCAGGCGCTGCCGTTCGGCCTCCAGCTTCTTTTTCTCCTTGGCCTTGGCGATGGCGATCTCGGCATCGCGCTCGGCCTGGAGTTCTTCGGGGCTGGGCTGTTGGACCTTGGGCTCGGGCTTGGGCTCAGGCTTGGGCGGCTCGGGTTCCGGCTCCGGCTCGACCAGCTTTGGCGCGGCGGCTTGCGGCACGGCGGACCACAGCTCCGCCTCAAAGGCCGGCGGGTCCTGCGTGCGCCAGCTGACGCCCGCGCTGAGCGCGGCCAGCAGGGCCGCGTGGGCGATCAGGGCGAAGGCAAAACCGCGGCCCATGCCGGGCGGGGCCGGCGGGCGCAGGGGATCATGCAGGTGGCGGGCACCCAGGGGCAGGCTGCTCATGGCCGGATCAAGGGTTCCCGCTGCTGTTGCTGCTGTTGTTGCCGCCATTGCGAACGGCCAGGCCCACGCGCTGGATGCCGGCGCTTTGCAGCACATCCATCACCTTGACCACGGCTTCGTACTTGACGTTCTTGTCGGCCGAAATCACGACCGGCGTGTTGCTCTGGGCGCCCTGGGCCTGGCGCGCGCGTTCGGGCAGTTGCTTGAGGGTCAGGGCTTGCGGCTCTTCCTGGTCCAGCTTGAGCTTGAGCTTTTCGTCGGGGCCGACGATGACGTGGATCACATGCTCGGGCTGTTGGCGGCTCTTACCCACGCTGGGCAGGTCCACCACGCCGGTGGTGATCAGCGGCGCGCTGACCATGAAGATGATCAGCAGCACCAGCATCACGTCGATGAAGGGCACCATATTGATTTCATTGATGGTGCGGCGGCGAGATCCGCTGCGCGAGGAGACGGCGGCCATGGTGGCGGGCTCCGTGTGCTCAGCGCGCCGGGCCGGCCGGCTGGGCGGGCAGGGTGGCGTTGCGCTGCAGGATGTTCGAGAACTCTTCGATGAAGGATTCCAGGGTGATGGCGCTGCGGTCGATCTGGCGCGCGAAGCGGTTGTAGGCCAGCACGGCAGGGATGGCAGCGAACAGGCCGATGGCCGTGGCCACCAGGGCTTCGGCAATGCCGGGTGCCACGGTGGCCAGGGTCACCTGCTGCACATTCGACAGGCCGACGAAGGCATGCATGATGCCCCAGATGGTGCCGAACAGGCCGACGTAGGGCGAGACCGAGCCGACCGAGGCCAGGAAGGAGAGGTTGCTCTCCATGGTGTCCATCTCGCGCTGGAAGCTGGCGCGCATGGCGCGGCGCGAGCCGTCGAGCAGGGCGGTGGGTTCGACCACGCGACGCTCACGCAGCTTCAGAAATTCGCGCATGCCCGAAGCGAAGATGCGCTCCAGCGGCGCGCCACCGGTCTTGCCGTTGACGGCGGTGTAGAGCTCGTTGAGGTTCTTGCCCGACCAGAACTCCTGCTCGAAATCCTCGTTGCCCTTCTTGATGCGCGAGAGCGAGATCAGCTTGCTGAAAATCACACTCCAGCTGGCCAGCGACACGGTCAGCAAGGCAGCAATCACCAGCTGCACTGCCAGGCTGGCGTGCATGATCAGGGCGACGATGGAAAGGTCTTGGTTCATAGAGCCACAACAGGTTTTTGGAGCGCCTCGATCACCGAGGCAGGAATACGGCAGGGTTTGAATTCGGCAATCGCATCGCTGCCCGCGAGCTGAGCGGACACGCAGCCAATGCGGATCTCGCCTTCGGCGAGCAGGCGCCGGCCCTGTGGCCCTTCGATGAAGGCCTGCTGAAAGACCAGCATGCTCGCACGACCGAGCTCGCGTGGCTCGACGGTGACGAACAGCCAGTCATCCAGCCGTGCCGGGCGAAGATAACGCACCGAGGTCTGGCCGACCACGAACATCACGCCCGATTCATGGCGCATGGCCTCCTGGCCAAAGCCGAGGCGGCGCAGCCATTCGGTGCGGGCGCGTTCGAAAAACTTCAGGTAATTGGCATAGAACACCACGCCACCGGCGTCGGTGTCCTCCCAGTACACGCGCAGGCCATGTTCAAAAACGGGTGCAACGGCGCTTGCGTCAGGGTTCATGTCCTTCGAGCTCATGCGGATGCGATCCGGTAACACGGCAGTTGCTCGGCCAGCCGAGCCACGGCCTCGCGCAGATCGTCCATGCTGCTGGCGTAGGACAGGCGCAGCCAGTGTTCGCTGCCGCTGCGGCCGAAGTCGCGGCCGGGCGTCAGGGCGATCTGGGCGCTGCGCATCAGATCAAAGGCCAGCTCCCAGCTGCTGCGGCTTTCGGAGCAGAAGTCCGAGGCATCCATCCAGACGTAAAAAGCACCGTCCGGCAACACCGGCACGCGCAGGCCCAGGGCTTGCAGCGCCGGCACGATGTAATCGCGCCGCTCACGGAAGGCCGCACGGCGTTGTTCGTAGATGGCCAGGCTGTCGGGCTCGAAGCAGGCCAGGGCGGCATGTTGGGCAATGCTGCTGGGGCAGATGAAGAGGTTTTGCGCCAGCTTCTCGATTGGCGCCACCAGCGCGGGCGGCAACACCAGCCAGCCCAGGCGCCAGCCGGTCATGCTGAAGTATTTGGAGAAGCTGTTGACCGAGATCACGTCCTCGCCCAGCGCCAGTGCGCTGTGCTCAAAGCGAGCGTCCTGGCTGAGGCCGAGATAGATCTCATCGACGATGGTCACGCCGCCGCGCGCGCGCACGGTGGCCACGATCTCGCGCAAGGCCTCGGGTTCGATCGAGGTGCCGGTCGGATTGCTGGGCGAGGCCAGCAGCACGCCGCGGGTCTGCGCGGTCCAGGCGTCTCGCACCTGGGCCGGGCTGGGCTGAAAACGCTGCTCGGGCCCGGCGGGCAGCAGCACCGCCTCAGCGTCCACTGCAGCGACGAAATGCCGGTTGCAGGGGTAGCAGGGGTCGGGCATCAGCACCTGATCGCCGGCTTCGAACAAGGCCTGGCAGACCAGCTGCAAGCCCGCCGAAGCGCCGGCGGTGATGACGATGCGCTCGGGCACGATCGTCAGACCCCATCTCTGGCCATACCAATCGGACAGGGCCTGACGCAGCGCGGGCAGGCCGGTGGCCGGGGTGTATTGGGTGCGGCCGGCGCTGATGCAGGCCTGCGCCGCCGCTTGCACGGCCGCGGGCGCGCCAAAGTCGGGCTCGCCGATGTTCAGAAAGACCATGGGGCGGCCGCCCTGAGCCGGGTCGCAGATGGGGCCGCGCGCCAGCTCGGCCGCAGCCTTGCTGCACTCCATCACATAGAAAGGCTCGATGTGGTCGAGTCGGCCGGCCAGCTTCATTTCGAAGCGGAACTCCCGCTGCCGGACTTGCCACGCGCGCTCACTTCCAGCGGGCGCAGGTCACCTGCGGCGCGGTCCAGCACGCCGTTGACGTACTTGTGACCATCGGTGCCGCCAAAGGCCTTGGCCAGCTCCACCGCTTCGTTGATGGCCACCTTGTAGGGGATGTCGATGCAGTGCTTGAGCTCGTAGGCGCCAATCATCAGCACGGCGTGCTCGATGGGCGAGAGCTCGGTGGTCTTGCGGTCCACATGGCGCGCCAGCACGCCATCGAGATCGGGCGCTTCCAGGATGCATCCGTTCAGCAGGGCATCGAAATGGGCGCGGTCGGCCTTGTCGAAGTCTTGCTGTTCGCGCATGTGGGCGTCGATGGTGCCGACGTCATCGCCGGTGATCAGCCACTGATACAGGCCTTGCAGCGCCGCTTCGCGCGAGCGGCGGCGGGCTGACTTGGGCTGCACGCGCTTGCGCGGGGCGCTGGCGCTCTTGCTGGTGCTCGGCGTGGCGGCTGTCGCGCTCTTGTTGATCGTGTTCACTGCAGGTCTTCCATCAAATTGGCCATCTCGACCGCCACACGGGCCGCGTCGCGGCCTTTTTCCTCGGCGCGTGCCCAGGCTTGTTCTTCGTTCTCGACCGTCAGGATCGCGTTGGCGATGGCGATCTGGTTGTCCAGGCCCACGCGCGTGATGGCCGCGCCACTCTCGTTGGCGACCAGCTCGAAGTGGTAGGTCTCACCACGGATGATGCAGCCCAGGGCCACCAGGGCGCTGTAGTCCTGGCTGTCGGCCATGGCATTGAGGGCGATGGGCACTTCCAGGGCGCCCGGCACGGTGACGAGGCGGATGTGCTTTTCGTCCACACCCAGGGCCTTGAGTTCGGCCACGCAGGCCTTGGCCAGGCGGCTGGTGATGGCGTGGTTGAAGCGGGCTTGCACGATGCCGATGCGCAAGTCTTGCCCGTTCAGCGAGGCTTGAGCCGCGGCGTGGCCTTTGTCCGATCCTTGCATGGTGTGCGCTCTTCTCAGGAGTTAGGGGTGGCGGCTTTGAAGCCGGTGACTTCCAGGCCGTAGCCGGTCATGCTGGGCATGCGGCGCGGGCTGCCGAGCAGGCGCATCTTGTGCACGCCGAGTTCACGCAGGATTTGCGCGCCCACGCCGTAGGTGCGCAGGTCCATCACCGTACGCGGTGGTTGGGCGGGTTCGCTGGCTTGCAGGCGTGCCAGCAGGCTGCCGGCTTCTTCGCCGCAGTTCAGCAGCACGGCCACGCCGCAGGGGGCGGCTTGCAGCTCGGCCAGGGCAGCGGGAAGCGGCCAGGAGTGGGCGCAGGAGCCGGTGTCCAGCAGGTCGAGCACTGACAGGGGCTCGTGCACGCGCACCAGCACTTCGTCGCTGGCTGACCACTGGCCCTTGCTCAGGGCCAGGTGGGTGGCTCCGGTGCGGTCGGTATAGACGCTGCAATCGAACTCGCCCTGGGCGGTCTGCAGCTTGCGCTGGGCCACGCGGCTGATCAGGGTTTCGTTGCGGCTGCGGTATTCGATCAGGTCGGCAATGGTGCCGATCTTGAGCCCATGCTCCTTGGCGAACTCGATCAGGTCGGGCAGACGGGCCATGGTGCCGTCGTCCTTCATGATTTCGCAAATCACCGCGGCGGGCGTCAGGCCGGCCATCTGGGCAAAGTCGCAGCCGGCTTCGGTGTGACCGGCGCGCATCAGCACGCCGCCATCCTGGGCTTGCAGCGGGAAGATGTGGCCGGGCTGCACCAGGTCGCGCGCCTCGGCACCGCGGGCCACGGCGGCCTGAACCGTGCGCGCACGGTCGGCGGCCGAGATGCCGGTGGTGACGCCGGTGGCGGCCTCGATGGAGACGGTGAAGGCGGTGGCGTGCTTGGTGCCATTGCGGCTGGCCATGGGCGGCAGCTGCAGGCGCTCGCAGCGCTCGCGGGTGAGGGTCAGGCAGATCAGGCCACGGCCGTACTTGGCCATGAAGTTGATCGCCTCTGGCGTGACATGGTCGGCCGCCAGCACGAGGTCACCCTCGTTTTCGCGGTCTTCTTCGTCAACCAGGATCACCATACGGCCGGCTGCAAGCTCGGCCACCAACTCGGGGACGGGAGATATGGGCATAAACCCGATTGTAGGCGGGGCAGGGCCGCTCCAACTGGAGCGGGGTCATCAATCGCGCAGCGGTCGGGCCCGCAGGCGCAGATCCTCGCCGATCGGCGTGCATTCTTGCCATTGCCAGGGCTGGGCCTGGTCGAGCTGGCTCAGGGCGGGCAGGGCAGCCAGTTCGCGCCCCGGGCCCAGCAGCAGCGGGGCCAGGTAGACCAGGAGTTCGTCCACCAAGCCAGCGCGCAGCAGGGAGCCGTTGAGCTTGTGCCCGGCTTCGACATGGAGCTCGTTGATGCCGCGCCGGCCCAGTTCGTCGAGCAAGGCAGGCAGATCGACCTTGCCGCCCGGGCCCGGCAGGCTGATTAACTCGGCGCCTTTTTCGCGCAGTGAGGCAGCCATTGCATGCCCCTCTAGCGACTCAAGCGCGTGGCAGAGCAAGACCTGACCCGGTGGCGCCAGTAACCGGGCCGCGGGCGATATTTCAAGCCGGGAGTCAACGATGACGCGCATCGGTTGCAAGACGGTGTCGACCAGGCGCACATCGAGCCGCGGGTCGTCATCGCGCACGGTGCCGATGCCGCTGAGCACGGCGCCCGCGCGCTTGCGCCAGGCATGTCCGTCCTGGCGGGCGGCCGGGCCGGTGATCCATTGGCTGACGCCGTTCTCCAGGGCCGTGCGGCCGTCCAGGGATGCGGCCATCTTCATGCGCACAAAGGGCCGGCCGCGCTGCATGCGGGAGAGAAAACCGAGGTTCAGCTCGCGCGCTGCCGTGCTGAGAGCGGGGTCTTCCACCCACTCCGCCTGCACGCCAGCGGCGCGCAACCGTGCCATGCCCTGGCCGGCCACCTGCGGGTTGCTGTCTTCCAGGGCGGCGACCACGCGGCCCAGGCCGGCGGCGATCAAGGCATCACAGCAGGGCGGCGTGCGCCCGTGGTGTGCGCAGGGCTCGAGCGTGACGTAGGCGGTCGCGCCCTGCACCGATTCGCCGCGTGCTTGCGCATCGCGCAGGGCCATCACTTCGGCATGGGCCTGGCCGGCAGCCTGAGTGTGACCTTGGCCAAGCAGCCGTCCATCGGCCGCGACGATGACGCAGCCGACCCGCGGGTTGGGGTCGGTCAAGCCGATCGCATGCTCGGCCAAGCTGAGCGCATGGCCCATGGCCTCCTGCGCTGAGGTCAGGTGAGTCGGGCGGGTTGAACGACTAGGAGCCGCGCGGTCGCTCACAGGCTCAATCCCAGGGGGCGGTTTCGAGGTTTTGTGAGACATCGGCGCCTCCGGCAGCGCTCGCGCCCGTGGCTTCGCTCGCGGGCATGGCCGCCAAGGCCGCGCCCGCGGCAAAGAAGTCGTGCTCGCCACCGAGGCCGTCGATCAGCTCGGGGATGAGCTTGCACAGCTCGCCGGTGGCCAGGGCGGCGTCGGCATCAAAGGCCTCGTCCTTCTCGGGCGTGTCGCGGCCCTCGAAGGCAAGATCCAGAAAGCTGATCTTCTTGATTTGCAAGGTGTCGGTGAGCATGAAGGACACACGGTCCTTCCAGCTCATGGCCAGGCGGGTGGGTGCCTTGCCGCTTTGCAGATGCTGGCGCACCTCTTCAATGTCCAGCGCATGGCGAGCGTAGCGCACCACAGATTTCATCTCGTCGCCGCTCTTGAGTTCGCACTCGCGGTCGATGGTGAAGCCCTCGGGCGGCACACCGTCCATCAACCAGGCGGCCATGCAGACGGCTGGCGATTCGGCGGTCTGGATCAGGTGCAGGTTCAGGCCGTCGAGCGCCTTGACCAGCAAAGTGACCACCTCTTCGGCCCGGCTGGCACTGCCGGCGTCGATCATCACCAACTGCTGAGCCGGCGCGATCCAGACCCGGATGGAGGATTGTTTGGTGAAGGCCTGGGGCAGCAGCTCCAGCGTGGCCTGCTCCTTGAGGTCCTTGGTCTGCTTTTTGCCGGGCTTGCGGCCGGTTTCCTGCTCGACGCGGGCGGCCAGCTCATCGGTGCGCTTGCGCACCACCGAGCCGGGCAGCACACGCTGCTCCAGCACCAGCTTCAGCAGCCAGTGGCCGCCAATGTCTTCCACCAGGGGGGCGTGGGGTATGCCGCGGGGCGAAGCCCAGCCCAGCGACTGTGCCTGGGTGGCGCCACACTCGACGAAAACCGACTTCGCCAGGCTGTCCTCGATCTGCTCTACCGTGATCTGCCAATCCGCACCGATGCGGTACACCATCAAATTCTTGAACACTGCAGTCCTTGCTCTTGTCTCACGTGCGCGGCCGCTGCCTGCAGGCGAGCGACCAAAACGTGATTGTCACTCAGGCCGATGGCCGAGGACGAGAGACGGGCGCGGTTCTCGATCAGGGTTGCGCGGGCGCCGCCTGTTGGAGCTCGGTGTTGCTGTTGACGAACACGCCGTTGGCTGGATCGATGGGCGCGCCACTCGGACAGCGGTTCACGCTGGCATTGATGACCAGGAAGTTCTGCCGCGCCAGCGAGGAGCTCACGGCGTTGTAGTTTTCCGGGTGTTCTGCATTGCTGATGCTGCCATTGCCGTCGTAATCGGCGCTGTAGCGGCAGACCTTGCGGGCATTGGCTCCCGTCAATTCGATGCCGCTGAGTTCTGCCCGGCCGGACCAGATTCTCGGCGTGCCGTTGTTGGGCTCGATGAAGCAGTTGTAGCTCACGAAGGGCATGGTCGAGGAGGGGCTGGTCGGTGCATCGTCGAAGCACTGCTGCACGGTCGGTGCCGCAATCGCGCCGGCAAGCCGGCTGTTGGTGATCACCATGTC
Organism: Burkholderiales bacterium PBB2; assembly: GCA_002255955.1. Taxonomy (GTDB): domain Bacteria; phylum Pseudomonadota; class Gammaproteobacteria; order Burkholderiales; family Burkholderiaceae_C; genus Paucibacter_A. Next base: position 86,501 of record NKIM01000018.1, on the reverse strand, counting down.
CAGCGGCAAGGCAAAGCCTTCCGGATTGGCCGGATCCGGGCGGAGGCTGTTCGAGAAACGAATGGTGCCACTCAGCAAATAGCCCACCGTGTTGTTCGAACAAGCCTCAACGTCTTGCAAAGTCAGGCTGCTCGACGATGTGCCCATGGCCACCGTGCAGCGCCCGGTGATCACGCCGGTCAGGTTGTTGAACACCCAAGCCACCGTGGCCGTGGGGCCGGGCACGAACACGCTGGTCTTGTTGCCGAGGTCCTTGGCTTGGACCGGGATGCTGGCTTCACGCTCGCCGGGGCGGCGGGTGGGTGAAGAGACCGGCGGCACCATCATCGAACCGCTCAAGGCGGGGTCGGCCTTGGCGATGAAGGTGTTCAGCTCCACACGCTGTGTTTCATTGGCGCGATCGACCCAGGACACTTCCACTCGGAGTGCTTTCAGTCCTGCCTGTGCCTGAGGTTGCTCAGCGCTTGCGTCGCTCCAGTCGGTGACAGTGCGGGTCAGCGTGAAGGTGGCATTGCTGTCGGCATCGCCCGCCGCGCTGTTGGCGGCTTGTGTCGTGAGTCCGGCGTAATCCACTGTGCCAGCAGGTGCGCCGGCGGGGGCGGCAAGTGTCCAGTAACCCCGAGCGCGTTCAATTTCCTGCTGCGCAATCCGCAGCGCTTCGCCGCGCTGCTTGGCCAGATCGGCGCCGCGCCGCATCGTGCTTTGGATGCCCACCAGGGCCACCATCCCGAATGCCATGATGAGCATGGCTACCAGGGCCTCGATCAAGGTCACGCCGCGGACGGTGCGGCGGTCGGCTGGGCTGCGGTGAGTGCGTTGGAGAGAGCTCATGTCCTCAGTTCCACCAGCTGCCCGGCACGCGCACAAAGCTGCCCGTGCGGTTCTTTAGAGCATCAATGATGCCGGGTTGGTACCAGATGTCGACATTCCCGGCGACGGTCAGGTTGCCCTCGGCCATCAGCGCGCCATTGAGGAGAGAGAGCGCGCCAGGCCCGTTTTCCCACAACACATTGCCCTTGGCGTAAAGGAGCCCTGTCAATTGCATGGGGCCGTCCAGCTCCAGTGCGCCATTCACCACCACCACCATGGGGCTGCTTGTTGAGCCCAGGGTGATGTTGCTGGCCAGCACCATGGGCCCGTCGACCCAGGCCATGCGCACGCCGCGGTTGTACTCAGCCAGCAAGGTGGCCGCACAGTCTGTATCCGGGCAGCTCACTTTGCGCATGGCGGGCTGGTTGATGTAGCTGTTCATCGACATGCCAAAGTGCATGGAGAAAAAACGCCCCGGACTGGTGGTGGTGGCCGCCAGCGTTGCGTCATTGCTGATCACCGCCAGTGAGCCGGGTGTGCCGGGGATGCTGTCGAGCCGGCTGTTGTCCAGCCCAGCCGCCGTTCCTCCGGCGACGAGCAGCATGCCGTTGCTGCCGGGGGCGCTGTTGTGCAGCCCCAGCCCCGAAGCCCCGGCGATCACGCCGCCGGCCAAGGTGAGCGGTGCCGCAGGCGGCATCTTCAAGGCGCTGAGCAGGGCATAGTCGGCCTCGATCCAGGTGTCAGCGAGTTGCTTCTCGCGACGCACATTCAGCGCATCGCAGTCCAGCGACCGAGTGCCGTCCGCATTCAGGGTGGTTGAACTTGTCGAACACGCCTGGACACGCATGCGGATCACACCTGGCCGGCGCGCATCTGCACGAGTTTGCGGCATCAGCCTGACCCGGAAATTGGGCTGCATCGCAGTGGCTGCCGGCACGCCACCGTTCACGGTCCATGTGCTCAAGGCAGGGCAGCGGCACTGCCAACCTTGGCCGGCCACCAGAGAACAGTCGGCTGTGTTGGTAGTGCTGGCTAGGACGCGAAGCTTTTGAGTGCTTGCGTCCGTGCCCAGATACCGGTCGCGGAAGCGATTGGCTCCCGGCGTTGCATCGGGCAGGCAGGCGTTGTCGATATTGAGCCCATTCAATTGGGCTTCGGTCCATTCCACGCCGGCATCGGCTGCTTCCATGGCAATCCCGGCGCGGTAGTAGTTGCTGGCGATGCGTTGCTCGAAGATCAGATTTCGGTTGGCAAAGGCGGCCACCATGGCCATCACCAGAAACAAGACCATGACCACGACCAAGGTGGCGGCACCGGCCTGTGATCGGAGCGGGTGCAATGGGCGATGAATGCTGAGGTTCTTCATGCGGGAACCGGGCAGCTGCCAACGACGCCGTCATTTCTGATTCGGCCGCTGAGTTGAACTTTGCGAACGACGCTGCTGTCATGCACTGCTTGGCCGACCAAGGTGATGTTCACTTGGCGCACCTGCAGGCTCGGGCAGACGGTGCCCGCCGGACAGGGGGCATCGCAGAACTCCTGGAGTGCCAGGTTCTGGCTTTGCAGGTTGACCTGAAAGCTCGTCACGGTGAGGGTGGCGGGGTCTGTCAAGGGCTGCCATGCCGTTCCGAGGCGAATCTTCAGAACACCGTCATCCAGCTTGAAGCCAAAGCGCTCGTTGGTGTCGACCGCGCTGTCTTCAGGGTTGGTGTAGGCAAAACTGTTGTCGCGCTCGTCAAAATGCCGTGAATACTGGTACTCGAGCTTCCCGCTTTGAGCGTCACCTGTGGTGCTGACGTTGGCATAGGGATTTGAGGCCGGTGCAGCAAAGCTTCCTTCAGCCCAGACGCCGTTTTGGGGCATGGCCCAGAAACCGGCACGCCGCATATCCTTGAGCATCAAGTCGCCCGCGGCGCGCAAGTCTTGCTGCAACTGGGTTTCCAGAACCAGCAATTTGTGCTCCTTCAGCTGGGTGGTCATCATCAAGCTCGCTGCCGCCACCACGATCATGCCGACCGTGATGCCCACCATGAGCTCGATCAAGCTCAGGCCGCGCTGCTGGCGGCCACCCAGCCTGGGGTTGTGGCGATTCAGTTGCTGCTTGCCGGACATGTTTGGTACCCAGGGATGTTGCTGCTGCCGCTCGGAGAGCAGGTGATCACGCGGCCGGCCGCATTGGTCTTGACCATCAGGGTCGCGCCCCGCGAACCTGCCACGGTGACAAAAAAGTTGGGGTCTGAGGGCGTCAGTCTTGGCGCGATGAAGCTGAGGGGGTTGTCCGACTGGCTGGGTGTCATCGTCACGCCCAAAGACCGTTGCAATTGGTTGAGCTTGAGTTCGTACGCGGTCGAGAATCCGCCGCCGCAACTGGTGCCGGCTGCGCGGCGGCAGTCGCAGGTACCGATTCCCGACAGGTAGGTGATGGAGTAGCAGGTCAGGTTGGTGTCGCTGTTGAACCGTATCAGAACGTTTTCAGCGCGCATCGCTGCCTCGGTGCGGGCATAGGCCAGATCGGTGGCCAGTTCGGCGGCCACAGCCTCCACACGACGCCGGTTGATGAAATCCGCCAAGGACGGCGCGGCCAATGCCAGCAAGACACCCAAGATGGCCACGCCGACCAGCAACTCGACCAAGGTAAAGCCACGGCTGTGCTGTGCGCGCGAAACAGGGCTCAATGGGCGCACTCCCTGTGGCAAACAAGAGTCGAAAGAGACCATGAATCGCGGGTAGAGGCTTGGGTGGCGCGTCATTTGGGCCAGCATTGAGAATTGCTCACACCGGACGAATCACTCGCCAAGTAGTAAAGCTGTCCGCCACGGACTTGGACAGACAGGGTTGCGCATTTGAGGTCATTGCTCTGCGGGCTGCCGCTCGCGGTGGTCGCGGTGACGGTATAGCCGCTGTCGAAGTTCACATTGGGTGCGGTCCCAACGCCCACCAGGCTGAGTGTGTAGTGGCCAGCGGTGGTCAGGTTGCTGGGAAAGTTGAGGCCCAAATCGGAAAAGCTGCTGGCATAGGCGCTGCGGTTCGCACGCCAACGCTCCTGGGCCTGGGTGACTTGGGACAAAGCGTTGATGGCATCCGAGCGCCGGCTGCGATTCATGTAATCGCGGTAGCTGGGCAAGGCAACGGCCATCAGGATGCCGACGATGGCAACCGTGATCATCAACTCGATCAGCGTGAAGCCCTTCACGGATCGCGGGGTTCGGGCGGGGCCCAGAGATGAAATGGCGGTGGATGACATGGCTGGATTATCGAAATGCATCGCCACCCGCCTGTCGCTTCTGATGCCGCCGGTCGGCGAAGCCCCACCGCTTGTCGCCCTCCACTTATTCAAGGGGGGGCGGGTAATCAGCAGGTCGGGAGGCCTGAGTGCGCCGCGCCAGGTGCGCAGCTCCGAACCCGCCCGGCGATGCTGATCACATGGCGAATGACTTCGCCGTTGCGGTGGCTGATGTCGATGCTGCCGGTGCTGCTGGTTGTGCCCTGGCGAGGGCTGAAGCTGAGGCTGTTCACATTGGCCCGGACGCTGAGCTCGCCTCGGGAGGGGAACCAGGCCGATTTCACAACTTGCCCGCTGCCAGAGCACATCGCTAGCCCGGATTCGTCGCAGCTGCAGGAGGCGCTGGGGCCTGCATGGAGCACGTAGCAGGACCCCGCGGCGTGGCTGCTGAATTTCATGTGCACGGTGTCGCCCTGGGCCACAGCTTCGCTGCGGGCCTGTTGGAGGTCCGTCATCACCGTCTGAGCGGTGCCGTTCAGGGCTTGGCGCTGCTTGAGCTTGCCAAGAGCCGGCATGGCCTGCGAGGCCACGATGGCCGAGATCAAAAGGCTGAGGCCGGCTTCGATCAGCGTGAAGCCTGCTTGCTGTGTCTGGCTGCGGCGTGCCTGCATGATCCAACTCCTGGTATTCATCTCGATGAACACAATCTAGGAGGCGCAGGTCTGAAACTCTGTCACTCCGAGGTGGGAGTGGACCCCCTCTTTGGTGGGGGATGGTATTGCGACACCGTGTGGCGCTAGAAGCGGCTCAGATCTCGCGGATCAGCTGGCGGAACTCGTCCACATCTTCGAAGCTGCGGTACACGGAGGCAAAGCGGACGTAGGCCACTTTGTCGATGCGCTTGAGTTCGCGCATGACCAGCTCGCCCAGCTTGGTCGAGGGCAGTTCGCGGGCGCCGCTGGTCAGCAGGGCTTCTTCGATGCGCAGCAGGGCGGCGTCGATTTGTTCAATACTGACCGGGCGCTTGCGCAGCGCCAGTTGCATGGACGCGCGAACCTTGCGGGAATCAAAGTCCGCGCGCGTGCCGTCTTTCTTCACCACCACTGGCAAGGCAATTTCGGCGCGCTCGTAGGTGGTGAAGCGCTTGTCACAACCCAGGCAGCGACGCCGACGGCGCACCACATCGCCTTCATCCGATTCCCGGGTCTCGGCGACCTGGGTTTCTCCATGATTGCAAAAGGGGCAGCGCATCGGCGTGTCGTGCCTGGATCAGGCTCAGCGGTAGACCGGGAAGTCGCGCGTCAGCGCCGCCACCTTCTCGCGCACGGCGGCGAGGTTGGCTTCGTCGTGCGGCTTGTCCAGCACATCGGCGATCAGGTGAGCGGTGGCGCGCACCTGATCTTCCTTGAATCCACGCGTGGTCATGGCCGGCGTGCCCAGGCGGATGCCGCTGGTGACCATGGGTTTTTGCGGATCGTTGGGGATGCCGTTCTTATTGCAGGTCATGTGGGCGGCGCCCAGGATGGCCTCGGCTTCCTTGCCGGTCAGGTTTTTGGGGCGCAGGTCCACCAGCATGACGTGGCTCTCGGTGCCGCCCGAGACGATGCGCAGGCCGCGCTCGATCAAGGTGTCGGCCAGGACCTTGGCGTTCTTGACCACCTGAGCCTGGTAGGCCTTGAACTCGGGCGTCAGCGCTTCCTTGAAGGCCACGGCCTTGCCGGCGATCACGTGCATCAGGGGGCCGCCCTGGATGCCGGGGAAGATGGCCGAGTTGATCTTCTTGGCGATCGCTTCGTCATTGCACAGGATGATGCCGCCACGCGGGCCGCGCAGGCTCTTGTGGGTGGTGGATGTCACCACATCGGCGTGCGGTACCGGGTTGGGGTAGACGCCCGCGGCGATCAGGCCCGCGTAGTGGGCCATGTCCACCATGAAGTAGGCGCCGATTTCTTTGGCGATCTTGCCGAAACGCTCGAAATCGATGCGCAGGCTGTAAGCAGAAGCGCCCGCGATGATCAGCTTGGGCTTCTTCTCCCGGGCGAGAGCTTCCATGGCGTCGTAATCGATCTCTTCCTTGGCGTTCAGGCCGTAGGAGATGACGTTGAACCATTTGCCGCTCATGTTCAGGGCCATGCCGTGGGTCAGGTGACCGCCTTCGGCCAGACTCATGCCCATGATGGTGTCGCCCGGCTGCAGCAGGGCGAAGAACACGCCCTGGTTGGCTTGCGAGCCAGAGTTGGGCTGCACATTGGCGTAGTTCGCGCCAAAGAGTTCCTTCAGGCGGTCGATGGCGAGCTGTTCGACCACGTCCACGTACTCGCAGCCACCGTAGTAGCGCTTGCCGGGATAGCCCTCGGCGTACTTGTTGGTCAGCTGGCTGCCCTGCGCCTGCATGACGGCCGGCGAGGTGTAGTTTTCCGAGGCGATCAGCTCGATGTGATCTTCCTGGCGACGGTTTTCGTTCTGGACGGCAGCCCAGAGATCCGGATCGACTTGGGCGAGAGTGGAAGTGCTACGGTCAAACATAGGGGTGGCAGTGCTCTAGAGGTGGAGTGCCCGTCCGGCTGGGCACCGATTTGAAGAAATGGGTGCATCAGCGAGACCAAGCTGCCCAGGCGAACGGCTGAAGTCGGCGTGGGGTTCAGCCCATCGACGTTCGCGCTTCCCGGTGGTCCACCACCTCAGGCTGCCGGTGACGCTCGGTCACCTGGCCCTCCTTGATCGCCAGTCGCGCGAAGGCTGCAGTGTAGCTGCAGCGCCAGGGGCTCCCGAGGAAGCTGGCTTCGTCAAAGCACAGGGCTGGCTGCGCTCAGCGCAGCTGGGCGACGCGCTCGTCTTCGACAACGGCGGTGCCGCTCGGCAGCTTGGGTGCGGCCATCGGCGTGCTGGACGGTCGGGCGGGCAGGGCGCGGCCGGAAGCCACGGCTTTCAGCTGTTCCTGCATGGCCAACACACGGCTGGTGTAGTTGCCTTCGTCGGGCAGGTTGGCGGCGCCGACGTAAAAACGCAGGCCTTCCTCGACCGTGCCCGCGCGCTGGATGCACTCCTTCAACACTTGCACGCCCACCCGCATATTGGTGATGGGGTCAAAGGCGGCGAAATTGCCGCCAAAAGCTTCGTACTTGTCGTTGTGCACCTGGGTCATGACTTGCATCAGGCCCTGGGCGCCCACCGTGCTTTGCGCAAAAGGATTGAAAGCCGACTCGATGGCCATGATGGCCAGGATCAGGGTCGGTTCCACCCGGGCACGCTGACCCACGGCGTAGGCTTCCTGCACCAAGCGGCTGATGGGCTCGGGCGCCACCTTGTAGCGGCGCGCCACCCATTGGGCGATGGCGGCTTGCTGGCGGGGCAGGTCCTTGGGGTCGACCGCCGTGGCGCGGGCGATGGCGTCTGGTTCCTCGTTGCCGATCAGCGTGTTGCCGTCGGCGATATTGCGGGCTTCTTGGCGGGCATGGAGCCAGCCACGGGCCTGGCCTTCGAGTTGCTGGCGCAGTTCAGCCTGGCTGGCAAAGGTCAGGAGCACAGCCACCACGGCCAGGCCAACCAGGGCCAGGGTGTTGTGGCTGACGACCAGCAGGCCTTGGCCGATGTCCTTGATGAACAAGGACGCAGCGGCTCCGGTGCTGCGGGTCAGGGATAAAAGATCACGACGCGCTGTCATGCGACTCCTTTCTTCTCTTCCACGAATCAAGCATCCCGGCTGGTGCCAGGGGCTCAAGAGGTGGCAGTGATAATGGGCCGGCCCAGGTGGCGGGGCTTGCGGTTTGCAGGCCTTCGCCGGGGCCGACGTCCATCGGCAGCGGGGCGTCTTCACCCTCCCAAAGGCGAAGACACGGGTTAACCCTGAACGTTCAGGGCAGGCGGATTTTAAGGGTCAAAAATAACCCGTCAAGCTTGTTAACTGGTTTCTATATTACTGGATATTATGAAGTATCGTGACCTGCGCGACTTTATTGGCGGTTTGGAGGGCATGGGCGAGCTCAAGCGGGTGAGTCAGCCGGTCTCCCCCATTTTGGAGATGACGGCCCTCAGCGACCGGGTTTTGCGCGCCGAGGGACCAGCACTTTTGTTCGAGCAGCCCACTGGTCACACCATGCCGGTGCTCAGCAATTTATTCGGCACGCCGCGTCGTGTGGCGCTGGGCATGGGGGCCGACAGCCTGGATGACCTGCGCCAGGTTGGCCATGTGTTGGCCAATCTGAAAGAGCCCGAACCGCCCAAAGGCGTCAAGGACGTCGGCCGTCTGCTGCAGATGATGAAATCGGTCTGGGACATGAAACCTCAAACGGTGCGCCGCGCGGCGTGCCAGGAGGTGGTGCTGCAGGGCGCCGACATCAACCTCAAGGACATCCCGATCCAGACTTGCTGGCCGGGCGATATCGGCCCCCTGATTACTTGGGGCTTGGTCATCACCCGGGGGCCGCAGTCGGTGCTCAAGCCGCGAGCGCGCCAGAACTTAGGGATCTACCGCCAGCAACTGATCGGACGGCGCCAGCTCATCATGCGCTGGCTCGCCCATCGCGGCGGTGCCTTGGATTTCCGCGAGTTTGCACTGGCCAATCCGGGGCAGCCGTTTCCGATTGCGGTGGCGTTGGGCGCCGATCCCGCCACCATCCTGGGCGCCGTCACGCCGGTGCCAGACAGTCTGTCGGAATATCAGTTCGCCGGCCTGCTGCGGGGCTCGCGCACCGAGCTGGTGGACAGCGGCGTGGGCGAAGCCGGCCGCATGCTTCAAGTGCCGGCCAGCGCCGAGATCGTGCTGGAGGGGCACATCCCGCCGGCGGCTGCGGGTTTCGCCGGTATCAGCGAAGACGGCGTGCCGCTGAAAGAGAAGGGCGGCTACCTGCACGCGCTGGAGGGGCCTTACGGCGACCACACCGGTTACTACAACGAGCAGGATTGGTTCCCGGTGTTTGAAGTCAGCCGCCTCACAAGGCGCGAGCAGCCAATCTACCACTCGACCTACACCGGCAAGCCGCCCGATGAGCCGGCCATTCTGGGCGTGGCGCTGAACGAAGTGTTCGTGCCGATTCTGCAAAAGCAGTTCACCGAGATCGTCGATTTCTATCTGCCGCCCGAAGGCTGCAGCTACCGCATGGCGGTGATCTCGATTCGCAAAGCCTATCCCGGCCATGCCAAACGGCTGATGTTCGGGCTCTGGAGCTTCCTGCGCCAGTTCATGTACACCAAGTTCATCGTCGTGGTGGACGAGGACATCAACATCCGCGACTGGAAGGAAGTGGTCTGGGCCATCACCACGCGCATGGACCCAGTGCGTGACACCACCCTGGTGGACAGCACGCCGATCGACTACCTCGACTTCGCCTCGCCGGTCAGCGGACTGGGCGGCAAGATGGGGCTGGATGCCACCAACAAATGGCCGGGTGAGACCAGCCGTGAGTGGGGCCGAGGCATCGTCATGACCCCCGAGGTGCAGGCGCGCGCCGATCAGCTGTTTGACACCCTGTTTGCATCCTCAGCCCCGGGTTTGCCCGGGGGGTTGATGGCTTGAAAGCAAGCCTGGCTTCACCTAGTGTTGGGAGGCCTGTCTCAGGCACAACCTCTGGCGCAATCATTGCGCGCCAGGAGCCCTCGGGCACATCCCCCGAGAGCCCCATCGGTGGCGTCAGCCTCCACACCCCTTCCCGGTTCAGGCCTGGAAGGGGTTTCTACTTGTGGTCTCGACTTTTTCGCTCGGAGTCGCCGGTTCAGTGGCCTGCCGCCAGGGCAATCGCCTCGTAGATGACGTAGCGTACCCGGGCATAGCCCTCGCTGGACGGCAACCAGGTGCTCAGCCGCCAAGCGCCATCTGGACGCAGGCCGGCAGGGGCGGGGATCAGGGTGATGGAGTTCGGAACGCCCTTGTCATTCATGGCTTCGCGGAAGGCGCGCAGCGCGCGCGGCAGATGCTGCTCGTGCGTGACCAGCACCAGGGTGCGAATCTGGCGCTGCTGCAGATAGTCGAGGCTGAAGCGGGCGTTCTCGCGGGTGTCGCGCGAGCGGTCTTCGATCCAGGCCAGCGGGTGCTGGAACTCGCCCGCGGCGACGCGTTGCGCGATTTGGCCTTCGCTGAGCAACTGGTCGCGCGCCTGCCAACCGATGCCGCCCGAAAAGCCCAGCGGCGCCTGGATCTGGCGAGATAGCCAGATGCCGAGGCGCAGCCGGGGTTGGCTGTGTTCATTGAGCGAGGGGCCCTGGTACTCCGGCGCCCACTGGCGTGCACCGCCCCCGAGCACCAGCACGGCCACGCCGCCGTCCTTGGCTTGCAGCGTGCGCAGGCGGGCGATCTCCGCCCGATCCAGGGCGGGCGGGGTGTTCAGCCATTGCTGGCTCAAAAAACGCCCGAAGCCTTCGCAACCACTCAGCCAGACCGCGATCACGGTCGCGATCAGGAGCAGCCAGCCACGACGCCGGCAACCTTTTTGTAATTGCCATCCGCCTGCGATGGCCAGGGCCATGAACACCATGGGTGCCTGCACCAGGCTCATGGCCAGCGGCTTCAAGTTTTGGGTCAGCAAGCTCCAATCCACGTTCGCTCCATTTGGACTTTTCTGTTCCTATGCATCCGCATCATCGCTGCTTGGGGGCATGGTCTTGTCTTTCGCGCGCCTCAGCCAGCTCGGCTATGCTCGCGCCGGCTCTTTTGTCTGCCACCTCACTTTCGCTCTGAAGCGACCCGACACCATGAACAGCCCCATCCCACCATCTTTGCAACGCATCACTCTCGGCGGTGGCTGTTTCTGGTGCACCGAGGCAGTGTTCGAACAGGTGCGCGGTGTGCACGCGGTGCAGTCCGGCTATTGCAACGGCCCGGTCGAGAACCCGTCCTACGAGCAGGTCTGCTCGGGCCAGACCGGCCATGCAGAGGTGGTGCGCGTCGATTTCGATCCGTCCGTCGTCAGCCTGCGCGAGTTGCTGGAGGTGTTCTTTGTCATCCACGACCCGACCTCGCTCAATCGCCAGGGCGCCGATGTCGGCACGCAGTACCGATCGGGCATCTACACCCACTCACCTGAGCAGGCGGCGCAAGCCCGGCAAGTTTGGGATGAAGCCCAGGCCGCCCATCAGGGCCGGGTGGTGACGGAACTTCTGCCTGAGCAGAACTACTGGCCGGCCGAGTCTTATCACCAGCATTACTACGCCCGTAACCCCGACCAGGGTTACTGCGCCTTTGTCGTGGCCGGCAAGGTCGAGAAGTTCCGCAAGACCTTTGCGCGCCTGCTGCACCTGGCCGATTGACGCATCACGTGCACAAACACCTGCGGAGCGCTTGGCGTCGATGAGTATTCAATGGTCCGGGCTCAGCCACCACTACGCGGGTGGCGGCAGCCCCGTCGTTTTTCCTGATTTTTCGCTGCCGACCGGACGGCATTTGCTGCTGCGAGGCCCCTCGGGCAGCGGCAAGTCCACCTTGCTGGCCCTGCTGGCCGGTCTGCTGACGCCAGGTGCGGGCTGCATCCAGATGGCCGGCACCGAGCTGAGCACCTTGAGCGCGCGCCAGCGCGATGCCTGGCGCGGCGCGCAGCTGGGCTTTGTGCCGCAGCGCCTTCACCTCAGCGCCAGCCTCAGCGTGCTCGACAACCTGGCTCTGCCCTTCATCAGCGCTGGCTTGCCGCCCCAGCCCGAGCGGGCCTTGGCCTTGTTGCAGCAGCTGGGTTTGCAAGGCCTGGGCGCGCGCCTGCCGCACCAGCTGAGCGTGGGGCAGGCGCAGCGGGTCGCCCTGGCGCGGGCCTTGATGCGGCAGCCGTCGCTCTTGCTGGCCGATGAGCCCAGCGCCAGTCTGGACGATGCCCATGCGCAGCAGGTCATGCACTTGCTGCTCGAGGTCGCCGCGGCGCAGGGCGTCAGCTTGATCCTTGCCACGCACGACGCCCGCTTGGTCCAGCCGCTGGCGGGCAGGGCGGATTGGTCACTGCTGGATTTGGCGGCGGGCCGCGCGGGCGAGGTGGCGGCATGAGCGCACTGATTCGCCTGGCCTGGCGTTATTTGTGGGCGCAGCCGCTGACGGCCGGCCTGAACCTCTTGCTCCTGAGCCTGGGCCTGGCGGCGATCAGCTTTGTGCTCCTGGTCAGCGAGCAGATCGAGGCGGGTGTGCGCCGTGATCTGGCCGGCATCGATCTGGTGGTCGGCGCCAAAGGCAGCCCCATGCAGATCATGCTCTCGGGCGTGTTCCATCTCGATGTGCCGACCGGCAACATTCCGCTGGCCACGCTCAAGACCTTGCGTGCGCAGCCCCTGGTCGCACGCGCCGTGCCACTGTCGCTGGGTGACAGCCTGCGTGGCTTTCGCATCGTGGGCACGGAGCGCAGCTATCTGGAGTTGTACGGCGCCAACCTGGCTCAGGGGCAGGCGTGGACCGGGCCGATGCAGGCCGTGCTCGGTGCCGAGGTCGCACAGCGCACCGGCCTGGGCCTGGGCGCATCGTTTGCCGGCAGCCACGGCCTGGGCGAGCAGGGCGATGCGCACGAGGGCAGCGGCTACATCGTCACCGGCATCCTGAAACCCACGGGCACCGTGATCGACCGTCTGGTGCTGACCGATCTGGCCTCCGTCTGGCAGGTTCACGAGGCCCACCATGGTGAGGCGCATGAGGCGCATGAGGCGGAGGACGGGGATGAGGCCCATCGCGAGGTCACCTTGATCCTGCTCAGCTACCGCAGCCCGCTCGCGGCCATCAGTCTGCCGCGCTGGGTCAATGCCCAGCCGGGCCTGCAGGCGGCAGCGCCGGCGCTGGAAACCGCGCGCTTGCTGCGCATGGTGGGCGCGGGCACCGAGGTCTTGCGCGGCTTTGCGTGGGTGTTGCTGCTGGCGGCGGGCTTGTCGGTGTTCGTGGCCTTGCTCAATGCCGTCCGGGCACGGCAGGCGGATCTGGCCATGATGCGCATGCTGGGCGCGCCACCGTGGCGGGTGGCGGTGCTGGTGGGGCTGGAGGCGGCGATTCTGGCGGCACTGGCCTGCGTCATCGGCCTTGGCCTGGGGCATGGTCTTTGCGAGATCCTGGGTCGGGTGCTGGCCGAGCGCCAGAGCCTGCGCCTGACCGGCGCCTGGTTTTCAAGCTGGGAGTGGAGCCTGCCCCTGCTTGCCGCGGCGCTGGCTCTGCTGGCTTCGGCCTGGCCAGCCTGGCGCGCTTACCGGCTGGATGTCAGTGAATTGCTGCAGGCGCCGCGCTGAAGCGCTGCTGCAGGCACAATGCCGCACTCGATCCGAATCGCCATGAACCGAACTGTGCTTCTTGTGAACTCTCTGTCCCGCTCCGCGTTTGCTGCACGCCGCCACCTGCTGATGCTGGGCCTGGCCTTGTGCTGCGCTGGGGTGCAGGCGCAGGTGCCGGCTCAGGTGCCAGCCATCGGGCAAGGCCCGGGCTACCACGACCCGCGCAGCCCCTTCAAGCCACTGCAGGAGCGCGAAGGTGTGCTGTCCTGGAGCCTGCTGTCCTCGGTGAGTACCAAGGCAGAGAAGAACCGGCTGGTGCCGACCTTTCCCGCTCCGGTGCAGGCGCTGAACCAGAAGAAGGTCAAGGTTCAGGGTTTCATGATGCCGCTGGAGCCGGGCGACAAGCAGCGCCACTTTTTGTTGTCATCGGTGCCTACCTCCTGCTCGTTTTGTGTGCCGGCCGGTGCCGAGGGCTTGATTGAAGTCTTCACCCAGCAGCCGGTGCGCTACACCCTGGAGCCGGTGCTGGTCGAAGGGGTGCTGGCCGTGCTCAGCGACGACCCCTACGGTCTGTTTTACCGCATCAACGGCGGCCAAGGTCTGGGCGCGCCTTGAGCGCGAGCCCGAACCTGATCGACTGAATCCATGAGTCGCAGATCCCAGACATCAGCCCGCAGCGCCTCGGCGCTGCGCTGGCCGCTGGCCCAGGCCTGGCGGGTCTGGGCGCTGCTGGCCTTGATGCTGGCCTTCCAGGGCCTGGGGCAATCGCACCGGGTGCTGCACAGCGCCGGCTTCGCGCGGGCCTTGGTGCCGCTGGCGTCTCTGTCGTCTCTGCCGCCCCTGAATTCGGTCGCGGAGGCCAAACCGGTGGCGCAAGCCCCGAGCGAAAGCTGGGGCCACAGCCGCGGCGAGCTGATCTGCTTGCTGCTGGACCAACTCAGCCACGACCATGCGCCCCTGGCCCTGCCAGTGCTGGTGCTGCAAGATGCTGGCTTCGCAGCGCCGGATGATGCCCGTGCGGCCTCGCTGCACTTGGCGGCGCGCTGGAAGCGCGCGGCGCGCGGCCCCCCTCAGCTCGCCTGAGCGGGCCTGAGTCACCTGCGGCCTCCGTCCGAGGCTGCTCGTTCCATCGCTCGCCCTCCCTCTTCTTCCTCCGCCTCGACCGCCAGTCCTGCGTCACACACCACCCGCTTGCTTCGGGTTCGGCCGTGTTGGCAAGCTGGGTTGTCGGTCGACGCAGGTCCGTCGCTCCCATCGGGAGCAGGCCGGGCCTGCAGCCCTCGTCCTCCGTAGTGCCGGCCGCCTCCCCCATGAAGGGCTTGCGGCCGTGCGCGACCGCCAAAGAGTCTTCTCTTCCTCATCATGAGCTATGCATTCCATTTCGCCCCCCGGCCCCTGGCCTTGGGTGCCAGCCTTTTCTGCCTGAGCCTGTCGCTTCATGCTCAAACCAGCCCTGCGGTCGCGGCTCCGGTTGCCGCGGATGCCGGCGCTGTGTTGAGCGCCGCGCCTGCCGCGGCTGGCAGCACCGAGCACCTGGGCCGCGTCCAGCTGACTGGCAACCCGCTGCGCAGCCAGCAGCTGACCCAAGCCAACAGCGCGCTCAGCGGCGATGAGCTGAGCCTGCGCCGCGCCTCCTCGCTGGGCGAGACCCTCGACGGTCTGCCCGGTGTCTCGGCCAGCTACTTCGGCCCCAACAGCAACCGGCCCACCATCCGCGGCCTGGATGGCGACCGGGTGCGCATGCTGAGCAATTCCGGCGCCTCGGTCGATGCCTCCAGTCTGAGTTTTGACCATGCCGTGCCGACCGACCCCTTGGTCATCGACCGGGTCGAGGTGCTGCGCGGTGCGGCTGCCTTGCTCTACGGCGGCAATGCCATCGGTGGTGTGGTCAACACCCTGGACAACCGCATTCCCAAGGCCATGCAGCCGGGCTTGAGCGGTGCGGCGGAGGTGCGCTTCGGCGGCCCGGCGCAAGAGCGCAACGGCGCTGTGGTGCTGGACGGTGGCGTCGGCTCGGGCAGCCAAGGCTGGGCCTGGCATGCCGATCTGGCCGGCCGTCGGGCCTCCAACCAAAGCGCCCCGCGCTTCACCGCCGAGGGCGAAAGCGCCACCGAGGTGCGCAACTCCGCGGCGCGCAGCCACGGCGGCGCGGTGGGCGGTTCCTACATCTTCGCCCAGGGCTATGCCGGGCTGTCGCTGGAGGACTATCACAACGACTACGGCGTGACCGTTGAGCCCGATGTGCAGATCCAGATGCAGCGCCAGCGCGCGGCCACGGCCGGCGAATGGCGTTTTGCCCCGGGCAGCGGTGCGGCCGAACTGCTGCGCCGGGTGAGCTGGAATGCCAGCAGCAGCCGCTACCAGCATCAGGAGGTGGAAGGCTCGGGCGAGGTGGGCACGGTGTTCAAGAACCGCGGCAAGGACCTGCGTTTGGAGCTGGAGCATGCGCCCTGGGGCGCGAGTGCTGCCGTCAAGGGC
The DNA here is from genome assembly GCA_002255955.1 of Burkholderiales bacterium PBB2. Classification (GTDB taxonomy): domain Bacteria; phylum Pseudomonadota; class Gammaproteobacteria; order Burkholderiales; family Burkholderiaceae_C; genus Paucibacter_A. The sequence goes on along the minus strand of NKIM01000018.1, from coordinate 70,834 downwards.
ATGCTGGGCCTGCAGATGGAGCGCAGCGACTTCTCCGCCATCGGCGCTGAAGCCTTAGTGCCCAGCTCGCAGACGCGCAGCAGTGCGGTCTTTCTGCTGGAGCAGTACGCCGTCGGCCCGCTGACCCTGGAGGCCGGGGCGCGTGCGGAATCGGTGCGTGTCAACTCCGCAGGTGATGCGGCCGATGCCGAAGAGCCGCGCTTTGGTGCCGCCAGCAGCCTGCGCTTCAAGCCACGCAGCCTGACCTTGAGCGGCAGCTATCGCCTGAGCGAAGCCTTCAGCCTCAATGCCCAGGTCAACAGCAGCCAGCGCGCCCCCATGTTCTACGAGCTGCATGCGCAGGGCGTGCATGTGGCCAGTGGCGCTTACGAGCGCGGCGACGCCAGCCTGGGCCTGGAGCGCGCCAAGGGCGTGGACCTGGGCCTGGAGTGGAGGCAGGCTGAAAACTTTGTGCGCTTGAACCTGTTCCGCACCCGCTTCGCCAGCTATATCGCACTCGATGCCACAGGCGAGCAGTTCGATGACGCGGGCGAGACCTTCCCGGTCTATGCCTTCAAGGCCGTGCCGGCCGTGCTGACGGGCTTTGAGCTGGAAGGCCACTGGCATCTGCCCGCCCAGCTGCTGCCGGGCACGCAGTTCGCCCTCACCGCCACGCTGGACGGCGTGCGCGGCAGCAACCGCCAGACCGGCGAGCCCTTGCCGCGCCTGGCGCCGCTGCGTGCCAGCCTGGCGCTGGATGCCAACCAGGGCCCGTGGACGGCCCGCGTGGAATGGCGCTTGAGCGCGCGGCAGACCCGTGTGCCGGCCCTGGACCATGCCACGGCCGGTTACGGTCTGCTCAAGCTGAGCCTGTCACGCCAGCTGCGCATCGGCAACAACGAGGCGCTCTGGTATCTGAAGCTCGACAATGTGGGCAATCAACTGGCCTACAGCGCCAGTTCGGTGGCCACCATCCGCGAGCTGAGCCCGCTGCCGGGCCGCAGCCTGCACACCGGCTTTCAGCTGCGCTTCTGAGCGAACGTCGCCTCGAGCTTGTTATGGCGGCAGGGGCTCAGGGGGCCAGGCGCTCCTTGAGCCACTGGCCGTCGGCCTGCAGGCGGTAGCTGAGGCGGTCATGCAGGCGCGACTTGCGCCCCTGCCAGAACTCCCAGCGCTCGGGCACCAGGCGGTAACCGCCCCAGTGCGGAGGCCGGGCGGGGTTCAGGCCATGCTGCACGGCGGCCTTGGCTGCATTGGCCACCAGCACGCCGCGCGAGCTGATCACCTGGCTTTGCGGCGAGGCCCAGGCGCCCAGGCGTGAGTCCAGCGGGCGGGAGTGGAAGTAGGCGTCCGATTCCTCGTCGCTGACTTTTTCGACCCGGCCCTCGATGCGCACCACCCGCTCCAGCTCGACCCAGTGGAACTGCAGGGCGGCAAAGGGGTGGGTCGCCAGCTCCTGGCCTTTGCGGCTTTGGTAGTTGGTGAACCAGACGATGCCGCGCTCGTCATAACTCTTGATGAGCACGATGCGGGTGGATGGGCGGCCATCGGCGCCCACCGTGGCCACGGTCATGGCATTGGGTTCGGGCACCTGGCTGGCCAGGGCGTGATCCAGCCATTGCTTGAACTGGCTCAGGGGCTCGTTCGCGGCCATGGCCTCGTCGAGCTCGCCTTGCTCGTAGCTCTTGCGCAGGTCGGCCAGGGATTCGGGTTTGCTGTGGTTGCTGCTGTTCATGCGCACAGTATCGGCCCAGAGCGGGCGCTGGTACTTGCTCTGACGGTAGAACACCTTAAGTGATGGCCCCATTGCGCACAGCCGGGCCCGGGCGGCATGCTTGTGGCACTGTGCAGCCCGGCGTCTCGATCGGGCAGCGCCCGAGCCGAGGGGCTTTTTGAAGGATTTGATCTGATGACACATCGGCGACCGGCTGTCGTCGTGCTCGCGGCAGGACGCGGCATGAGATTCACCGGCCAAGGGCACAAGCTGGCGCAGCGCCTGGGTGCCGGCCACGACCCGCTGCTGGATACGGTGCTGGCCCGCACCGTGGCGCATGCCTTGGCGACCCAGCTGCGGGTGGTGGTGGTGACCATACCGGCCCTGGCCGGCAGCCTGGAGCAGCTGGTGGCCGAGCGCGATGTCGTGGTGCTGCCCGAGCTGGACAGCCAGGGCCGCCCCAGCCCTGTGGGCATGGGCCACTCGATTGCGGCCGGCGTCAGCGCCAGCGGCGATTCCGAAGGCTGGTTGATCGTGCCAGCCGACATGCCGCTGCTGCGGCCCGAAACCATGACTGCGGTGGCCGCTGCGCTGAGCAGTTATCCCGTGGCCTACGCCCAGTACCGCGGCCGCCAGGGCCACCCGGTGGGCTTCAGCGCCGAGCTGTTCTCCGAGCTGGTCGATCTGCATGGCGACGAGGGCGCGCGCCGCATCATGGCGCGCTACCCCTCGCAGGCGGTGGATGTGGACGACCCCGGTGTGCTGCTCGATGTCGACACGGTGGCCGATCTGCAGCGGGTCAAGGCCCAGGTCGGCGCCTGATCGGCGCCAGGGTTTCGCACAGGCCGTGGGTGGCGGCCAGGCGCAGCTGCCGCTCAAGTTCGGAGTCACGGATGCCATGCTCACGCAGCCCCAGCACGCAGCGTTCCAAGTAATCCAGGGTGCTGCCGTAGCGGCCGCGGGCATGGCGCAGGATGTGGAGCAAGTCGGCATCGTCCAGCGGGCCGACCCGGGCCGGGCTGTTGCGCTTGAGCGTGAAGCTCAGCGCCAAACGGGGGCCGGCCTTTGTGTGGCAATGCAGCCAGCGCGGCGTGTACGAGCCCACCACCATCTCGCGCACCCAGAGCTCGTCCAGGACCCGCGCGCTGTGCTCGGGCGCCACCCGGTACACCAGGCCGCGGCAGCTGCCGCCAGGCAGCAGGGTCAGCACCAGGCCGGGTTGCTCGCGATTGCCCCGGTTGGACAGGCTGCGCAGGCGCAGCGCCCGGTGGTAGCCCTGGACCTGCGCCGGCCATTGCTCGATCGCTTCAAAGCCCGGGCGCCAGATCAGCGAGCCGTAGGCGAAGAGCAGCAGGCCTTGTTCGCGGCACCACGCCGCGCGCGCTTCTTGCAGCAAGTCTTTGCTGTGGACGGGCAGGGCGGCCAGGGCCTGCTCCAGGGGCAGGACTTCGCGCCATGCCGCATCACGGGCGGCGGCGTCGAGAGAAGGCGAGTGAGGGTTCATCAGGGCAGTCATCCTGCCACAGGCTCGCGCCGCACGCGGCTGCTGTGACAATCGCGGAAGTTTTTCTGCAGCAGCTTGCCGCGGCCTCTGTTCCGACTTCGCCTCATGTTCAACTTCCCTTTCCGGTCTTTCGCTCTGCTCCTGCTGATCGGCCTGTCGCTGCTGACGGCGCGGGCGGCCGAGCCCCTGAGCTCACCCACCCTGCGCAAAATCCGCGACACGGGCGTGATCGTGCTGGGCTACCGCGTGGCCTCGGCGCCGTTTTCTTACCTCGATGCCGATCTCAAGCCCGTGGGTTACTCGATCGAGTTGTGCGAGCGGGTGGTCCAGGCGGTGCGTGAGCGACTGCAGCTGCCAGAGCTGGAAGCCAAGATGGTCAGCGTCAGCTCGGCCACCCGCATGCCCATGGTGGCCAATGGTGCGGTCGATCTGGAGTGCGGCATCACCACCCACACGGCCGAGCGCCAGCGCATCCAGGCTTTTTCACTGACCACTTTTGTGGCCGAGACCCGCCTGCTGTCCAAGCGCCAGCAGCCGATTCGCAGCCTGGACGAGCTGCGCGGCCAGCCGGTGGCGTCCACCATCGCCACCACCAGCATCCAGTTCCTGCACCAGGTCAATCAGACGCGCGAGCTGGACATGAAGATCTTGGTCGGCCAGGACGACAAGGACGCCTTCCGCCTGCTGCAAACCGGCCGCGCCGTCGCCTATGCCATGGACGATGTGCTGCTGCGCACCTGGCTGGCCGGCAGCGGCCGGCCCCAGGACTACCTGATCTCCGAGGCGTCTTTCTCGATCGAGCCCTATGCCCTGGGTTTGGCGCAGGGCGATCCGGGCTTCAAGCAGCTGGTCGATGAGGTTCTGCGGGCCTTGTTCCGCAGCGGCGAGATCCGCCGCATCTACCAGCGCTGGTTCGAGAGCCCGCTGCCAGGCTCGGGCCTCAATCTGCGCCTGCCCATGAGCCCGGCGTTTCAGCGCCTGATCGAGCATCCCAGCGATTCGCCCGATCCCGCACAGTACCGCTGAGTTTGCCCGTCAGCGTTTCAGTTCGACCTGAAGCGTTCCAGGTCGATGCCGTGGCGGTGCAGCTTGTCGTACAGCGTCTTCTTGGCCGTGCCCAGCAGCTCCATGGCCGCCGGCACCTTGCCCTGGCAGCGTTGCAGGGCCTGCTCGATGAGTGCCTTTTCCACCTGGTCCATCTGCTGGGCCAGGGTGGCTTGCGGCTCGGGCGTGGGCGCGCCGGTGCCCTCGAAACCGCCAATGTCCAGCACAAAGCGGTCGGCGGCATTGCGCACCTCGCGCACATTGCCGGGCCAGTCATGGGCCATCAGCTCACGCAGGCGTTGCGGGCTCAGCTCGGGCGCGCTGCGCTCGTAGCGGGCGCAGGCCTGGTTGACGAAGTGCTGGAACAGCAGCGGGATGTCCTCGCGCCGCTCGCGCAGCGGCGGCAGTGAGAGCGTGGCCACATTGAGCCGGTAGTAGAGGTCGCCGCGGAACTGCTGCTGCTCGCTCAGCGCGCGCAGATCGGCCTTGGTGGCGGCGATCACGCGCACATTGATGGGCAGCTCCTCGTTCGAGCCCAGGCGCTCGACGCGCCGCTCCTGCAACACGCGCAGCAGCTTGATCTGCAGCAGCATGGGCATGGTCTCGATCTCGTCCAGCAGCAAGGTGCCGCCGTTGGCATGCTCGATCTTGCCGATGCGGCGCTTGGACGATGAGGTGAAAGCGCCCGGCTCATGGCCGAACAACTCGCTCTCAAAAAGGGCTTCGGGCAGGCCGCCGCAGTTGATGGCGACGAAGTTGCGGTCGCGGCGCCGGCTCTCGTCGTGCAGGCAGCGCGCCACCAGCTCCTTGCCGGTGCCGGTTTCGCCCAGAATCATCACATCGGCCGAGGTGTCGGCCAGGTTCAGAACCTGGCGCCGCACCTGCTGCATGGCGGCCGAGTTGCCCAGCAGCACCGCCTCCATGCCGCTGCGCCGCTGCAGCTGGCCGCGCAGCTCGTCCACTGCCACACGCAACACCCGCTTGTCCAGGGCGCGGCGCACAGCGTCGAGGAAGCGTTCGGGTGCAAAAGGCTTCTCGATGAAGTCGTAGGCGCCGGTTCGCATGGCCCGCACGGCCATGGCCACATCGCCATGGGCGGTGACCAGCACCACCGGGATTTCGGGGTCGGTGGCCATGACATGGTCGAGCAGGCCCAGGCCGTCCATGCCCGGCAGGCGCACATCGGTGACCACGATCAGCTGCGCTCCGGCCTGGATGTGGGGCAGGGCCTCTTCGGCGCTGGCACAGGCCTGCACCTCCAGGCCCTCCAGCTCCAGGGTCTGGCTCAGGCTGGCCCGCACCGGCGGATCGTCTTCGACAAAGAGGACCTTGAATCCCTCAAACATGGATGAGCTGCTTTCTTGATGGAATCGGGTGGGGCAGGTGGAGGGCTGGGTCAGCGGTAGTCGGCCGGCGCCAGCTCGAGGTCGAACTCGAAACACATGCCGGGCAGGCTGCCCACATCATCGCTGCGGCCGGCCGGCCGCGCGCGCAGCGTGCCGCCAAACTCGTGCACGATCTTGGCCGAAATCACCAGGCCCAGGCCCAGACCTTGGCCCGGCGGCTTGGTGGTGAAAAAGGGTTCGAACAAACGCGCCATCTGCTCGGGCGCCATGCCGGCACCGCTGTCGCAGACGCGCACCCAGATGCGTCCCGGGCGTTCACCCGGGCTCTTGCTCTCGTCTTCGAACGGCGCGGTGCTCAGGCGCAGATGGCGAGGCCGCGGGCTGCCGTCTGCGGCAAGTGGTAGTTCGGCCATGGCGTCCAGGGCATTGGCCATCAGATTGATCAGCACCTGCTCCAAGCGGTTGGCTTCGCAGTTGACGCGCAGCTCGGGCGCGATGGCCAGCTCCAGGCGCACCTGCTCGGCCTCGATGCGGTGGCCCAGCAGCACGCGCGCGCCTTCCACGGCCGCTGCCAGTGAAACCGGTGCGCTGGCGCTTTGCGCCTTGCGGGCAAAGCTCTTCAGTTGCCGGGTGATCTGGCTCATGCGCTCTACCATGGCATCGATCGCGCCCAGGTTTTCGCCCACGGTGGTGTAGCGGCCCTTGTCGAGCAGCAGCAAGCTGTTGCGCGAGAGCGCGCGCAGGGCAGTCAAGGGCTGGTTGATCTCATGCGAGATGCCGGCCGACATCTGGCCCAGCACGGCCAGCTTGGCCGCCTGCATCAGCTCGTCCTCGGCCTGCAGGCGCTGGGCGATCTGGCGTTTGAGTTCGGCATTGCTGAGCTGCAGCTCGGCCGTGCGCTCGCTCACCTGACGCTCCAGCTCGGCATGGGCGCGCCGTCGCGCCAGCAGATACAGCGCCAGCAGGCTGAGCGCCGCGCCCAGGGCCGCGCCGCCCCAGGCCACGAAGCGGGCCTGGCGCCAGACCTCGGCGGGGTCCGACAGGGTGACCAGGCGCAAGCCCAGGGGCACGACGGCCAGCTCCTGCGCCAGCAGGCGGTGGCGCTGCTGCGGCCGTGCCGGGTCCCAGGATGGGAGCTGCACCAAGGCGTTCTGCTGCTGGCTCAGCGCCTCCATGTCCAGGCCCAGCGTGTCTTCCAGCGTGCCTGCGTAATGGCCGCTGGCGCGCAGGGTGGCGCGCTGCTCGGCACTGGAGCTTCCCAGCATGTGGTACTTCCAGGTCGGCACCGAGGACATGATGACCACGCCCTGGCCATCGACCACCAGCAGCTTCTCGCCCTGCGAGCGCAGGCCTTGGTCCACCCAGGTGGCCTCCAGCGGCGCGAGATTGAGCTTGAGCACGATCTGACCCCAGCGCTGGCCGGCGCGCCGCAGCGGCTGGACGAGGAAATAATCGCTGCTGCCGTTGTCTTCATGTGCGGCAAAGAACTGGCCCGGCCCGCTGAGCAGGCGCTCGCCCAGGCGCAGCGCCAGGCGGCGCGCTTCGGCATCCGGCTCCTGGGTCGTCTCTGTGTCGGCGATCGAGCCCTGCGGGTTGTAGTTGTTGCTGGAGGCCAGCACCCGGCCCTGAGCATCGCTGATGAAGGCCAGGCTCAGGCCCGAGCGCACCCGCACACGGGCCAGCTTGATCCGGGTCTGCGCCCGCAAGGCCTCGCTGTCGGGGCGGGCCAGCAAGGCCTGCACATCGGTGTCGACACTGAGCAGGCCCGGCAGATAGGCATGCCGGCCCAGCTCGGCCTCCAAGCCCGCGGCGTAGAGCTCCAGGCGCTCATTGGCCACGGCCGCCAGCTGTGCCAAACCGGCGCGTTCACTCAAGCGTTGGCCCAGGGCGGCACCGAGCACCGCCAGGGCCAGGCCGGCGCAGGCCAGCACCCAGGGCTGCAGCCGGCGGCGTGCGGCCGGGCTGGCTGCAGTGCTGGCAGCGGAGGCGGGGAAGGGAAGCGAGGAGGGCGGATTCATGCGTGGCAGCCTGCGGGCTGCGTAGTGTGCCCAATTTGCGAGCCCACTTGGAGCTCGAAGCCCGCGGCTTGTGGCGCCGAGTTCTCACTGGCGCGCGGCGTTCAAGCAGGTCTTGTGCGGATTTCCGCCCTGGCTGGCGGCGGCCGGTGTCGGATTCCGCCCGAGGGCGCCTGCCGCCCGGTCTGCGGGCGCCTCCCGCTTCATGGGAGGCCCTCGGTGAATACCCGCAAACCGTGATTTTTGGCATGTCGCTTGCACACCTCCTGCGCAGTTCGACGCCACAGTCGACGCAAAAAAAGGACGACATCTATGGAAACTTTTTTCCAGCAAATCATCAACGGGCTGGTGCTCGGGAGCATGTATGCGCTGGTGGCGCTGGGGTACACGATGGTGTACGGCATCATCAACCTGATCAATTTTGCGCACGGTGAGATTTTGATGGTGGGGGCGCTGGTGAGCTGGACGGTGATCAGCGCGCTGTCGGGCTCGGGCCTGCCGGGCTGGGCGCTGATGCTGATCGCGCTGGGCTGTGCGGTGCTGGTGTGCACGACGCTGAACTTTTTGGTGGAGAAGATTGCCTACCGGCCGCTGCGCAATGCGCCGCGTCTGGCGCCGCTGATCACGGCCATGGGCATGTCGCTGCTGCTGCAGACCCTGGCCATGATCATCTGGAAGCCCAATCCCAAGCCCTTCCCGCTGCTGCTGCCGACCACGCCGATCGATTTGGGCGGGCCGGTGATCACGGTGACGCAGTGTGTGATCCTGGGTGCCACGGTGATGATTCTGGCCACGCTGATGTGGCTGGTGAATCACACGAAGCTGGGCCGTGCGATGCGGGCCACGGCCGAGAACCCCAAGGTGGCGGGCCTGATGGGCGTGAAGCCCGACTTCATCATCTCGACCACCTTTGTGATCGGCGCGGCGCTGGCCGCGGTGGCCGGCCTGATGTGGGCGGCCAACTACGGCACGGTGCAGCACACCATGGGCTTCATGCCGGGCTTGAAGGCCTTCACGGCGGCGGTGCTGGGTGGCATTGGCAACCTGGCCGGGGCCATGGTGGGCGGCGTGCTGCTGGGCCTGATCGAGGCCATCGGTGCGGGCTATCTGGGTGACCTGACCGGCGGCGTGCTGGGCAGCCACTATGCCGACATCTTTGCCTTCATTGCGCTGATCCTGGTGCTGACGCTGCGGCCCTCGGGCCTGCTGGGCGAGCGCGTGGCGGATCGGGCTTGAGGCCCCAAGGAGACACAGACCATGCAACAACAGAACAAACTCTTCGTCTTCCTGCTCTCGGCCCTGGGCCTGCTGGTGGTGCCGCTGATTGCGCAGCAGTTCGGCAACGGGCCGGTGCGCATCATTGACCTGGCGCTGCTGTACGTGATGCTGGCCCTGGGCCTGAACATCGTGGTGGGCTACGCCGGTCTGCTGGACCTGGGCTATGTCGCGTTCTACGCGGTCGGCGCCTACATGTTCGCGCTGCTGTCGAGCCCGCACCTGAGCGAGAACTTCGAGGCCTTCCGCATGGCCTTCCCCGACGGGCTGCACTCGCCGCTGTGGCTGGTGATCCCGCTGGCGGCGGGGCTGGCGGCCTTCTTCGGCGTCATGCTGGGCGCGCCCACGCTGAAGCTGCGGGGCGACTACCTGGCCATCGTGACCCTGGGCTTCGGTGAAATCATCCGCGTGTTCCTGAACAACCTGGAGTACCCGATCAACATCACCAACGGCCCGCGCGGCATCGGCCAGATCGACTCCTTCCACTTCTTCGGCCTGGACCTGGGCAAGAGCACCGAGCTGTTCGGCTTCCCCATCCCCTCGGTGACGCTGTACTACTACCTCTTCCTGGTGCTGGTGGTGTTCAGCGTGATCATCTGCTACCGCCTGGAGAACAGCCGCATCGGCCGTGCCTGGATGGCCATCCGTGAAGACGAGATCGCCGCCAAGGCCATGGGCATCAACACCCGCAACCTGAAGCTGCTGGCCTTTGGCATGGGCGCCACCTTCGGCGGGGTGTCGGGCTCCATGTTCGGCGCCTTCCAGGGCTTTGTGAGCCCCGAGTCCTTCAGCCTGCAAGAGAGCGTGATGATCGTGGCCATGGTGGTGCTGGGCGGCATCGGCCACATCCCCGGTGTCATCCTGGGCGCGCTGCTGCTGTCGGCCCTGCCTGAGGTGCTGCGCTACGCGGCCGGCCCGCTGCAGGAGATGACGGGCGGCCGTCTGGACGCCTCCATCCTGCGCCAGCTGCTGGTGGCCCTGGCCATGATCGGCATCATGCTGGTGCGTCCGCGCGGCCTGTGGCCGGCGCCCGAGCACGGCCGCGCCGCGCCGGTGCCGCAGAAGTGAACACCGGGTCTGCAAAGGAAAACAAGCCATGACAAGCAACAACAACAGCAACGCAGATGTGGTGCTCAAAGTCGCCGGTGTGTCCAAGCGCTTCGGCGGCCTGCAAGCCCTCTCCGACGTGGGCATCCAGATCAACAAAGGCCAGGTCTACGGCCTGATCGGCCCCAACGGCGCGGGCAAGACCACCTTCTTCAACGTCATCACGGGCCTGTACACCCCGGACGGCGGCACGTTCGAGCTCGGCGGCAAGCCCTATGCCCCGACCGCCGTGCACGAAGTGGCTAAGACCGGCATCGCGCGCACCTTCCAGAACATCCGGCTGTTTGCCGAGATGACGGCGCTGGAGAACGTGATGGTGGGGCGCCATGTGCGCTCCGGCTCGGGCCTGATCGGCGCCATCTTCCGCACCCCCGGCTTCAAGGCCGAGGAGGCGGCGATTGCCAAGCGTGCCCAGGAACTGCTCGATTACGTGGGCATCGGCAAGTACGCCGAGTACAAGGCCCGCACGCTCAGCTACGGCGACCAGCGCCGGCTGGAGATCGCGCGCGCCCTGGCCACCGACCCCAAGCTGATCGCCCTGGACGAGCCCGCCGCCGGCATGAACGCCACCGAGAAGGTGGTGCTGCGCGAGCTGATCGACCGCATCCGCAAGGACGGCCGCACCATCCTCCTGATCGAACACGATGTGAAGCTGGTGATGGGCCTGTGCGACCGCGTCACGGTGCTGGACTACGGCAAGCAAATCGCCGAAGGCACGCCGTACGACGTGCAGCGCAACGAGAAAGTGATCGAAGCCTATCTGGGCGCCGGGCATGCAGCCCACTGATCGCGGCCCCAGGATCACCAGCAACAAGGCGACACCCACATGAACCCACAACAAGACATCCTGCTCGAAGTCAGCGGACTCAAGGTCGCCTACGGCGGCATCCAGGCCGTCAAAGGCGTGCACTTCGAAGTGCGCCAAGGCGAACTCGTCAGCCTGATCGGCGCCAACGGCGCGGGCAAGACCACCACGCTCAAAGCCGTGACCGGCCTGCAGCCGGTGGCCGACGGGGACGTGAAGTACCTGGGCCAGAGCATCAAGGGCCAAGGCCCCTGGGACCTGGTCAAGCAAGGTCTGGTCATGGTGCCGGAAGGGCGGGGCACCTTCACCCGCATGACCATCACCGAGAACCTGCAGATGGGCGCCTACCTGCGCAGCGACAAGGCCGGCATCGAGGCCGACATCGAGCGCATCTTCGGCATCTTCCCGCGCCTGAAGGAGCGCCGCGCGCAGCTGGCCGGCACCATGAGCGGCGGCGAACAGCAAATGCTTGCCATGGGCCGGGCGCTGATGGCCAAGCCCAAGGTGCTGCTGCTGGACGAGCCCAGCATGGGTCTCTCGCCCATCATGGTGGACAAGATCTTCGAAGTGGTGAACGACATCCACAAGCAAGGCGTGACGGTGCTGCTGGTGGAGCAAAACGCCAGCCGGGCGCTGCAGTTGGCCAACCGAGGCTATGTGATGGAGTCGGGCCTGGTGACGATGACGGGCGAGGGTCAGGCCTTGCTCAATGACCCGAAGGTGCGCGCGGCGTATTTGGGGGAGTGAAGTGGGCGAGTGAGCGCGAGGGCGGCGAGGACCTTTCGCTTCGGCCCGGCCACAAAAAAGGAGACTGCAAGGTCTCCTTTTTTGTTGGGGCCTGCGGAACAGGCCGTGTGAGCAATTCTTACTTGACGCGCTTCTTGGCGCTGGCCTTGGCCACCGGGGCGGGCGGCGGGGTCTGCGGCTCGCTCGGGGTGATGCCGATGCCGCCTTCGGTCAGGGGCTCGTTCACCTGGGCCATGGCCACTTGCTCGGCATGCTGGCAGCCGTCCACCAGGCGCTGGCCGATGCGGGTGTTCATCAGCATGGACTTGGCCGGGATTTGCAGCCAGACCACGCCGGCTTGCTTGTCTTCCAGGCGCACGGCGCCGGTGGTGGTGGGCTCGGGCGCCATGTTGTAGACGGCTTGGCCGAACTGCAGGCGGAAGCGGCCGGGCTTCTCGGGATGCGGTGTCACCGAGACCTTGTGCTTGAACTCGCAGCTGGCTTCGCCGGCGTGCACCTGCGGGGCCACGGCCATTTGCTCTTCGCTCAGCGGGCTGTTGTCCTCGACAGCAGGCACCGGCGCGGGCGCGGCCGGCTTGATCTTGGCGGCCAGGCGGTTGCGCGGCTTGGCGCTTTCAACAGCGGCGGACCAGGCCGAGCTGCTGAGCAGGGCCAGGGCGCAGGCCAACACGGTGGATTTCAAGGGGGTGTGAATCATGGAGGGGCTCTCAAGCAGGAGGGATGTGCGCCGCAGCGCTGGCATCTGAATGGAGCTATTGTCGCTCCGTGATTCGTGCCCGAGGGTAATCGTTTGCCAGCAATTGCAAGCGGCCGTTGCGCGCAGCGCACTCCAGCGAATGACGGATCAGTCGCCGCTGAAATAGGCCATGCGCGCTTCCGCAGGAAGGGGCTGGCCGGTCGCGTGGGCGCGTTCCAGCAGGTGCCAGAAGAAGCGGTAGCTGGCGCGGTCGTGCAGCACATCGCGATGCTGGATCGGCGCCCACTGGGCGGCTTGTGCGGCCTGGATGATTTCCAGTGCCTCATCCACCTCGGCGGCGCTGGGTGCGAAGGCGTCCAGGATGGGTTGAATCTGATTGGGGTGGATGCTCCACATGCGGGTGTAGCCAAACTCGCGTGCCGCGCGGGTGGCGGCCGCTTGCAGGGCGGCGCTGTTCTTGAATTCGGTCACCACACAGTGCGAGGGCGTCTTGGCATGGGCGTGGGCTGCCGCTGAGATTTCGAGTTTGGCGCGGGCGATCAGCGGGTGGCTGAACTGACCCTCGGCCGTCAGCGCATGGCGCGGGATGGCGCCGCGGTGGGCGGAGACGAAATCCATCAGACCGAAAGACAGGGACTCGATGCGCGGGTGGGCGGCGATCTGCATCACATCGCGCAAGGCGCCGTGCGTCTCGATCAAGGTGTGCAAGGGCAGGGGCTTTTGCGTGCCGTGGTGTTGCAGGCGCTCGTCGATGAAGGCGCAGGCGTGCGCCAGCTCCTCGGCGCTGCGCGGCTTGGGGATCATCAGAAAGGCCAGGCGCTCGCCGGCCCCGGCGATCAAGCCGTCGACATCGGCCTCGAAGCTCGGGTGATCGAAAGGATGGACCCGTGCGCCGACGCGGCCGTGCCGGTTGTGCGCGCTGTGGAGCAGCTCCGTGACCAGTTGCACATGCTCGGCCTCGCCGCCGATGGGCGCACCGTCTTCGCAGTCCAGGGTGATGTCAAACACCGGACCCATCTCGGCTTGCAACTCCAGGCTCTTGCGCATGCGCGCTTCGACGCCGCAGTAGTGGTCGACCACGGGCAGTACGGTGGCGGCGTCACCGTCTTCGAACAAGGCCAGTTTGGGGTGCAGGGCGGGCAAGGAGCTCATGGTGCAGGCAGGCGGAAGAAGGTTGGGGGCACGGGCGGGGCGGACCTGAAAACAAATCGGGCCGGCATGGATGCCATGCCGGCCCGATTTTCAAGGCGTTTGCTGCGCCCGCCACCGAGGCGCGGGCGCTGACTGCATCACAGCAGGTGCTTGACGCCGTCTTGTTCGCCTTGCAGCTCAGCCAAGGTGATGTTGATGCGCTCTTGCGAGAAGGCGTCGATCTCCAGGCCTTCGACGATCTTGTACTCGCCGCCGGCGGTGGTCACCGGGAAGCCGAACACGACGCCGGCGGGGATGCCGTATTCGCCGTTCGAAGGCACGCCCATGGTCACCCATTCGCCGTTCGAGCCCAGGGCCCAGTCGCGCATGTGGTCGATGGCGGCGTTGGCGGCCGAGGCGGCCGAGGACAGGCCGCGAGCGGCAATGATGGCGGCGCCACGCTTGCCCACGGTGGGCAGGAAGGTGTCAGCGTTCCAGACCTGGTCGTTGACCAAATCCTTGATCGACTTGCCGTTGGTGGTGGCGAAGCGGTAGTCGGCGTACATCGTGGGCGAGTGGTTGCCCCATACGGTCAGCTTCTTGATGTCACCGACCTTGGTGCCGGTCTTGGCGGCCAGTTGCGAGGCAGCACGGTTGTGATCCAGGCGCAGCATGGCGGTGAAGTTCTTGGCCGGCAGGTCCGGAGCCGACTTCATGGCGATGTAGGCGTTGGTGTTGGCCGGGTTGCCGACCACCAGCACCTTGACGTTGCGCGAAGCCACAGCGTTCAGGGCCTTGCCTTGGGCGGTGAAGATCTGGGCGTTGGCGGCCAGCAGGTCGGCGCGCTCCATGCCAGGGCCGCGGGGGCGGGCGCCGACCAGCAGGGCGTAGTCGGTGTCCTTGAAGGCTTGCAGCGGGTCGCTGTGGGCCTCGACGCCAGCCAGCAGCGGGAATGCGCAGTCTTCCAGCTCCATGATCACGCCCTTCAGTGCGTTCTGGGCCTTCTCGTCAGGGATCTCCAGCAATTGCAGGATGACGGGCTGGTCCTTGCCCAGCATTTCGCCAGAGGCGATGCGGAACAGCAGGGCATAGCCAATTTGGCCGGCAGCGCCGGTGACGGCAACGCGAACGGGGGTCTTGCTCATGGAGTGGCTCCGAAGGTTTGAATGAGAAAGGAATCGATCGATCGGTACGACAGCGTGTTCGGCTTGGCCGGTCCGGACGCCGCAGGGCTGCGAGGCACGGGGAGGGCGCAAGAAGTGCGCGGCAAGTGTAGGCCAGTCCTCGGGCAATCCCCTAGTCCCGGCGGCGCCTGCCGTTCAAATGCTGCTGCGAATTTGTGCAATTATGGCGAAAATCTGACAGTCTTCTGTCTTATATAAGACTGGAGTGCTGGGTCATGGCCTTGGCGATGGACTTTTCCGTGGCGCTTGTGCTGCAATGCCGGCCATGCCGAACCTGCCACCCTCGTCGCTGCCGCGAACAGCGCCTGCCGTCGCCTCTGAGCGCTCGGGGGCGGTGCTGCCTGCGACGTCGGCGGCGCCTGCTGCAGCGACCGGTGCGTCGGCCTCCTTGCTCTCCAGCACTTCGTCCGCCGAGAGCCCGTCCTTCAGTCCGCTGTATCGCCAGATCAAGGGGCTGATCATTGCCCGCTTGCAGGCGGGGGAGTGGAAGGCCGGGGAGTCCATTCCCAGCGAGCTGGAGTTGGCAGCGCGCTTCGGCGTGAGCCAGGGTACGGTGCGCAAGGCGATCGATGAAATGTCGGCCGAGAACCTGCTCGTGCGTCGCCAGGGCAAGGGCACTTTTGTTGCCACCCATGCCGAACAGAAGCAGCAGTACCGTTTTCTGCGCCTGATGCCGGACGAAGGCAGCGAGTCGCTCGGCCGACAGTTGCTGGACTGCCGGCGGCTGCGTGCGCCCGCCGCGATCGCACGGCAGCTGCAGCTTCGCACCGGTGATCCCATGGTCGAGGTGCGCCGCTTGCTGCACAGCAAGGGCGAGCCCGTGGTGCTGGATGACATCTGGCTGCCGGGGCAGTTGTTCAAGGGCTTGAGCACCGAGCTGCTGAATCAGCATCGAGGCCCGTTTTACGGGCTTTTCGAGGCGGAGTTCGGGGTTCACATGATTCGTGCTCAGGAGAAGATTCGAGCCGTGGCGGCCGATGCTGAAACGGCGGCCTTGTTGCAGGTGGAGGTCGGGGCGCCGCTGCTCAGCGTCGAGCGCCTGTCATTCACCTATGGGGATAAACCGGTAGAGTTGCGCCGCGGGCTCTACAACACTGCTTCGCACTTCTACCGCAATGAGCTGAACTGAGTCTTGCAGCACCGAATAGCCACTCGCTGCGTTGTGTTCGGCGCACGGCTTTCACCGGCCTCTGTGCTGCATTGCAATAAACTCCCGTGGTTTCACGTTGATTACAAAGGTTGGGTATGACAGACGCCACCAATTCAAAAGCAAAAAATCGACCGGTCTATCGCAATATCCATGTGACCGAGATCATTTCCTACCGTCTGCCGCCTGCCGGCATCGTGTCCATCCTGCACCGCATCAGCGGCCTGCTGATGTTCCTGCTGCTGCCTTTCATCATCTGGATGTTTGACACCAGCGTCAGCTCGGAAATCTCCTACGAGAGCTTCACCAACGCCTTCGTCGCCGGCATCGGCTTTGTGCCTGCCTGGTTCGTCAAGCTGACCGTGCTGGGCCTGATCTGGGGCTATCTGCACCACTTCATCGCTGGCGTGCGTCACCTCTGGATGGACGCCACCCACAGTGTGAGCAAAGAGCAAGGTCACAGCTCGGCCGTCATCACCCTGGCCTTGAGCGTGCTGCTGACCCTGTTGCTGGGCGCCAAGCTGTTCGGCCTGTACTGATCGGCCCTCGAGAAAGAAGAGACAAACAATGAGTACTTTTGGCTCCAAACGCATCGTTGTCGGTGCGCACTATGGTTTGCGTGACTGGCTGGCGCAGCGTGTCACGGCTGTTTTGATGGCTTTGTTCACGGTGGTGCTGCTGGCTCAGTTCCTGATGCCCGGTGAACTCGGCTATGACCGCTGGGCGGGCATCTTCTCGCAGCAGTGGATGAAAGTCCTGACCTTTGTGGTCATCATTTCGCTGGCCTACCACGCGTGGGTCGGTGTTCGGGATATCTGGATGGACTATGTGAAGTCGGTCGCGCTGCGATTGACTCTGCAGGTGGTCACGCTGGTGTGGTTGGTGGGTTGCGCCGGCTGGGCGATCCAAGTGCTGTGGAGACTGTGATGACGGTGGCGAACAACAAGACAATTCCTAAGCGCAAGTTTGATGTGGTCATCGTCGGAGCCGGTGGCTCGGGCATGCGCGCATCCTTGCAGCTCTCTCTGGCCGGCTTGAATGTGGCCGTGCTGTCCAAGGTCTTCCCGACTCGCTCGCACACCGTGGCCGCTCAAGGCGGAGTCAGCGCCTCGCTGGGCAATATGAGCGAGGACAACTGGCACTATCACTTCTTCGACACCGTCAAGGGTTCGGACTGGCTGGGTGACCAGGACGCCATCGAGTTCATGTGCCGCGAAGCGCCCAAGGTGGTGTACGAGTTGGAACACTTCGGCATGCCCTTCGACCGCAATGCCGACGGCACCATCTACCAGCGCCCCTTCGGTGGCCACACCGCCAACTACGGCGAAAAGCCGGTGCAACGCGCCTGTGCCGCGGCTGACCGTACCGGTCACGCCATGCTGCATACCCTGTACCAGCAGAACGTCAAGGCCAAGACCCAGTTCTTCGTCGAGTGGATGGCCCTGGACCTGATCAAGGACGCCGAAGGCGATGTGGTCGGTGTGACCGCGCTGGAAATGGAAACCGGCGAGCTGCACATCCTGGAAGCCAAGACCGTGCTGCTGGCCACCGGCGGCGCGGGTCGCATCTTCGCGGCCTCGACCAATGCCTTCATCAACACCGGTGACGGCTTGGGCATGGCGGCGCGCGCCGGCATCCCGCTGGAAGACATGGAGTTTTGGCAGTTCCACCCGACCGGCGTGGCCGGCGCGGGCGTGCTGCTGACCGAAGGTTGCCGTGGCGAAGGCGCGATCCTGCGCAACTGCAATGGCGAGCGTTTCATGGAGCGCTATGCGCCGACGCTGAAGGATCTGGCCCCGCGCGACTTCGTGTCCCGCTGCATGGATCAGGAGATCAAGGAAGGTCGCGGCTGCGGTCCCAACAAGGACTACATCCAGCTGGACATGACCCACCTGGGCGCCGAGACCATCATGAAGCGCCTGCCCTCGGTGTTCGAGATCGGCCATAACTTCGCCAACGTCGACATCACCAAGGAACCGATCCCTGTGGTGCCGACCATCCACTACCAGATGGGTGGCATCCCGACCAATATCTACGGTCAGGTCGTGGCGCCCAAGGATGGCAACCCGAATGCCGTGGTCAATGGCCTCTACGCCGTGGGCGAGTGCGCTTGCGTTAGCGTGCACGGCGCCAACCGTCTGGGCACCAATTCGCTGCTGGACCTGCTGGTCTTCGGCCGCGCGGCCGGCAACCACATCGTCGAGTCGGGCCTGAAGCAAAAGCTGCACAAGCCGCTGCCGGCCGACGCGGCCGCGCAGTCGGTCGCGCGACTGGATCGCCTGGACAACAGCACCTCGGGCGAATACGCCCAGGACGTGGCCAACGACCTGCGTGCCGCCATGCAGCTGCACGCCGGCGTGTTCCGCACCCAGGAGTCGCTGAACGCAGGCGTGGGCAAGATCGCCGAGATCGCCACCCGTGTGAAGAACATCACCTTGAAGGACAAGTCCAAGGTCTTCAACACCGCCCGCATTGAGGCGCTGGAAGTCGAGAACCTGATCGAGGCGGCGCAAGCCACCATCGTGTCGGCGGCAGCCCGCACCGAGAGCCGTGGCGCCCACACGGTCAATGACTATGGCGACACGCCCGAGCATCCGAACGGCCGCAACGACGCCGAGTGGATGAAGCACACGCTGTGGTATTCGGAAGGCAACCGCCTGGACTACAAGCCGGTCAATCTGAAGCCGCTGACGGTCGAGTCGATCCCGCCGAAGGTTCGCACCTTCTGATCGAACCCGCGCCGACACACTGCGACCCGAATATCAAGGACACCCCATGACCAAGCGTACCTTCCAGATTTACCGTTACGACCCGGACAAGGATGCCAAGCCGTATATGCAGACCCTCGAGGTCGAGCTGGACGGCTCCGAGCGCATGCTGCTCGACGCACTGATGAAGCTCAAGCAGCTGGATCCGACCCTGAGCTTCCGCCGTTCCTGCCGCGAAGGCGTGTGCGGCTCGGATGCCATGAACATCAACGGCAAGAACGGTCTGGCCTGTCTGACCAATATGCGCACCTTGCCGGGTGTTGTGGTGCTCAAGCCCCTGCCGGGCCTGCCGGTGGTGCGAGACCTGATCGTCGACATGACGCAGTTCTTCAAGCAGTACAACTCGATCAAGCCCTTCCTGATCAACGACACGCCGCTGCCCGACAAGGAGCGTCTGCAGTTCCCGGAAGAGCGCGACGAGCTGAACGGCCTGTACGAGTGCATCTTGTGCGCCAGCTGCTCGACCAGCTGCCCCAGCTTCTGGTGGAACCCCGACAAGTTTGTCGGCCCCGCCGGTCTGCTGCAGGCCTATCGCTTCATCGCCGACAGCCGCGACCAGGCCACGGCCGAGCGCCTGGACAATCTGGAAGACCCGTACCGCCTCTTCCGTTGCCACACCATCATGAATTGCGTCGATGTCTGCCCCAAGGGTCTGAACCCCACCAAGGCGATCGGCAAGATCAAGGAAATGATGGTGCGCCGCGCCGTCTGAGGACGTAGCAGCACCAGCCCTGGCCATGAGCACCCAAGCTGCCATCACTCCCGCTGCAGACGCGCTGATCGACGAGCGCGCCCTGTCCAAGCTGCGCTGGCGTTGCCGGCGCGGCCTGTTGGAGAACGATCTCTTGATCGAACGTTTCTTCAACAAGCATGCGGACACGCTGACCGAATCGCAGGCGCAAGGACTGCGGGAGTTGATGGATCTGTCCGATAACGATCTGTTGGACTTGCTGCTGTGCCGCAAGGAGCCGCAAGGCGATTTGCAGCGCCCCGATGTTGAAGAAGTCCTGAGCCTCATCAGGACCGCCCCATAAAAGTTTTCCCAAGAAGTCAAAGGACCTGCTCATGACACCGTCTGACGTCAAAGCCACCCTGTCGTTCTCCGACGGCAGCCCGCAAATGGACCTGCCCATCTACAAGGGTTCGGTCGGCCCGGATGTGATCGACATCCGCAAGCTGTACGCGCAGACGGGCAAGTTCACCTACGACCCGGGCTTCCTGTCCACGGCTTCGTGCAACTCCACCATCACCTACATCGACGGTGACAAGGGCGAGCTGCTGTACCGCGGCTACCCGATCGAGCAGCTGGCCGTCAACTGCGACTACCTCGAAACCTGCTATCTGCTGCTCTACGGAGAGCTGCCGAACGAGACGCAGAAGGCTGAGTTCGAGAACCGCGTCATGCACCACACCATGGTGAATGAGCAGATGCAGTTCTTCCTGCGTGGCTTCCGCCGCGACGCGCACCCGATGGCCGTGATGACCGGCCTGGTCGGCGCCATGTCGGCCTTCTACCACGACAGCACCGACATCAATAACCCCGAGCATCGTGAGATCGCGGCCATCCGCCTGATCGCCAAGATGCCGACCCTGGTGTCGATGGCCTACAAGTACACCATCGGCCAGCCTTACATCTACCCGAAGAACGACCTCAGCTACGCCGGCAACTTCATGCGCATGATGTTTGCCACGCCTTGCGAGGAGTACAAGCCCAATGACGTGCTGGTGCGCGCCATGGACCGCATCTTCACCCTGCACGCCGACCACGAGCAAAACGCCTCGACCTCGACCGTGCGCCTGTGCGGCTCCTCGGGCACCAACCCCTTCGCAGCCATCGCCGCTGGTGTGGCCTGCCTGTGGGGCCCCGCCCACGGCGGCGCCAACGAGGCCTGCCTGAACATGCTGGGTGACATCCAGAAGCAGGGCGGCGTCGACAAAATCGGCGAGTTCATCAAGCAGGTCAAGGACAAGAACTCCGGCGTCAAGCTGATGGGCTTCGGTCACCGCGTCTACAAGAACTACGACCCGCGTGCCAAGCTGATGCGCGAGACCTGCTACGAGGTGCTGGGCGAGCTGGGCCTGCAGGACGACCCGCTGTTCGAACTGGCCATGAAGCTGGAAAAGATTGCGCTGGAAGACGAGTACTTCGTCGCCCGCAAGCTCTACCCGAATGTGGACTTCTATTCCGGCATCGTGCAGCGCGCCATTGGCATCCCGGTGCCTCTGTTCACTGCCATCTTCGCCTTGGCTCGCACCGTCGGCTGGATCGCCCAGCTGAACGAAATGATCGGCGATCCGGAGTACAAGATCGGCCGTCCGCGTCAGCTCTTCGTCGGCGCCAACTCGCGCAACGTCAAGCCCATCGGCGAGCGTTGATCGCTCCGGGTTGATCCCGGTCAGAGGGCCTGCCCAGACAGGCCACAATGCAGCCCCCGCGTGTCATGGACCGCTGGGGCTGTTCTTTTTTGGTGCGCCGAGGCTACAGCGAAGGTCCATGGGCTTTCGTTGCAAGGTCTGGCTGCCTGGGACTTAAGGCTTCTTGTTCTCTTTTGGGGCGCTTGAGGCATTTTTTCGGTGTTGTGCACCTGCTTTGCGCAAATTCCCAATTTGCATGTGCGCAGAACGCGCCCGGCATCGGCTATGCTTCGCACTCGTTGGCAAACGTTTGCCAACCCCAATAAGTCACATCAGAACCGAGTAGAGAGGGCTCATGCAGCGGTGCTTAGGCGCCGCGACGAAGACCCTCCGAGTGTTGATCCTGTGAGCACCATCAAAGATGTCGCAGCCTTGGCCGGGGTGTCCTTCACCACCGTGTCCCATGTGCTGAACGAGACCCGGCCGGTCAGTGCCGATGCCCGCCGCCGAGTCTTGGCCGCGGTCGAGGAAATCGGCTACCTGCCCAGCGCCGTGGCGCGCTCGCTGCGCAAGAGCGAAACCAAGATCGTGGGCGTGCTCGTGCCCAATGTGCAGAACCCCTTCTTTGCTGAACTGGTCTGCGGCGTGGAAGAGAGCTGCCGCCTGGCCGGCTATTCGGTGTTTCTGTGCAATTCCGACAACGACCCCAAGCGCCAGCAGCAGTACATGCGCACCCTGCTGGAAAAGCGGGTCGATGGTTTGCTGCTGTCCTCCGCCGGTGACGACGAAGCCCTGGCCCGCATCTTCAAGCTGGCCAGCGTGCCCTCGGTGACCGTCGACCGCCTGGTGCCCGGCGCGCGCGCCGACCGGGTGTCGGTGCACAACCAGCAGGGCGCCTACAACGCCGTGCGTCACCTGATCGAGCTGGGCCACCGCCGCATCGCCTGCATCAGCGGCCCGGCCGAGTTCGAGGTCGCCCGCGAACGGATCGAGGGCTGGCGCCGCGCCCTGCAGGAAGCCGGCGTGAGGCCCGAGGCTCACTGGATCATCGAGAGCGATTTCAGCAGCCCCGGCGGTTATGACGCGGCCCGTCGCCTGCTGATGGCCCAGGCCCAGCCTGCGGCCGGGGCCGATGCGCCGTTCACCGGCATCTTCGCCAGCAACGACATGATGGCCATCGGTGCCTTGCGCGCCGCGGCCGAGCTCGGTCTGCGCGTGCCGCAGCAGCTCTCGGTGGTGGGTTTCGATGACATTGAGCTCAGCCGTTATGTCTTCCCGGCCCTGACCACGGTGGGCTGCTCCATCAAAGAGCTGGGCCATGAAGCCGGGCGGGTGCTGATCGAGCGCATCGAGAACCCGGGTGCCGCCCTGAAAGATGTGTTGTTGACCCCACGCCTGGTCGTGCGCGAGAGCACGGCCGCCCCTGACGCGGCGCTGGTCGCCCCCTGATTTTGATTTCGGTAGAACACAAGATGACAGCAGCACGCAGCGTGACCGTGGTCGGTAGCCTCAACATCGACATGCTGGCGCATTCCGAGCGCCTGCCGGAGCCGGGCGAAACCTTGGTGGGCGATCGCTTTGTGATGACCCCGGGCGGCAAGGGCGCCAACCAGGCTGTGGCCGCCGCCCGCCTGGGCGCCCACACGGTGTTTTTGTCCCGCGTGGGCACCAGCCAGTACGGCAGCGATTTGCTGCAGGCGCTGGAAGGCGAGGGCATTGATTGCCGCGCCGTCCATCGCGACCCGCAGGCCCTGCCCGGCATCGCCGTCATCATGGTGGCCAGCCGCGATGGCGAGAACTCCATCGTCTACGTGCCGGGCAGCAATGCCCAGCTGAGCGCCGCCGATGTGCAGGCGGCCCGCGCTCAGTTGCAAGCCAGCGCCGTGGTGGTGGCTCAGCTGGAGGTGCCGGTGCCGGCCATTCAAGCGGCCTTTGAGATCGCGCGCGCAGCCGGTGCGGTCACCGTGCTCAATGCCGCCCCGGCCCTGGCCGTGCCGGCCGAACTGCTGGCCCTCAGCGACTGGCTGGTGGTCAATGAGACCGAGGCGCTGCTGATGGCGGGCGGTGAGGCTTCGATGGAAGTGTCCGCGGCGGCGGAATGCCTGCGTGCACGTGGCCCCGCCCAGGTGCTGGTCTCTCTGGGGGCCAAGGGTGCCTTGCTGTGCAATGCCGAGGGTCAGGTCTTGCTGCCAGCCCAAGCCGTCAAGGCGGTCGAGACGGTGGGCGCGGGTGACACCCTGGTGGGCGGTTTGGCCGCCGCCTTGGCCGAAGGGCAGGGCGCGCAAGCGGCCGTTCGCCTCGGGCAGGCCGCTGCCGCGCTGGCGGTCAGCCGCCCCGGGGTGCAAGATGCGATGCCGCGCCGCGCCGAGCTCGGCGCCGCATTTGCGCCGCGCTGAACGAATCAATGATGAAGGAGAAGCGCTTGGCTTCTCCGCGTGAGTTTTTGGAAGCAGTACCGTCATGACTGATCTCTCGCACCGCCCCCGCTCGGTGATTTTCGACACCGACCCCGGCATTGACGATGCCATGGCGCTGTTCCTGCTGGCCCGCCATCCAGCGCTCAAGCTGCGTGCCGTGACTTCGGTCTTCGGCAATGCCTCGATCGAGGTGACCACGCGCAATGCGCGCGCGCTCTGCGCCTTTTACGGCCAGCCGGTGCCTGTCGCCGCCGGCGCTGCTGGCCCTTTGTTCGCGCATGCCGCGCGGCCGCATTCCACCCATGTCCATGGCGAAGACGGCCTGGGCGGCCGTGCCGAACTGGCCTTGGCCGAGCAAGACCTGGCCCCGCTGGACCCGCGCCCCGCGCATGAGCTGATCTGCGACATGGTCAATGCCGAGCCGGGCGAGATCACGCTGATCGCCGTCGGCCCCATGACCAATCTGGCCCTGGCCCTGCAGCATGACCCCAGCATCGCCGGCAAGGTGGCCCAGGTCATCATCATGGGTGGCGCTTTTGGCACGAACGGCCACAGCGGCAATGTCACGCCGGTAGCCGAAGCCAACATCATCAACGATCCCGAGGCGGCCGATCAGGTGCTGGCCGCGCCCTGGCCGGTGGTGGTGGTGGGTCTGGACGTGACCCATGCGGTGGTCATGCAGGAGTCCTATCTCGATGGCCTGCGCGGCCGAGGCGGGCAGGGCGCTGCGGTGGGCGAGTTTCTCTGGCAGGCCACCCGCCACTACCAGGACTTCTATCACAGCGTGGCCGGCATCGAGGGCATCTACGGCCACGACGCCAGCGCGATTGCCTATGCCATCGACCCCAGCCTGTTCACCCTGCGCGCCGGCCCGGTGCGGGTGGTGACCGAGGGCCTGGCCGTGGGCCAGACCATCCAGAACACCCGGCCCGCGGCCAGCCTGACGGCGCCCTGGGACCAGAGCCCTGCGCAGCAGGTCTGCGTGGCCGTCGATGGCCCGCGACTTCTGGCGCTTTTTGAGCAGGTGTTTGACCCATCGTTCGATCGCCCGGCCGCCTAAAGTCTGGCCCCATCCACCCCCTTCATCCCCGGAGTTCCCGACCATGAGCACGACGACGATCCTGAAAGCCCGCTGGCTGCTGACCATGACCCCCGGCAGCGAGGTGCTGAACGAGCACGCCCTGGTCATGCAGGGCGAACGCATCGCCGCCATCCTGCCCTGGGTGGAGGCCGAGGCACAGTTCCCCGATGCGGAGCGCGTGGAGCTCGGCCAGCATGTGTTGATCCCTGGCCTGATCAACGGCCACACCCATTCGGCCATGTCCCTGCTGCGCGGCGTGGCCGACGATGTGCCGCTGATGGACTGGCTCAACAACCACATCTGGCCGCTGGAGAAAAAGTGGGTCAGCGAGGACTGGACCTACCAGGGCAGCCTGCTCTCGGCCGCCGAGGCCTTGCGCGGTGGCGTCACCTACCTCAATGACATGTATTTCTTCCCCACCGCCATGGCCCGCGCCGCGGTGGATTCGGGCATCCGCGCTGGCGTGTCCATCAATGTGATCGACTTCCCCACCGGCTATGCCTCCGGCCCGGATGATTACATCGCCAAGGGCGTGGCCGCCTACGAGCAGTTCAAGGGCGAGGCCTTGCTGGACTGGACCAGCGCGCCGCATGCGCCCTACACCGTGTCGGACGAAACCTTCGTCAAGCTGCGCGAGCTGTCCGAGCGCTTGGACATCCAGATGCACTGCCACATCCACGAAACCGAAGATGAGGTGCAAGGCAGCTTGAAACAGTACGGCATGCGCCCGCTGGAGCGCCTGAACAAGCTGGGCGTGTTGAACTCGAAGATGATGGCCGTGCACATGGTGCACCTGAGCGAGGACGAGATCGCCATGCTGGCCCGCCAGGGCGTGCACCTGGTGCACAACCCCAACTCCAACCTCAAGCTGGCCTCGGGCGTGGCGCCCATCACGGCCCTGGAGGCGGCCGGCGTCAACACCATCCTCGGCACCGATGGCGCGGCCTCCAACAACCGCCAGGACATGTTCGGCGAGATCCGCGCCGCCGCCTTGCTGGCCAAGGGCACGACGCAGAACAGCACCACCGTCTCGGCCCGTACCGCGCTGGAAATGGCCACCATCCGCGCCGCCAAGGCCATGGGCCGCGAGGCCGATCTGGGCTCGCTGGAAGTGGGCAAGCTGGCCGATGTGGTGGCCGTCTCGCTCGACGCGCTGGAATGCCGCCCGGTCTACCACGCCGACGCGCAGCTGGTCTACGTGGCCGGCCGCGAGCATGTCTCCGACGTTTGGGTTGGCGGCCGTCGGGTCCTCAAGGGCCGCGAGCTGACCACCCTGGACCAGGGCGCGCTGCTGGACCGCGTGGACGCCATCGTCCATGCCATGAAGACCGAGCGCTGAAGCGCCCGAACGCTGAAGCAGCGAGGGGCCGCCAGGCGTTCTTGGCAGGCCCCTTCGCCGCTTTGTCCGGCCAGGCCCCGCGCTCTCGGTAGAATCCCGCACCTTCACACGGCATCTTGGCCGTGCCATCCACGCGGGACACCATGGCAACACCCAAGCACTTGCTTTCTTTCGAGGGCGGCAACGCTCTATCCGCCTTCCGGGCTCAGGCCTTGCTGCCGCAGCTGCAGGCGATCAACGAACGTATCAACGGTGTGCAAGCGCGCCATGTGCATTGGGTCTGGGCTGACGCAGCCCTGGATGCGGACGCTGGCGCCAAGCTGGCCGCGCTGCTGAACTATGGCGATGCCTATGTGGGCGGCGAAGACGGCCACCTGGTGGTGGTGGCGCCGCGACTGGGCACGGTCAGCCCCTGGGCGTCCAAGGCCACCGACATCGCTCACAACTGCGGCCTGAACATCCACCGCGTCGAGCGCGTCACCGAGTACCGCATCACCCTCAAGAGCGGCCTGCTCGGCGGCACCAAGACTCTGAGCCAGGCCGAGCTGATCGCCTGCGCTGATCTGCTGCACGACCGCATGACCGAGAGCGTGCTGCTGGCCCGCGAGGACGCCGCCCATCTGTTCGATGAGAAGACTGCCCAGCCGCTGGAGCATGTCGATGTGCTGGGCCAGGGCCGCGCTGCCCTGGTGGCCGCCAACAAGACCTTTGGCCTGGCCCTGTCCGAAGACGAGATCGACTACCTCGAAAACGCGTTCCAGACCCTGAAGCGCAACCCCAGCGATGTCGAGCTGATGATGTTCGCGCAGGCCAATTCCGAGCATTGCCGCCACAAGATCTTCAATGCCAAGTTCACGGTCGATGGTGTCGATCAGGACTTGAGCCTGTTCGGCATGATCCGCAACACCGAGAAGCTGAGCCCTCAGCACACGGTCAAGGCCTATTCGGACAATGCCTCGGTCATGGAAGGCCACCGCATCGAGCGCTGGATGCCGGCCGGCGACCAGCGTGCGCCGCAGTACCAGGCCCGCGAAGAGCTGGCCCATGTGCTGATGAAGGTCGAGACCCACAACCACCCGACCGCCATTTCGCCCTATCCCGGTGCCTCGACCGGCGCCGGCGGTGAAATCCGTGACGAAGGCGCCACCGGCCGCGGCTCCCGCCCCAAGGCCGGCCTGACCGGCTTCTCGGTCTCCAACTTGCACCTGCCGGGCCTGAGCGAGCCCTGGGAGCAGAACCCGGTCGGCAAGCCCAGCCACATCGCCAGCGCCTTGCAGATCATGATCGAAGGCCCGCTCGGTGGCGCGGCCTTCAACAACGAATTCGGTCGCCCCAATCTGAACGGCTACTTCCGCGTCTACGAGCAGAAGGTGGACGGCATTCAGCGCGGCTACCACAAGCCCATCATGATCGCCGGCGGCCTGGGTGCCATCCGCGACGACCAGACGCAGAAGATCGAGTTCCCCGCCGGCTCTCTGCTGGTGCAGCTGGGCGGCCCTGGCATGCGCATCGGCATGGGCGGCAGCGCCGCCAGCTCGATGGCGGCCGGCACCAACACCGCCGACCTGGACTTCGACTCGGTGCAGCGCGGTAACCCCGAAATCGAGCGGCGTGTGCAGGAGGTGATCAACCACTGCTGGGGTCTGGGCGAGAAGAACCCCATCCTGGCCATCCACGATGTGGGCGCCGGCGGCATCTCCAATGCCTTCCCCGAGCTGGTCAACGATGCCCATCGCGGCGCGGTCTTCGATCTGCGCAAGGTGCCGCTGGAAGAGTCCGGCATGGCGCCCAAGGAAATCTGGTGCAACGAGAGCCAGGAGCGCTATGTGCTGGCCATCGCCGCCGACAGCCTGGACCTGTTCCAGCGCATGTGCGAGCGCGAGCGCTGCCCCTTCGCCGTGGTCGGCGTGACCACCGAGCAGCGCGAGCTGATCCTGGAAGACGGCCCCGGCGGCCAGCGTGCCGTGGACATGCCCATGGACGTGTTGCTGGGCAAGCCACCCAAGATGCACCGCGAGGTCAGCCGCGTCGCCCGCGATGCCGGCACGCTCGATCTGAACGGCGTCAGCCTGGCCAGCGTGGCCCAGACCGTGCTGCGCCACCCGACCGTGGCCTCCAAGCGCTTCCTGATCACCATCGGTGACCGCACCGTGGGCGGCCTGAACAGCCGCGACCAGATGGTCGGCCCCTGGCAGGTGCCGGTGGCGGATTGCGCCGTGACCTTGGCCGATTACAAGGGCTTCGCCGGTGAAGCCATGGCCATGGGCGAGCGCACGCCGCTGGCGGCCGTGGACGGCCCGGCCTCGGGCCGCATGGCGGTGGCCGAGTCCATCACCAACCTGCTGGCCGCACCGATCGAGCTGCCCCGCGTCAAGCTCAGCGCCAACTGGATGGCCGCCTGCGGCGAGCCCGGTGAAGACGCCGCCCTGTTCGACACCGTCAAGGCGGTGGGCATGGAGCTGTGCCCGGCCCTGGGCGTGTCCATCCCCGTGGGCAAGGACTCCCTGTCCATGCGCACCCGCTGGAGCGACGCACAAGGCGCCGAGCAGCAGGTGACGGCCCCCGTCTCCTTGATCATCACCGCGTTCGCCTCGGTGGCCGATGTGCGCGGCACGCTAACGCCTCAGCTTAAGACCGATGCCGGCGACAGCAGCCTGATCCTGGTCGACCTGGGGGCCGGCCAGCACCGCATGGGCGGCTCCATCCTGGCCCAGGCCCTGAACCAGTTTGGCGGTGCCGTGCCGGATCTGGACGACGCCGGCTTGCTGAAGAGCCTGGGCGCGGCAGTCAATGAGCTGCGCGCTGCGGGCCAGCTGCTGGCTTACCACGACCGCGGTGATGGCGGCCTCTGGGCCACGGCCTGCGAAATGGCTTTTGCCGGCCATGTGGGCGTGAGCCTCAATGTCGACATGCTGGTCACTGAAGGCGACGGCGTCAGCGACAGCCGTGCCGACACGGGCGACGCCAAAAACTGGGCCACCCAGGTGGGCGCGCGCCGCGAGGAACTGACCCTCAAAGCCTTGTTCAGCGAAGAGCTGGGCGTGCTGCTGCAGGTGCGCACGGCCGACCGCGACGCCGTGTTGCAAGTGCTGCGCCGCCATGGCCTGTCCAAGCTCAGCCATGTGGTGGGCAAGCCCAATGGCAACGGCCAGGTCGAGGTTTGGCGCGATGCCAAGAAGGTCTACAGCGAGTCGCTGGAAAACCTGCACAAGAGCTGGGACGAGGTGTCCTGGCGCATCAACCAGCTGCGCGACAACCCGGCCTGCGCCGACAGCGAGCATGTCCAGGCGGGCCTGGCCAGTGATACAGGCCGACATGTGCACCTGAGCTTCGATCCGAACGAGGATGTGGCCGCGCCCTTCATCGCCACCGGCGCTCGCCCCAAGCTGGCCATCCTGCGCGAGCAGGGCGTCAACTCACATGTCGAGATGAGCTATGCCATGGCGCAGGCCGGCTTCGACACTTATGACGTGCACATGAGCGATCTGCAGGCCGGCGCGGTGACGCTGGAGCAGTTCAAGGGCTTTGTGGCCTGCGGCGGTTTCAGCTACGGCGACACCCTGGGTGCCGGCGAAGGCTGGGCCCGCTCGGTGATGTTCAACCCGGTGCTGGCCGAGCAGTTCAAGGCCTTCTTCGCCCGCGGTGACAGCTTCGCCCTCGGCGTGTGCAATGGCTGCCAGATGATGGCGGCGCTGTCGCCCATCATCCCGGGCGCGCAGCACTGGCCCAAGTTCACGCGCAACAAGAGCGAGCAGTTCGAAGCCCGCCTGGCCATGGTGGAAGTGCTGGAGTCGCCCAGCCTGTTCTTCCAGGGCATGGCCGGCAGCCGCCTGCCCATCGCCGTGGCCCATGGTGAAGGCTTTGCCGACTTCTCGCAGCGCGGCGATGCCGCCCAGGTCGCACGCGCCATGCGTTATGTCGACCACCACGGCCACGCCACAGAGACCTATCCGCTCAACCCCAACGGCAGCCCGGACGGCCTGACCTCGGTGACCACCGCCGATGGCCGCTTCACCGTGCTGATGCCGCACCCGGAGCGCGTGTTCCGCAATGTGCAGCTGAGCTGGACTTCGGGCGACGTCAGCGCGTTCAGCCCGTGGATGCGCATGTTCCGCAACGCCCGCAAGGCCCTGGGCTGATCAGGCCTGAAGTTCCGCGAGCTGCGCCAGCAGCTCGTAGGAGCGCAGCCGGGCCTGGAAATCATGCACCGCCGCGGCGACGATGAACTCGTCGGCGCCGGTTCGCTCCTGTGTGGCGCGCAGGCCCGCACGCACCGTCACCGGCGAGCCGACGATGGATTCGGCCAGCATGCGCTCCGCGCCCAGACGCTCGGCCGGCGAGGCCGCCGCCCACAGCGGCGCCATGCTGTCCACCGGCCGCGGCCGCGGCCCGCGCTGGCCGCGCTGCATGCCCAGAAAGCGCTGCTGCAGGGAGCTGAACAAGCGGCCCGCCTCGGCATCGCTGTCGGCCACGATCACATTGAGCGCCACCATGGCGTGGGATTTCGGATGTGCCGCGCTGGGCCGGTACTGACTGCGGTAGAGGTCCAGTGCCTGCTGCAGCAGCTCGGGTGCAAAGTGCGAGGCAAACGCAAACGGCAGGCCCAGATAGGCCGCCAGCTGCGCGCTGTAGAGGCTGGAGCCCAGCAGCCAGATCGGCACTTCGGTGCCCTGGCCGGGGATGGCGCGCACGAGCTGCCCCTCTCGGGCCGGCGCCAGATAGGCCTGCAGCTCCATCACATCTTCAGGGAAGCGGTCCTCAGAAGCGCTGCTCAGGTGGCGGCGCAGGGCCCGCATGGTCGGCCCGTCGGTGCCCGGCGCGCGGCCCAGGCCCAGATCGATACGGCCGGGGTAGAGCGTGGCCAGGGTGCCAAAGGCTTCGGCCACGGTCAGCGGCGCATGGTTGGGCAGCATGACGCCGCCTGAGCCGACCCGGATGCGCGTGGTCGCGGCGGCCAGCTGGCCGATCAAGACCGCGGTGGCGGCGCTGGCCACGCCGTCCATATTGTGGTGTTCGGCCACCCAGAAGCGCTGGTAGCCCAGGGCGTCGGCATGGCGGGCCAGGGCGATGCTGTTGAGCAAGGCGCTGCGGGCGTCGCTGCCTTCAACAATGGGGGCGAGGTCGAGAATCGAAAGCGGGAGGGAAAACGGGGTCATGCCCCGAGTCTAGGAGTTCGGCGGCTTCGGCACCGGCCTGGGGTCATGGGCGCGCTCTTCGGCCTTGGCCGAAAGCTGCGGCGCCACATAGGGCAGGCGGAAGGTGAAGCGGCTGCCCTTGCCGGGTTCGCTGCTCAGCTCGATCTGGCCGCCCAGGATGCCGGTGACGATGTTGTAGACGATGTTCAGGCCCAGACCAGTGCCGCCACTGCCCATCTTGGTGGTGAAGAAGGGGTCGAAGGCCCGGCGCCGCACCGCCTCGCTCATGCCCACACCGTCATCCTCGACCACCAGCAGCAGCCAATCGGGTGAAAGCTCATCGGCACGGATGGACAGGCGCCCGTGTTCGCGGCCGCCGAAAGCATGGAGCAGGGCGTTCAGCACCAGGTTGTTGATCACCTGGCCCAGCGGGCCCGGATAGCCGTCCAGCGGCCGCTGCGTGTGCACTTCGCAGACGACTTCAAACGGCGTGGTGCGCAGGCGCGGTCGCAGCAGGCTGAGCACATCGTCCAGGGCGCTGGCCAGGTCGAAGACGCGGCGCTGCGAGCTGGTCTGGTCGACCGAGAGCTGCTTGAAATGCGCCACCAGCTCGGTCGAGGTGCTCAGCGAGCGCAGCAGGATGCTGGCCGCCGTTCCGGCGTCACGCAGATAGTCCGCCAGGTGCTGGCGGCGCAGGCCCGGGCCGTTGAATTCGGCCTGGATCTCTCGCGTGCGTTCTTCCAGGGTCGACGCGGTGGTCAGGCAGTTGCCCAGCGGGGTGTTGAGCTCATGGGCCACGCCGGCCACCAGGGAGCCCAGGGCTGCCATCTTTTCTGAGCGCAGCAGCTCGTCCTGGGCCTGGCGTAGGTTGTGCATGGCCTCGGTCAACTCGGCCGTGCGGCTGCTGACGCGGTCTTCCAGCTCGGCATTGAGTTTGACCAGGGCGCGCTCAGCCTGGCGCTGCTCGGTGATGTCGCGGGCGATGCCCAGATAGCCCATGGCCGGGCCGCCGCGGTCGCGCACCAAGCTGACGGTCAGCGAGACATCGAGTGCGCTGCCGTCCTTGCGCAGATAGGTCCAAACCCGGGTTTCGCTGCCATGGATGCGTGCCACGGCCACAAAGGTGTCGAAGCCCTGGATGGGTTCGCCCAGTTCGGCACTGAGTTCGGCGGCGCGCTGCTGCACCTCCTCGCGCTGGTGCAGGAAGTCCGGGTAGCGGCCCAGCATTTCGCGCTCGTTGTAGCCCAGCATGCGCTCGGCGCCGCGGTTGAAGACGGTGATGTGTCCGTGCAGATCGGTGGCGATGATGGCCACGTCGCTGGCGGAGTCGAGGATGGCTTGCAGGCGGTTCAGCGTCTCGGTCAGCGCCGCCTGCGATTCGATCAAGGCCTGCTCGGCTTGCTTGGCCGCCGTGATGTTGCGCCCGGTGCCGCGGTAGCCGGCGAACTCGCCATTCGCATCGAAAAAGGGCGCGCCCGAGACGCTGACATGGCGGATGGACCCATCGCCCGCGTAGTGGGCGTACTCGAAATCGCGGAAGGCCTCGCGGCGCTCCAGCAGGGCCTGATGTGCGGCCCAATCGACCCCGGGCACCAGGGCGGGCGACTCCCAGCGTTTCATGCCCAACAGGGCCTGTGTGGGCACTTGCGAGGCTTTCTCTGCCGGGCGCGAGATGTAGCTCAGGCGCAGTTCGCGGTCCTGCTCCCAGACCCAGTCGGTGGACAGCTCGGTCAGGCTGCGAAAGCGGGCGTGCTCGGCATCCAGGGCGCTCTGCACCTGGCGGCTGTGGGCGATTTCCTCGGCCAGCGCGCGGTTGTGGCTGACCAGCAGGCGGCGCCGGTAGACCAGCAGGCCGGCCAGCCAGGTCAGCACCAGGCTCACGCCCACCGACAGGGCCGTTTCCATCGACCGCCAGCTCGGCCCCTGGCTCCAGCCTTGGGCCGGCACCGCCGCCAGCATCCAGACCGCACCGGGCAGGTTGACGGTTTGCAGCACCGGCCGGTGCTGCGGCAGGCTGCGGTCGCCCCAGATCACATCGCCCAGGCGGTCGGCTTGCAGGCCCGGGTGGTAGAGGCCCAGGCGCAGGTCCTGCCGGCCCTCCAGCCCCGTGCTCTGCACAAAGCGAGGCAGGTCGGCTACCACTGAAATTACGCCCCAGTACTGCGGCGCCTCGCCCTCGGGTCGGGGCAGGAAGACCGGCACACGCTGGATCAGCCCTTGGCCGCCTTGGACCAGTTGGACCGGCCCCACCAGCAGGGGCTGGGCGAGCCGCCGCGCCTGCTGGATCTGCTCGTACTGGCGCGGGATGCTGCGGTAGTTCAGGCGGTAGACCGCCTCGTTGCCGGCCAGGGGGTAGACGAAATCGGCCACATCACCCGGCGCGGCGACGATGCTGCGCACATGGGGCAGCAGGCGGATCACCTGGCTGCTCATGGCCTGGAAGCGGGCGTCCGAGATGCCTCCGTCGAGCCGGATCAAGGCCTCGAGGCCCAGGGTCGGCGCAAACGTCGTTTGCGCCACGGCCTCCAGGCGGCTGCGCAGGGCGCTGAGCTCCTGCTGCACCTGGGCCTCTTCGGCCGCCAGGGTCTGGCCGTGTCGCACCCAGGCCAGGCCGATGCACAGGGTCAGGCTAACCAGGGCCGTCAGCAAGGCCGGCCAGTAGGCCGGCAGGATGCGGGACAGGCTCGGCGAGTCAGGCGCTGCGGCAGGGCTGGTGGCCGGGGGCTGGGTTTGCAGGCTCATCGCCGGGAGGCTCGGTCACAGAAAAAGTCGTTTGCTTTGACGGTAACACAGGCCCTAGGACCTGCCAGCCGGGGAAGCGCGGAGCTCTGGTGGTGTGGCGAGGGCAGGCCTTTTTATCGCTCAGTCGGCGCTGCCCAGCTGCACCGCCTGCTCGCGGGTCTTGCCGGCGTTCCACAGGCTCAGGGTCACGCGCTCGCCGACCTGGCGGCGCTCCAGCAGGCTGAGCATTTCGTCCAGATCGCGCACCGGCTCGTCGTTGATGGCGGTGATCACATCGCCGGCGATCACGCTGCCGTCGCGGCCGCGGGCAAACACCTGCAGGCCGGCCTGCGCCGCCGGGCTGCCCGGCGAGACGCGCAGCAGGGCCACGCCCTTGGGCAGCTTGAGCGCCTGGTTGACGTTCTCGGGCGCGGCCGTGATGCCCAGGGCCGGGCGGATCAAGCGGCCATCGCGGATGAGGCGCGGCACGATGCGGTTGACCTCGTCCACGGGAATCGCAAAGCCGATGCCGGCGCTGGCGCCGCTGGGACTGTAGATCGAGGTGTTGACGCCGATCAGCCGGCCGGCCGAATCGAGCAGGGGGCCGCCCGAATTGCCCGGATTGATGGCTGCATCGGTCTGGATGGCGCCGCGGATGGTGCGGCGTGTGACCGATTCGATCTCGCGGTTGAGGGCGCTGACGATGCCCAGGGTCAGGGTCTGGTCCAGGCCGAAGGGGTTGCCGATGGCATAGACCGCCTGGCCCACCTGCAGCTCGCGGCTGCTGCCGATGGCGATGGCGGCGAGCTTCTCCTTGGGCGCCTCGATGCGCAGCACGGCCAGGTCACGGTCGGGGAAGCTGCCCACCAGCTTGGCCGGGTAGCTGCTTTGGTCCGACAGGGTGACGGTGGCGGCGTCGCCGTCCTGGATCACGTGGAAATTGGTCACCACATGGCCGGCATCGTCCCAGATGAAGCCGGTGCCGGTGCCGCGCGGTTGCTGGGTGATGTTCATGGAGAACAGATCGCGGCTCAGGGCCAGGGTGGTGATGTGCACCACTGAGGGCGACACCTTTTTGAAGACATTGATGTTGTTCTGCTCGCCGGCATCGAGCGGGCCACGCGGCTGCACGGCGCGCGGCTCAGCCTGCGGCTTGCTCTGCGCGGTATTGGGCCAGCAGGCGCTCAAGCCCACACCGGCCAGCAAGGCCAGGGCGAGCAGGGCGGCTTGAGAGGCGGGGGCGGTGGGCAGTTTCATCGGGCGTGGCAGGGCAGTTGGAAGAAGAAAAGAAAGAGAAAAATCAGGCGCGAGCTGCAGGTCGGTCTGAGTTGCGGGGATTCAAGGCATGGCACAAGTCATGCTCGGCGCATGCCGGGCAGCCCGCAGCGGATGCGCGCGCGGCTGCGGCCCGGCCTTGCCCGTAGACTGCCGCCATTCTGACTCCTCTAGCGGCACTGTCTTGGCCCCCGATTCGCCCCTCACTCCCACTCCAGCGCCGCTGCAACGCGTGCCGCGGCTGGACGCCCTGCGCGGCGCGGCCATCGTCTGGATGGCGCTGTTCCATTTCTGCTTTGACCTCAACCACTTTGGCTGGATCCAGCAGAACTTCTACCGCGACCCCTTCTGGACCGGCCAACGCACGGCCATCGTCAGCCTCTTTTTGCTCTGCGCCGGCCTGGGCCAGGCACTGGCGCTGCACCAGGGCCAGCCCTGGTCGCGTTTCTGGCGCCGCTGGGCCCAGGTGGCAAGCTGTGCGCTTCTGGTCAGCGCCGGCTCGGCACTGATGTTCCCGCGCAGCTTCATCAGCTTTGGCGTGCTGCACGGCATGGCGGTGATGCTCTTGATCCTGCGCGTGCTTGGGCCGCGCTTGCCAGTCTGGGCTTGCCTGGGCTTGGGGCTGCTGGCCTGGGTGGCACCTCAGCTCTGGCCGCATCCCTTCTTCGACAGCCGCTGGACCAACTGGGTCGGCCTGGTCACGCGCCTGCCGATCGCCGAGGATTTCGTGCCCGTGCTGCCCTGGCTGGGCATGATGCTCTGGGGCTATGCCGGCGGCCGCTGGCTGCTGGCCGCGCGCCCGGCCTGGCTGGGTGGCACGCTGCCGGCGCCGCTGCAGCCGCTGGCCGTGCTGGGTCGCTGGTCCCTGAGTTTCTACATGCTGCATCAGCCGGTTTTGATTGGTTTGTTGACTGCAGCCGCTACGATGCGGGGATGAGCAGCAGCACCAGCAACAAAATCCTCTTCGGCTTCCATGCCGTGACCGTGCGCCTGAAGACGCACCCCAAATCCATCAGCGAGATCCATGTCGACGCCACGCGGCGCGACCAGCGCATGCGCCAGTTTGTCGAGCGCGCCACCGAGGCCGGCGCCAAGCTGGTGGACAGCGACGACGATCGCCTGGGCAAGCTGGCCGGCAGCAGCCGCCACCAGGGCGTGGTCGCCCGGGTGCAGCCCCTGGCCATGCAGCATTCGCTCGATGCGGTGATGGAGGACCTGGAAGCGGCCGAGGTTCAGCCCCTGCTGCTGGTGCTGGACGGCGTGACTGACCCGCACAACCTCGGCGCCTGCCTGCGCGTGGCCGATGGCGCCGGCGCCAACGCGGTGATCGCCCCCAAGGACCACGCCGTTGGCCTGAACGCCACCGTGGCCAAGGTGGCCAGCGGTGCGGCCGAGACTGTGCCCTATCTGATGGTGACCAATCTGGCCCGCTCGCTCAATGAACTGAAAGAGCGCGACATCTGGATCATCGGCACCTCGGACCAGGCGACGAAGTCGATCTATGACATCGACCTGAACCGCCCGGTGGCCCTGGTGCTGGGCGCCGAGGGTGACGGCCTGCGCCAGCTCACCGCCAAGACCTGCGATGAGCTGGTCAGTATCCCCATGCTGGGTGCGGTGGAAAGCCTGAATGTCTCGGTGGCCGCCGGCGTGTGCCTCTACGAGGCCCTGCGCCAGCGCCGCGCCCGCCAGGGATAATCGTCCCCTCTCCCGCAGTTTTTGCCTCCCCCGAAGAAGAGCACAGCCATGGCCGTCATCGAAGTCCAGCACCCCCTCGTCAAACACAAGATCGGCCTGATGCGCGAGGCCGACATCTCGACCAAGAAGTTCCGCGAGTTGACGGGCGAGGTGGCGCGCCTGCTGGCCTACGAGGCCACGGCCGACTTCCCGCTGGAAAAAACCACCATCGAGGGCTGGTGCGGCCCGGTCGAGATCGACCAGATCGCCGGCCGCAAGGTCACGGTGGTGCCGATTCTGCGGGCCGGTCTGGGCATGATGGACGGCGTGCTGGACATGATCCCCAATGCCAAGATCTCGGTCGTCGGCCTGGCTCGCGATCACGAGACCCTGAAGCCGGTCAACTACTTCGACAAATTCGTCGGCCATCTGGGCGAGCGCACCGCCCTCATCATCGACCCCATGCTGGCCACGGCCGGCTCCATGATCGCCACCATCGATCTGCTCAAGGCGCGCGGCTGCAAGGACATCCGCGCCCTGGTGCTGGTGGCCGCGCCCGAGGGCGTGGCCGCCTTGAACAAGGCCCATCCCGAAGTGCGCTGCTGGACGGCCGCCATCGACAGCCACCTCAACGAGCAGGGGTACATCATCCCGGGCCTCGGCGACGCGGGTGACAAGATCTTCGGCACCAAGGACGCCTGAGCGCGTTTTTTCAAAGAACGCTGTGCGCCTCGATGACCCGGCGCACCTCGCGCAGGGCCGGCGCCAGCGCAGCCCGGTCCACGGAGCCCAGGGCCAGGCGTATGGCCTGGGGCTCGCTGCCGTCGCGCTTGCCGGTGTAGGGCGCTGCGGTGGAGACCGAGATGCCTCGTTGTAGCAGCTCGGCCGCCACCCGATCGGCGCGGACGTCCTCGCCCAGCGGCAGCCATAAAAAGTAGGAGCCTGGGTGGCCGATGCGGGGCAGGGCCCCGAGCAGCTCGGCCGCCAGGCTCTGGCGTTCACGGGCGTCGGTGCGTTTCTCGCGCTCCAGACGCGCCACCGTGCCGTCTTCCAGCCAGGCGCAGCCCAGGGCCGTGGTCAGGCCTGGGGTGCTCCAGGTGCTGGCGCGGATGGCGCGCTCCAGCGCGGCGATGCGGGCCTTGGGGGCATGCACAAAACCCAGGCGCAAGCCGGCCGCCACGCTTTTCGACAGGCCGGAGATGTAGACCGTGCGCTCGGGCGCCAGCATGGCCAGAGGCGGTGGCGCCCGCTCCACCAGATAGGCGTAGGCCGCGTCCTCGATCAGCAGCAGCTCATGCTGTTCGGCCAGCGCGGCCAGGGCCTCGCGCTCGGCAAGCCCCATGACCCAGCCCAGTGGGTTGTGCAGGGTGGGCATGGTGTAGAGCGCGCGCACGCGGCGCTGCTG
The DNA here is from genome assembly GCA_002255955.1 of Burkholderiales bacterium PBB2. Classification (GTDB taxonomy): domain Bacteria; phylum Pseudomonadota; class Gammaproteobacteria; order Burkholderiales; family Burkholderiaceae_C; genus Paucibacter_A. Next base: position 32,966 of record NKIM01000018.1, on the reverse strand, counting down.
GCACAGGCGATCCAGCGCAGCCAGATCGGGCCCCGCCCCATGGCCGGCGGCCGGCACGGCCACCAGCTCCAGCCTCAGGGTTTCGGCCAGCAGGCGAAAGCCGGGGTAGCTCAGTGCATCGATCGCCACCACATCGCCCGGTTGCAGCAGGGCCAGGCCCGCGCAGGCCAGGCCGTGCTGGGCGCCGTCCACCAGCAGCACCTGCTCGGCAATGGTGTACAGGCCGCGGCTGGCCAGATGACGGGCCACGGTCGCACGGTCATGCGGGCGGCCGCCGTGGGGCTGGTAGCGCAGCATGGCCTCCAGGTCGCCGCCTTGCGCCAGCTGGCGCAGGCCGTTCCGCAGCAGCTCGGCCTGACCGGGCAGGGTGGGGTAGTTGAAGCCCAGGTCCACCAGATCCGGTGCCAGCACGCCTAGATCCAGGCCATGGCCTGCCGGTAGGCTGGGGTCGCGCACGAAGGTGCCGCGGCCCACCTCGCCGCTGACCAGGCCCATGCCGGCCAGCTCGGCATAGACCCGGCTGGCCGTCACCAGGGCCAGGCCTTCACGCCGGGCCAGCAGGCGCAGCGGAGGCAGGCGCGTGCCGGGGCGCAGTGCGCCGCTGCGGATCTCTTGGGCCAGGCGGTCCAGCAGTTGTTTGTAGCGAGGGGCGGACATGGCGGCGGGGATGTATCCATGACAATTTTTTGATTGTATTGATCGCGGGCTTTAGGCTGTACTCATCGGCCGCTGCGGTCACTCTTCGCGCCCACCCCCTCAGCGGCGCTCACGACGGTATGGACAAGAATTCGAGTGGCTGGCTCCATGGTTTCATCGGCGTGCTGATCTTCAGTGGCTCGCTCCCGGCCACGCGGCTGGCGGTGCTGGATTTCGACCCGCTCTTCCTCACGGTTGCCCGCGCCAGCATCGCCGGCCTGTTGGGCCTGGGCCTGCTGGCGCTGCTCGCCCAGCCGCGGCCGACGGCGGCGCAGTGGCGATCCCTGCTGGTGGTGGCCTTGGGCGTGGTGCTGGGTTTCCCGCTGCTCACGGCCCTGGCCTTGCGGGAGATGAGCGCCGCACATTCCATCGTCTTCCTGGGCCTGCTGCCTCTGAGCACGGCCGCCTTCGGTGTCTGGCGCGGTGGCGAGCGGCCACGGCCGGTGTTCTGGGTGTTCTCGCTGCTGGGCAGCTTTCTGGTGGTCGGTTTTGCGCTCTCGCAGGGCCTGAGCCTGGCGCCGCGCGGCGACGCCTTGATGTTGCTGGCCATCCTGGTCTGCGGTCTGGGCTATGCCGAGGGGGCGCGGCTCTCGCGCAGCCTGGGCGGCTGGCAGGTGATCTGCTGGGCCCTGGTTATGGCTTTGCCGCTGATGCTGGCCTTGACTTGGTGGCGGCTGCCGGCGAGCTGGAGCGGCATCGGCCTGCCGGCTTGGCTGGGGCTGGCCTATGTTTCGCTCTTCAGCATGCTGATCGGCTTTGTGTTCTGGTACCGCGGCCTGGCCCAGGGTGGGATTGCCCGCGTGGGTCAGCTGCAGCTCTTGCAGCCGCTGTTCGGCCTGGCCTTGGCGGCTGGCTTGCTCGGTGAGGCGGTGAGTCCGGCCATGCTGGGCGTGACCCTGGCGGTGATTCTCTGTGTGGCCGGAGCGCGGCGCTTCGGACGCTGACGCGCGCCGGGGTTCAGACGAGGTCCAGCGCCCCCAAGATCCCGCCGCCCAGCACCATCCAGACCAGGCTGAGCCGGGTCCTGAGCGTCAGCAGCACGGTGCCCGCGATCAAGGCCAGGGTGGCCAGTCGGTGTTCGGGCAGGCGCAGGTAGGGCTCGGCCAGCAGCCAGCCCGTGGCCAGCATCAGGCCCAGGGTCAGCGGCGCCATGCCGGCCGAGAAGGCGCGCACGCCCAGGCTGTCCTTGTTGCGCCGCGCCCAGCGCGTGGCGGCCAGCACCAGGGTGGTGGAGGGCAGCATGATGCCGGCCATGGCGGCAAAGGCGCCGCTCAGGCCGGCCACATTCCAGCCCAGCACGGCCACGAAAAGGATGTTGGGCCCGGGCGCGGCCTGGGCCAGGGCGATCGAGGAGGTGAACTCCGTGTCGCTGAGCCAGTGGCGCTCGCCGACGAGAAAGCGGTGCATCTCGGGCGCTGTGGTGATGGCGCCGCCGATGGACAGCAGGGACAGGGTCAGAAAATGCAGGAAGAGGTCGAGCAGGTCGACATGGGCGCTGGCCAGCATCTTGGTGTCAGCCTTCCGTGTGCTCGCCGAGCGTCAGGCCGCGCCAGGCTGCTGCCATGCCCAGGCCACCCAGTAGCAATACCAACCAGGGCAGGGGCAGGCGCAGCCAGACCACGGCCAGCAGCGTGGCCAGGGCCAGCAGGGCTGCGATGGCCCGGCCCATGGGGTTGCTGCGGACTGCCGGCAGCAGCTTGAGGCCGGTGGCCAGGATCAAGCCGGCCGAGACCGCACCCATGCCGCGCAGGGCATTGCCCACCACCGGATGCTGGGACACGCTGCCGTAGAGCGCCGCCATGCTCAGCACCAGGACCGAGGGCAGGACGAACATGCCCGCCAAGGCCGCGAACGCGCCACGCAGGCCGAAGTAACGGTCGCCGATCATCAGCGAGATGTTCACCACATTGGGCCCGGGCAAGACCTGGGCGATGGCCAGCGTCTCGACGAACTCCTCGCGCGTCATCCAGCCCAGGCGCTCGACCAACTCGCGCTGCGCCACCGCCAGCACGCCGCCAAAGCCCTGCAGGGCCAGGCGGTTGAAGGCCAGGTACAGGGCCCAGAGCGAGGCCGGGCGCTGCGGCGCGCGTGCCGCTTCGGTGGCGCTCATCGCAGCACTTTCAGCGCTTCCGGGTTGACGATGTTCGTCGGCTCGCTCTTGATGAAGTTCAGGATGTTGTCGAACGCAGCGTTGAAATACAGCTCGTAGCTGTCCTGCTCGACATAGCCGATGTGCGGTGTGCAGACGGCGTTTTCCAGACGCAGCAGCGGGTGGCCTTGCAGGATGGGCTCGCTCTCAAAGACATCGATGGCGGCCATGCCGGGGCGGCCGCGGTTGAGGGCCGAGACCAGGGCGCCATCGGTCAGCAGCTCGGCCCGCGAGGTGTTGACCAGCAGGGCGGTCGGCTTCATGCGGGCCAGGTCTTCGGGGGTGATCATGCCGCGGGTGGCCTCGCACAGGCGCAGATGCAGGCTCAGCACATCGCTGCTGGCAAAAAACGCTTCGCGGCTCTCAGCCGCAATGAGCCCATCGCTCTGCGCGCGCAGGCGCGAGGCTTCGCTGCCCCAGACCTGCACCTGCATGCCAAAGGCGCGGCCATAGCCGGCCAGGATCTGGCCGATCTTGCCGTAGCCCCAGATGCCCAGGGTCTTGCCGCGCAAAACCATGCCGACGCCGAAATTGGGCGGCATGGACGCGGCCTTGAGCCCGGCCTGTTGCCAGGCGCCATGCTTGAGGTTGCCGATGTACTGGGGCAGGCGCCGCATCGACGCCATGATCAAGGCCCAGGTCAGCTCGGCCGGCGCCACCGGCGAGCCCACACCTTCAGCCACTGCAATGCCCAGCCGGGTGCAGGCTTCGATGTCGATGTGGTTGCCGACGCGCCCGGTCTGGGCAATCAGCTTGAGCTTGGGCAGCTTCTCCAGCAGCTGGCGCGGGAATTGGGTGCGCTCGCGGATCAGCACCAGCACCTCGGCGTCACGCAGCCGTATCGACAACTGGCCGATGCCTTTCACCGTGTTGGTGAAGACCTTGGCATTGAGGTGCTCCAGCTTGGCCGCGCAGTGCAGCTTGCGCACCGCGTCCTGATAGTCGTCGAGGATGATGATGTTCATGCGTGAGGCCTATTTTGCACCGAGCTTTTGCATCGGGCCTCCCGCGCTTGCGCCCCGTAACGAAATCGGCGGGGCCTCAGCGGGCGCTGCGTTCTGGATAGGCCTCTTGCAGGGCAAGTTGCACCCGCGCGCTGTGCATCAGGCCGGCCTCGCCCATGCGAGACAGGGCGGCCAGCAGGCTGCCGCGGATCAGCCACAGCTCGATCGGCTCGCTGGCCTGGCGAATCAGGGTTTGCAGGTGCTCGCCGTGAACGCCGCGAAGCTCGGCTGCAGCGCGCATGAAGCACAGCTTGAGCGCCACAAAGGTGCGGCGCGCAGCGATGCGGCCGCGCCGCTCGTCGGACTGGGCGGTGCAAGCAAATGCCCAGGGCGGGGGGAAATGGGGGATGTCACGCAAGGTCAGTTCCATGGCGGTCCAGGGCTGGCCTCTGTCCGGCCAGCTTCCTCGTGTCGTTCCAATCAATGCGTGGCGCAGGGTTCGGGCAGGGCGGCCGCCACGGTGTCGGCGGCCAGGGCTTGGGGGGTGTTGCTGTTCTGCGCCGTCTGCACCTTGGCAGCGCTGCGGGCCTCGCGGATGCGTGCCAGGGTTTCTGAATGGGCTTGGGCTTGCAGCTTGGCCTGGATGCGCGCCTGGGCCTGGGTCAGCAGGCGTTGCTGTTCGGCGTTCAGGGCTTGAGAGGCCTTGCCCTGGAACAAAGCGTCCAGGCGCTGCAGGCGCTGCTCGGCCTCGTGCTGGGAGAACTGTCGGGCCACTTCGGTGTACAGCCAGGTGCGCAGATGCCAGAGGTCGCGCAGGCTGCGGGCGCGGCGGATGCTGCGCTGTAACTCGCGCACGCTGTCGACCGGCGGGGGCGTGTCAGGCTCGGCGCTGCTGTCTGCTGGAGGGCTGTACAGCCCCGCCATGCAGGCTTGGAACTCAGCGCGCGCCTTGGCCAGGTTCTCGGTGCTGGCGGGCGAGGGCGGCTGGCTGGCGCCCCAGGGGTCGCTGTCGCCGGGCATCCAGCGCAAGAGGCTTTGCCAGATGGAATCACTGCCGCTCAGCGAGATGCGGCTGCTGGCCGCCCCGCTGCGGCTCGGCGGCAGGGTGCTCTGGCGGCTGGTGATGCTGTTGTGTCCGCGCGAGGGCGACGCTGCGCGGCTCCTGGCCCAACGAGTCAGAAATGCGTTCCACATTTTTTTGCTCTAGTTTGGCGGCCTCACTCATGGCCGCGCCCCCTCCAACAGGGTTCATCTCATTTTCGGCAGGGGGGTGGAGGGCTGTAGCGAGAAAAGGCCTGGCTTTGCCCTGCAATCTCTGCCTCGACATGCGCCCTGGCCGGCTGTGCGTCTGGTGCGCTTCAAGCGGGGAACAGGCCAGGCTTTTCCGCCCTAATCGGGCCGCCCAGAGGGGACGGGCGCTCCTAACATCAGGGCATGCTTCATTCCGTCTCGGGCCTGTGCAGGTGCCGAGCGGGCATGGGGTGCCTTTTTGAACCGTATTCGCCTTCACGCCGCCCAACTCTCAGCCGCCTCGCCCGCGGTCTGCACAGCCATGGATCTGTCCACCCCGCCGACCCAAACGCCGAACACTGCCGTTCCCGAGGTGGAACAGCTGCTGGCCCGCGCCCGCAGCGGCCAGATGGGCTTGCCCGAGCTGATGGACCGCAGCAGCCATCTGCAGCAGGCCGGCATGCTGGAAGCGGCGGCCTTGCTCTACCAGGTCTGGGTGGAGGCCACGCCCTCGCCGCTGGCCCATGTGGCCTGCTACAACTGGGGCACGCTGCTGGGGGCGATGAACCGCCATGCCGAAGCCGAGCAGGTCTATCGCAAGGCCTTGGCTTTCAATGACAGCTTTGTCCAGGCTCGCCTCAATTTGGGTCATCAGCTGGAGCAGCTCGGCCGCCAGGAAGAGGCGCTGGAGCAATGGCGCCTGGTCTACGACGATCTGCGCGTGCAGGCCAAGGGCCGCGATGGAGAGGAACTGCTGCTCCATGCCCTGAACAACGGCGCCCGCCTGCTGGAGAACCTCAAGCGCTACGACGAATCGCAGGCACTGATGGTGCGCAGCCTGGAGATCAACCCGCGCCAGGGCAGTGTGCTGCAGCACTATGTGCACATCCGCCAGAAGCAATGCGCCTGGCCGGTGTACCAGCCGGTGGGTGAGGTGACGCTCAACCAGCTGCTGGTCGGCACCTCGCTGCTGGCCATGCTGAGCGCCAGCGACGACCCGGCGCTGCAGCTGATGGTGGCGCAGCGTTTTGTCCATGAAAAGGTGATCGACTACAAGGACCGCCCCCTGCACGAGCTGGCGGCGGCCCAGCGCCCGCGTGACGGGCGCATCCGCATCGGCTACCTGTCGGGCGATCTGTGCATGCACGCCGTCGGCCTGATGACGGCCGAGCTCTACGAGCTGCACGACCGCAGCCGTTTCGAGGTCTTCGGCTTTTGCTGGAGCCGTGACGACGGCACGCCGCTGCGCGAGCGCATCGTCAAGTCCTTTGACCACCATGTGCGCTTGCATGGCATGGACGACCTGACGGCGGCGCGCACGATTGCCGCCGCGGGCATCGATGTGCTGATCGACCTGCAAGGCCTGACCAACGGCGCCCGGCCCAATATCCTGGCCTACCGGCCCGCGCCCATCCAGGCCTGCTGGATGGGGCTGCCGGCGACCTCGGCCCTGCCGGGGGTGGACTGGATGATTGCCGACCGCTTCGTCATGCCCACCGAGTACCTGCCCTACTGCACCGAGAAGCCCATCTACCTGGACCGCTGCTATCAGATCAGCGACCGCAAGCGCCTGGTCGGCCCCGAGCCCACCCGCGCCCAGTACCAGCTGCCGGAAGACGCCTTCGTCTTCTGCTCCTTCAACAACAACCACAAGTTCAGCGAAGAGATGTTCCACGCCTGGATGCGTGTGCTCCAGCAGGTGGAGGGCAGTGTGCTCTGGCTGCTGGCTGACAACCCCTGGTCGCATGCCAATATGCTCAAGGTGGCGGCCTCGCACGGCATTGCGCCCGAGCGGCTGATCTTTGCGCCGCGTGTGGCGCCTCCCGAGTACGTGGCGCGCTTTGCCTTGGCCGATCTGGTGCTGGACACCTTCCCCTACAACGCTGGCACCACGGCCAGCGACTGCCTGTGGATGGGCACGCCCATCCTGACCCGCTCGGGCCGCACCTACATCTCGCGCATGGCCGGCAGCCTGCTGACCCATGTCGGCTTGCCCGATTTGGTGACCCATTCGCTGGAAGAGTACGAGCAGCGTGCGGTGCAGATTGGCCAGAACCCGGCCCGTGCCCGCTCCTACAAGCGCTTCTTGCGCGAACAAGGGCGCGAGTCCACACTGTTCGACATTCCGGGCCTGGTGCGCGATCTTGAAAACAAGCTCGAAACCATGGCTGTGGCGCAGCGCCAGAAGCAGAAAAAGGCCTGACGGCGTGGCTGAAGGACGACAGTGACTCAGCGACACGATTCATTCTTCGACGGCGGCCGTCCGGCCGCGCAGCCCGGGATCTACCTGGCTGTGGATCGCAGCGCGCCTGCCGAAGAAGCCAGCGGCCAGGATGACAGCTGGCAGGACCAGGCGGCGTCCGACATTGGCAACCCCTTGCTCCATGCCCTGGTCTGGATGACCCAGCACCATGGCCGTGCCCGCTCGGCCGAATCGCTCTGCGCCGGCTTGACCGGCGGTGGCCCGCTCAGCCCCGACCAGGCCTTGCGCGTCATGCGCGAAGCCGGCTACAGCGCCGGCCTGGCTCGCAAGAAAATCGAGGATGTGAACCCGCTGCTGCTGCCGGCGGTGATGCTGCTCAATGGCGGCGATGCCTGCGTGCTGGTGCGCCGCCTAGACCCGGCCCAGCCCGGCGGCGAGTACCAGTTCGAGGTGGTGTTCCCAGGTGCCGATGCCAATGTCTGCACCGCTTCAGCGTCCGAGCTGGAGGCCGAGTACAGCGGCTTCCTGATGCTGCTGACCCTGCCCGAGACCTCACAGGCGCAGAGCCGTGGCGAGCCGCTGCTGCGCACCGACGGCAGCCACTGGCTCTGGGGCACGCTCAAGCGCTTTGTGCCCTACTACCGTGCCGCCATGGTGGCAGCCTTGCTCAGCAATGTGCTGATGCTGGTTACCGGCCTGGTGACCACGGTGATCTACGACAAGGTCATCCCCAACCAGTCCTTCGTGACGCTGTGGACCCTGGCCGTCGGCGCGGGCCTGGCCGTGGCGTTTGACCTGGCTGCCCGGCAGCTGCGCGCGCACCTGATCGACATCGCCGGCCGCAAGGCCGACCTCATCATCGGCTCCAAGCTGTTCCGCCAGACCCTGGGCGTGCGCATGGAGCACCGCCCGGCCTCGGCCGGTTCCTACGCCAGCACCATCGGCCAGATCGAGGTGGTGCGCGACTTCTTCGCCTCGGCCAGCGTCACGGTGGTGACCGATCTGCCTTTCATCGTGCTCTTCGTGGCCATGTGTTTTCTGGTCGGTGGGCCGTTGGGCTGGGTGATCGTGCTGGCCATCCCCTTGGTGCTGGGCCTGACCTTTGCGATCAAGAACCAGATGCGCAAGGCCGTGCGCACGCACATGAACGAATCGGCCGATCTGCAGGGCACCTTGGTCGAAGCCATCGAAGGCCTGGAAGATCTCAAGACCGCTGGCGCTGAAGGCCGTTTCCTGCAGCGCTACGAGGTCAGCACGGCGATCGCCGCCGAAGCCTCCATGCGCAGCCGCGGCCTGCACAGCCTGAGCAGCAATATCGCCATGAGCATGCAGCAGGTGATCACCCTGGTCATGCTGGTCTGGGGCGTCTACTTGATTGAAGACGGCATCATCAGCGCGGGTGCGCTGATGGGCGCCATCATGTTCGCAGGCCGCGCGATCGCGCCGCTGAACAGCGTGGTGGGGCTGGCAGCGCGGTACCAGAGCGCGCAAGCGGCCTTCATCGCCCTGAACCAGCTGATGTCACGCCCGACCGAGCGCGATGCCAGCCGCAACTATGTGCCGCTGTCGCGTGTCTCGGGCAGCCTGGGCATGCATGACGTGAGCTTCTCCTACCCGATGGAAGGCGAGGGCAATGCGCCGCGCGTGCTGCGCTCGGTCAGCCTGCGGCTCAAGGCCGGCGAGCGGGTGGCGGTGCTGGGCCGCATCGGCAGTGGCAAGTCCACGGTGCTGCGCATGCTGGCGGGCTTGTACCTGCCGTCCGAAGGCATGGTGGAGGTCGATGGCATCGACCTGCGCCAGATCGACCCGGCCGAGTTCCGCGCCCGCGTCGGCTTTGTGTCGCAGGACCCGCGCCTGTTCCATGGCACGCTGCGCGACAACGTGCTGATGGGCCGCGCCCATGTGGATGCCTCACGACTCGTGGAGGTGGCGCGCCTGACCGGCCTGGACCGTGTGGTGGCCGGTCATCCGATGGGCTGGGACCTGCCCGTGGGTGAAATGGGCAGCCTGCTATCGGGCGGCCAGCGGCAGCTGGTGGCCTTGGCGCGCAGCCTGGTCACCAAGCCGCAAATTCTCTTGATGGACGAGCCGACCAGCTCCATGGATGCGCAGTCCGAAGTGGCCTTCTTGCGCCAACTGCGCGACGCCGCCGGCGAGTGCACCCTGGTGGTGGTGACGCACCGCCCGGCCGTGCTGGAACTGGTCAGCCGCATCATGGTCATGGACTCCGGTCGCCTGGTCATGGATGGCCCGCGCGACCAGGTGCTGGCCGCGCTCTCGGGCGTGCGCCCAGCCCAGCCGGCCGCGGCCGGCGCTGAGGCCGCCTCCAATCTGCACATGCACCCGGCTGCGCAGCCGGTGCAGCGCTCGGCCTCGGTTTGAGCCCGGGTGAAGGTGCCTCGGAATCTTTCATGAGCCGCAAGAACCCAACGAAGAACAAGGGCAGGGGATGGCTGCGATGAGCACAGCCCGTGGAGATCAAGAGTTTTTGAGCAGCCTGGCGGCCGCCCATATCGACGAGCCCTTGCCGCGCGTCACCTGGGCGCTGTACCTGCTGCTGGCCGCGCTGGTGATTGCCATCATCTGGGCGGGCCTGACCCAGGTCGACCAGCTCAGCCGCAGCGACGGTGTGGTGGTGCCCGATGGGCGCGAGCAGGTGATTGCCAGCATGGAGATCGGCATCTTGCGCGAGCTGATGGTGCGCGAGGGCGAAGAGGTCCAGGAGGGCCAGATCCTCGCCAAGCTCGACCCCACCAGGGTGGAGGCGCAGCAGAACGAAGGCAATGTCAAACGCCTGGCCTCCAAGGCCACGGTGGCCCGCCTGACGGCCGAGGCCAACAACCAGCCGCTCAACTTTCCGGAGGAGCTCAAGGCTGTGCCCGCCATCGTGGCGGCCGAGACCGGCGCCTACCAGGCCCGCCAGCGCCTGCTCAGCGAGGCGGTGGCCAGCCTGGAGCGCAGCATCGGCATGCTGGCGCGTGAGCTCAAGATCTCGCAGGACATGGCGGCCAAAGGGCTGATGTCGAATGTCGAGGTCATGCACCTCTCGCGCCAGATCAACGAGCTGCAGCAGCAGCGCAGCGAGCGCATCAGCCGTTTCCGCCAGGAGGCCAGCTCCGAGCTGGTCAAGCTGCAGAACGATCTGGCCATGCAGGACGAGCAGATGGTGGTGCGCGAGGACGCCATCAAGCGCACCGTGCTGACTTCGCCCGTCCACGGCTTGGTCAAGAACATCCGCGCCAACACCGTCGGCGGTGTCATCACCACTGGCGCGCCCATCATGGAGATCGTGCCCCTGACCGACGAGGTGCTGATCGAGACCCGCATCAAGCCGGCCGAGGTCGGCTATCTGCGCGTGGGCCAGAGGGCCAAGGTCAAGCTGCAGGGCTTTGACTACAACATCTTCGGCGGCCTGGAGGGCCGGGTCGAGTACATCAGCCCGGATGCCCTGGGCGAATCCGACAAGGCCGGCGGGGCTGGGCGCTACTACCGTGCCCTGGTGCGCTCCGAGCGCAGCACCCTGCGCTACAAGGGCGAGGCGGTGCAGGTGATCCCGGGCATGAGCGCCACGGTCGAGATCAAGACGGGCGAGCGCTCGGTGCTGAGCTTCTTGCTGCGCCCCATGCTCAAGGCGCGCGAGGCGATGAGCGAGCGCTGAGCCTCGTCGAGGCCTGCGCGGGAACCGTCGATTTGCGGCGTCATGCGAGCGCTGTTCCAGGCTTCGTGATGGGGCCGCTGTGATGAAGTATCGGTCATGCTGACCGAACCTCTTCAAACCGCCGCACGCACCACTGCTGGCCGAGCAGGGCGCCCTGTTTTGCCCCGGCGTGTGCCCCGACTTTTGCCCTGCCTGGCTGGCCTGGCGCTGGCGCTGGGCACCTGCGGTGGCGCGTTCAGTGCACCTGCCGGCAAGGCGAGCGCCAGGAACCCCGCGAAAGCAGCGACGGCGCCCGCAGCACCCGCTGCGGCAGAGAAACCTGCCAACCAAAGCCAGTGCGGCGAAGAAGATGCCTTGCCCAGCAGCAGCGGCCGCGATGCGCGCATGGTGGACACCCAGTTCATCGACCCGCGCAGCCAGCTGCAGGAGTTGGTGGACCTCACGCTCAAGCGCAGCCAGGCGCTGGGCGCGGCCAATATGCTGGCCCAGGCTGCCCGGCTGGACTGGGAAGAAGCCCGTGCCGCCCGCCTGCCTCAGGTCAATCTGGCAGGCAGCTTGTCCAATGTCGGCGTCAAGGCCGGCGATCTGCCGGTCAGCCACGGCAACCAGGGCCGCGCCAGCCTCACCGTCAGCGCGCCGCTCTACGACTTCGGCCGCAACAGCATGTTGGCCAGCTGGCGCAGCCAATTGGCCGAATCGGCCCGCCTGGGCCTGGTCAGCTCCGAGCAGCAGCTGGCCCTGCAGACGGTGTCTCTGGCCATGGATCGCAGCCGCTACCAGCTGCAAGGCCAGGTCTACGCCCAGTACGTGCGCAAGATGTCCTGCCTGGTGGAGGCGCTGGACACCATCGTCAAGGCCGACCGCGGCCGTGCCAGCGAGCTGGTGCAGGCGGTCAAGAACCGCCAACAGGCCGAGCTGTCGGTGCAGCAGACCCAGTCGGCCCTGGTGCAGACCGAGGCCCGGCTGCGCCGCCTGGTCGGCGACAACCTGCCGCCAAGCGCCAGCTATTCGGCCTTGCTGACCCAGGTGCCGGATCTGGAAGAGATGCAGCGCGATGTGGTCAGCGCGCCCGATGTGGCCCAGCTCGATGCCCAGGCCAAGGCCCAGTCCAGTTACGCCGACTCGGTGGCGGCCAGCTTCAAGCCGCAGATCAATGTCACCGGTACCGGCGCGGCCATTGCCGGCTTCGGCAAGGGTGCCGAATGGTCGGCGGGCCTCAGTGTCTCTATGCCCATTTACAACGCCACGGCCGAGCCGGCCATCAACTCGGCCCGCAAGCGCGCCGAGGCCGCCCGCCTGCAGCGCGAAGATGCCATCGAGGCGCGCCGTTACCGCCTGATCGACATCCACGAGTCGGCCGTGTCGTCCTTCGACCGCGCGCGCCGCATCGTCGACATCCTGCGCAACAGCGACCGTCTGCGCGTGTCCACCTTGCAGCAGTGGCAGCAGCTGGGTCGCCGATCGCTCTTCGATGTGATGGGCAGCGAGTCGGATTACTTTTCCCTGCGTGTGGCCCATGTCAATGCCTTGTTCGATGGCCAGCAGGCCGTGGCCATGATGTGGTCCATGGGCCGCGGCGTGATGACGCCGCTGCGCTGAACGGCTTTGTGCCTCACCGACTGACACAATCCCGCCCATGACGACGCCTGCCGCTCGACGCCCCCGACTGGTCATCTACACCGTGCTCACGGGCTCCAAAGAGCCGCTGGGCGACCCGCTGTCCGAGCTGGAGCTGCCGCGCGAGGACACCGATCTCGAGATCGGTTTTGTCTGCTTCACCGACAACCGCGCGCTGCGCAGTTCGGTCTGGGAGTTCCGTTACCTCGACGACACGCCGCTGCCGCCCGAGAAACTCTCGCGCCGCCCCAAGGCCTTGCCGCACGAGTACCTGCCGGACTGGGAGTACAGCCTCTACGTCGACAACATCGTGCGCTTCAAGCGCATGCCGCGGGCGGCCGATCTGCAGTGCGCCAGCCCCTACGCCTTTCGCACCTTCCGCCACACCACGCGCAGCAACCCGCGCCAGGAGGCCGAGGCCATCGTGCAGCTGGGCTATGAATCGGTCGATCGCTTGAGCGCCCAGCTGGATTTCTACGCCAGCCGCATGCCGCTCAGCGACATCACGCCGCTGAGCACCTGCACTGTCATCCTGCGTCAGCACATGCACCCGGTGCTGGTGAAGTTCGGCGTCATCTGGTGGGAGCAGATCCTGAATTTCTGCAAGCGCGACCAGATGTCGTTCGACTTCGCCATCCACTGCGCCCGGGCCCAGATCGACTACCTGCCCGGGCTCAAGCATGACAATGACCTGATCCAGAACAGCGCCAACATCCAGCCCAACCGCGTGCATGCCAACTTCGACGCGGTGCGCTACGCCTGGATGCACCGCCAGGACCCGGCGGCGCGCGCCAATCCGCGCCAGCATTACCTGGACCACGGCCGCTTCGAGGGCCGCAGCTACAACGCGCGCCTGGAGCTGTTCGAGTACCTCTGCCATCAGGCCGGTTCCAGCCTGGGTGCCCAGGTGGCGCCACGCCGCCAGGTGGCGGCCACGCTCAACGACTGGCTGGCGCCCTGGCGCGGCAAGCCCGGGCGCTTGCTGCTGGTGAGCATCACCGGCGCCGAGCCCGCGGCTTTCGAGGCCGAGGAGCGCACGCGCGCTGAGGCGGCGCTCTGCGCCTTTTTGCCTGGCTGCGTCGGCACCCGCATCGAGTTGCGCGCCGAACAGCTGGCGGGCGGCGAGCTGGCCTTCCGCCCCGACGATGGCGGCTTTGACCTGATCGTGGTGCTGGGTGCCTCGGGCCGCCTGCTCCAGCCCTTGCTGAGCCTGGTGGCGGGAGCCTTCAAGCCGCAAGGGCAGATGCTGGTGCTGGCCTCGGAATCCGCGCCGCTGGCCGATGTGGCGGCGCTGGAATCGGCCATTGCGCTCAAGACGGGCGCGCCTTGCCGCGCCCAGGTGCAGGGCAGCCGGCATGACAGCCTCGATGCCGGCCTGCCCAACAGCTTGCTCGGCTTCGAGTGGGGGCCGTGAGCCGACGGCCCGGCGCCCGGGGCAGGGCCGCCGTGAAGGAATGCCGCTTTTGAAAGGCCGGGCTTGTCCCGGCTTTTTGCTGTTTCGCGCCGCCGGTGCACCGGGATACTGCAGGGATACCCCCTGGAACCGCACGGAGACCCGAGCATGGCAGACAAGTTCTTCATCGCCTACTGCACCAGTGGCCTGGGCAATCGCCTGCGCCCCCTGGCTGCGGCCATGGCTTATTGCCGCCTGACCGGGCGCAAGCTGCGCGTCTACTGGGATTCGATCACCCCCAACGGCTGCCTGACGCCGCTGGAGCGCCTGTACCAGAACCAGTTCGAACCCATCAGCCTGGCCGAAATCGAGGCCCTGGCTGGCCGCAGCGTGGCCTTGTTCACCGAGAAGGGGCCAGGCCATGGCGTCACGCGCGAGGCCGAGCGCTTTGGCCGCGACCAGCTGCTCAAGATCTCGCAGTTCTCCACGCCCCAGCATTCGCAGGCGCTCAAGCTGGACGATGCTCACGAAACCGTGATCGTCTACGACAACGACTACCTCGACTGTGTACCGCGCGATCTCTCGATCGCGGCTCTGCGCAGCCTGGTTCCAGCCGATGACATCCGCGCCCAGGTGCTGGCCCAGGCGGCCGAGCACGGCCTGACGCTGCAGACCAAGGGCGTGCATGCCCGCGGCACCGACTTCGGCCTCAAGGACGCGCTCGATCTCTACAGCGGCCTGATCCGCGAGCGCATTGGCGTGGACCGCGGCGAAAAGTTCTTCCTCTCGACCGAAGACGAACAGCTGGAACATGGCCTGCGTGAGCTCTTCCCCAGCCAGCTGATGAGCCGCCACGACCGACTGCACCTGCAGCTCAATGAGGGCAAGGCGGTCTGGGGCGATCCGGACAGCTACACCGTCAGCGCCGATCACGGCGTCGATGCGCTGAAGGACATCTACCTGCTGTCCTGCGTCAGCCTGGTGGTCTTCCACCCGGGCAGCACCTTTGCCGAAATCTCCCGCCACCTGCACGGCGTGCTGCAGGAGGCCGCAGTTCCTGCCAGCACCGTGCTGTCGCCGGCGGCGGCGCCGGTCTCGGCCCTGGAGCAGGTCAACAGCTTGTTCGTGCAGCGCTGCACCCAGATGCTGCCGCGCGGCGGTGCGAAGTTTCCGCTCAGCGCCGTTCAGGGCGAGCCCGGACCGGCGCCGCTGGAAACCGTGCCGCCCGAGTTCATCTACTGGGAGACCCTGGGCTACAAGACCCCCATCCTCGAGCGCATGATCATGGTCAGCAGCTCGACCCCGGTGCTGCGCTGGGATGCCGAGCGCTTCAGCCGCTGGGTGGAGGGCGGCCTGGCCCGCTTCAGCGAAGAAGACTTCCGCTCCATCTGCCCGTATCCGGAAGCCCTGTCCCAGATCGCCAAGCTGCAAAGCCATATCCGCGGCAGCAAGGTCCTGATCATTGGATCCGAGACCTACTGGTTGGAACTGCTGTGCTGCCTGTTTGGCGCGGCCGAGGTCACCACGGTCGAGTACCGCGAGATCCACTGGGACGGCGAGCTGCGCAGCCCGACCCCCGTGCGCACCATCACCTGGGACCAGTACCTGCAGGAGCTGGATCGCCACGAGCAGGCCTACGACATGGTGCTGTCCTACAGCTCCATCGAGCACTCGGGCCTGGGCCGCTACGGCGACCGCTTCATGCCGCTGGGCGACCTTTACACCTTCTTGCTGATGTCGCGCTGCATCGCACCGCATGGCATGTGCGCCGTCGCCGTGCCGGTGGGGCAAGACCTGACCCATTTCAATGCCCATCGCATCTACGGCGTCACCCGCATGCGGGCGCTGGAGCAGGTCGGTGAAATGAAGCTGATCGGCATGGCCACGCCCGACGAGGCCTATCTGGCCAGCCATGAGACCGAGGCGGGCCTGCGCGCCGGCTGGTCGATTGCCTCGCTCGCCACCTTGCCCCTGGGCAAGTTGCGCCAGCCGGTGCTGTGCTTTGGCCAGGCCAGTTTCAGCAACGAGAACTTTGCCGCCCGCCGCATGGGCCGGGTGCCCGCCGGCTTTGGCCCGACGTCTGCCGCGGCCCCGGCTGCGGCGCCCCAGGCGGCGAGCACGGCCGTGGCCGGCCGTCCGGCCGACCCGCACCAGATTGCACTGCAGGCCAGCGCCCAAGCCATTGGCGGCGCCCGCTTTGTCGAGGTGACGCATGTGCGGCCTTTCGGCTTCAGCGAGCTGGAGGTGCAGCGCGTCAACGTTTCGGTGGACGAGGCCCTGGCCGCCGATCCGGCCCAGTTCGCCGGCATCCAGCACTGCTTCCTGCATGTGCTGCTGGGCTGCGGCGTGCCGCAGCTGCGTTTCATCCAGACCTTGCGCTGGGCGCTGCAGCACTTCGAGCAGGTCCACATCCTGGAGCACAACGCGGCCAGCAGCGACTGGGAGGTCAGCGAGGCGGTGCGCATCGACCATTGCATCGCCAACTGCCTGAACAGCGAGCAGCTCTACAGCATCGCCCGCTTGCTGAGCCTGCAGGTCTCGCCCTTGCAGCGTCTGCCGGGCTGGCAGTCGCCCGAGCGCAATGTGCTCTTCACCCTGGCCGGCAAGAGCCAAGCCCTGCGCTGGGACGATGTGGCTGGCTTCTACGGCCAGGTGGGCCTGACGGCGCAAATGGACGGCAAGCATTCCTTCCAGAGCTGGAACGATGTCTACCTGGGCACGGCCGAGGCCGTCAGCCTGGTGCAGCGCCACATCCAGCAGCTCAACGCGGCCCGCGGCCGCTATGTGGGCAAGAGCTTGTTTGCCAGCTGCGGTGGTTTCTTCAGCCTCGACCAGATGCAGGCCTGCAGCGGCCAGGGCCTGGCCGAGCTGGTGCTGTTCGACGTCAACCCCTTCACCGTCAGCTTTGCCCAGACGGTGCACCGCCTGATCAAGGCATCGCCGAGCCGGCGTGATTTCCTGCAGGCCTATCTGCTGGCCAAGGTTGAGGCCTTGCCCGGTGACCGCTTCCAGATCGATGCGCGCACGCCGTTTGAGGCGCGCGTGCGCCAGGCGGCCGAGGTGGGCGCGCTGTACGGCGAAGACATCTTCAACATCCTGCGCAGCCTCTTGTTCGCCCGTCTGCAAAGCACCGGCCTGCAGGTCTGGGGCATGCGCAATGTCGGCGACAACCGCATCGATGTGGCGGCGCGCCTGGACATCCATGCCAAGCAAGAACGCTTCATCGACTCCAACTGCCTGATCAACGGCGAGGGCTCCTGGCTGTCCAGCGAGGGCGCCTACCTGCAGGTGCGCAATCTGCTGCTGAACACGCCAACCCGGTATGTGGTGGCCAGCATCGAGGCCCTGGACAGCAAACCCGGCGATCTGATGCTGGCCTCGAACATCTTCGATTTCGTGCCGCCCTCGGTGCGCCAGAAGATTGCGGCCGATGTGCTGTAAGCGCCACGGACCACAGACGCGCAAGAGCCCTTCGGGGCTCTTTTTTCGTCCCGTGCTTTTGAGTGATTCAAGCAAAAGAAAAAGCCCCCCGGCGGCGTGCCGAGAGGCTTGGGCTTTCTTGCGCTGCAGCGGCGGCTGCCGCCTGGGCTAGGTGATTCAGCCCAGGTAGAAGTTGCGGATGCTCTGGCAGATGCGCTCGATCTGCGCGTCACTCAGCTGGATCATGGACGGCAGCCACAGGCCCGAACGGCCGATCTCTTCGGCGACCGGGTGATGGCCAGGCAAGGCATAGGCCTTTTGTTGGTGGATGGGCGGGTACATGGTGCGGGTGCCGATGCCCTGGGCCTTGAGATGGGCGGCCAGGGCATCGCGGCGCTCGGCGCGGCAGTCGATGAACCAGGGCGTGCACAGGCTCAGGTCATGGGCGAAGAGCTGGATGCCGGGGATGCCGGCCAGGCCTTCGGCATAGCGGCGCCAGATGTCTTTCTTGCGCTCGATGCGGCCGGGCAGCTGGCGCATCTGGGCCAGGCCCACGCAGGCTTGCAGCTCGGTGAACTTGAAGTTGTAGCCGATGCTGTCGTGCACATCGGTGCCGCCGGCGGCGCGGCCGAAGTCCTTCAGGCGGCGCAGCTTGTCGGCCAGGGCATCGTCGTCGGTGATCAGGGCGCCGCCCTGGCCGGTGGAGATGATCTTGGGGGCCGAGAAGGAGAAGCTGCCGATGGCGCCGGCGCGGCCGATGTGGCGGCCGTCAGGGTAGACGGAGCCCAGGGACTGGGCGGCATCTTCGATCAGGGCCACGCCGGTTTCGCGCGCCAGGGCCTCGAAGGCCGCGATGCCGCAGGCCGGCGCGCGGCCGTTGGCCGAGACCAGCATGATGGCGCGGGTCTTGGGCGTGATGGCGGCGCGCGTGGCAGCCAGGTCCAGGATCAGGGTGTCGGGGTCGACATCGACAAACACCGGCTGCGCGCCCAGCATCTTCACCGAGTTGGGCGTGGCGATCATGGTGTAGTCGGGCACGATGACTTCATCGCCCGGGCCCACGCCCACGGCGATGGCGGCCAGGGTCAGCGAGACCGTGCCGTTGTTGACGACGATGCAGTGGCGCGCGCCGGTGAACTCGGCGATCTGGCGCTCGAAGGCCTCGGTCTTCTTGAACTCGGTGAAGAAGCCGTCTTCGTCGAGGTAGGCCATCAGCTCGGCCTTTTCCTCGCCGCCGAACAGCGGCCGCATCTGGGGGATGAATTCTGGTGTGTCGCTCATGATGGCGGGGTCAGGTGGGCTTGCGCGCCTGCAGGTTCAGAGACACCAGGATGCCGGTGTCCTTTTGCATGTGGGGAAAGTAGGCCTGCGAGTGGTCGTCCACCGCGGCATGCTCGGTCTGGCGCCAGTCCCAGCGCTCGGGGGCGACAAAGCCGCATGCTTCGAGCAGGGTGCTCAGGCTGGCCTGGTCGTAGGTGGTCTTGTGGTACAGGGTGGCCGGGCCTTGCTCGGTCTGGATGGCCATCTTGCCGTAGAGCGGGCCCAGAACCCGGGCCAACTCGCCGGTCTGCTGGTAGACCTGGATCAGGGCCTGGAAGTCCGGCACGGCCAGGCGCAGCACGCCGCCCGGCGCCAGCACCCGGTGCCACTCTTTCAGCACCTCCCTGGCCTGGTCGCGGTCGAAATACTCCAGCGCATGGCTGCAGTAGATCAGCGAGGCCGAGTTGTCGGCCAAGAAGGGCAGGGCATCGATGCCGGATTTGTGGTCGATGTGCGGCATGTCGCACAGGTCCACATGGACGAAGCCGGGGATGACCCGGTGCCAGCAGCCCAGATGGACCTTGATCAGCGCGCTCGCTTCGTTCACAGCCTTTTCGCTCACAGCCGCCTCCGGTCGGCGTCGGCGCCGACGTAGGGGCCGTTCTTGATCTCCAGCACCTGGGTGCCGTTCTCCAGGATGTGATAGCCGTGGCCGCCGCGCAGCAGCACCAGGATGTCACCGGCGCCGGCCTCCAACTCGGCCACTTTCTGATCGGCCGTGTCGTAAATCTCGGCGCGCACCCGGCCAGCGCGGATGTAGAGCACTTCCTGCGTCCACAGCACCTCGCGGCTCACTTCATTGTGGCTGTGGGCCAGCAGGGTCTTGCCCTGCTCATAGCCCCAGGTGCCCACCTGCTGGTAGTCACCCTCGGGGGAAAAGAACTGCAGGCCGCCGCTCCAGGCCACGCTGGCCGGGATGTGGCGGGCCAGCACCAGCTCGCCTTGCTTGATTTCAGTGACTGCCATGGGCTTCTTGCTCCAGATACCAGCGGATGGTGGCGCGCACGCCGTCTTCAAAATCGATCTCGGGGGACCAGTTCAGCAGGGCCTGGGCGCGGCTGCCGTCCACCGTCTTGTAGGGGGCGCCGTCGGGCTTGCTCGGGTCCAGCACCAGGCGGCCGGTGTAGCCGATCTCGCGCTGGATCATCTCGGCCATGGCCAGGATGGAGATGCCGCGGCCGACGCCGATGTTCACCGGCTGCTCGCAGCGGGGCGCGGCCAGGCCGCGGACCAGGGCTTGCGCGCCATCGTCCACATGCAGCCATTCGCGCACCGGCGTGCCGCTGCCCCAGACCACCACCTCGGGCAGGCCCAGCTTCTTGGCCCGGGCGAACTTCATCACCAGGGCGCCCAGGGCATGGGAACGTTCTTCCTCGAAATGATCCTCGGGGCCGTACATATTCGAGAGGATCAGGTTGATCACATCGAGCCCGTACTGCTGGGCATAGGCTTGCGCCCCGACCCAGGAGGCCTTACGCACAAAGCCGTAGACCATGACGGAGTCATGCAGCGGGCCGTCCCAGAACTCGTCTTCCTTGAAGAGCGTGGCCTTGGCCGGGTAGGCGCAGTTGGAGATGGGGTTGACGATGCGCTGCACGCCGTGGCGCTGGGCGCTGGCGAGCAGATTCAGCGTCATCTGCAGGTTGTTGTGAAAGAGCTCGGCCGAATGCTTATAGCCGAACTGAATGCCGCCGACAAAGGCCGCGCAGTGGATCACCTGGCTGGGCTTGTGGGCGGCAAAAAAGGCCTCGGTGGCGATCGGGTCGCGCAGGTCCAGGCCCAGAGACATGGAGGTCTTCAGATGGGGCTGGCCCTGGGCATCCAGCAGGCGGCAGACGCGCCGACCCAGAAAACCGGTGGCGCCGGTGACCAGAATCATGGCTCATGGCCTCCGTAGGTTTCGTTCTTGAGGTCGTACTGCACCATCATGCGCACCAGGTCGCGGATCGAAGTCTTGGAGGTCCAGCCCAGTTTTTCGCGTGCCTTGCTGGCGTCGCCCCAGAGCAGGTCCACCTCGGCCGGGCGGAAGTAGCGCGGGTCGATCACCACCAGGGGGCGGCCGGTGCGGCGGTCCAGGCCGCGCTCGTTCACGCCTTCGCCCTGCCAGTCCAGCTCGATGCCCACTTCGGCAAAGGCCATGTCCACGAACTGGCGCACGGTGTAGGTTTCGCCCGAGGCGATCACATAGTCGTCGGCCTTCTCCTGCTGCAGCATCAGCCACATGGCTTCGACGTAGTCCTTGGCATAACCCCAGTCCCGCTTGGCATCGAGGTTGCCGAGGCTGAGCACGGCCTGGCGGCCTTGCGAGATGCGGGCCACGGCCTTGGTGATCTTCTTGGTCACAAAGGTCTCGCCGCGGCGCGGCGATTCGTGGTTGAACAGGATGCCGTTGCAGGCATAGAGGCCATGGCTCTCGCGGTAATTGACCACGATCCAGTAGGCATAGAGCTTGGCCGCGCCGTAGGGCGACTTGGGGTAGAAGGGCGTCTTCTCGCTCTGCGGCGCGGTCTCGGGCAGGCCGCCGAAAAGCTCGGAGGTCGAGGCCTGGTAGAAGCGCGGCTTGATGCCCAAATCCTTGATGGCATTGAGCAGGCGGATGGTGCCCAGGGCATCGACCTCAGCGGTGTACTCGGGCACCTCGAAGGACACGGCCACATGGGACTGGGCGCCCAGGTTGTAGATCTCGTCGGGCTGAATCTTGGACAGCAGGGTGTGCAGATTGCTGGAGTCGGTCAGGTCACCGTGGTAGGTCTTGAAGCGTTGGTGCTCGAGCAGGTGGTCGATGCGCGCCGAGGTGAAGACCGAGCTGCGGCGCAGGGTGGCATGCACCTCGTAGCCTTTGGCCAGCAGGGATTCCGCCAGGTAGGAGCCATCCTGCCCCGTCACACCGGTGATGAACGCTTTTTTCATGGGTGTTTGCACTTTCGCTGGTTCAATTTCTCGCTGGAGCGTCCGAAAACGCGTGCGCCACAGCCTTGGCTTGCATTGGAGCGCAAGCCCGCCGGGCCCAAACGCCGGATTCAGCCGGGATTCGCTCCCTAAACCTGAGTCTATAGGGTGTGCCGTCTGCCACCGCGTCACTGGCATTGGGGTAAACAGCCGGGCTCCAGCCCGCTTTGTCGTAGCTTGCTTGGACAGCGCATCCAGTATCCTGCGCAGCATCGGGTGCGGCGCCGGCCGTGCCCCTGAGACCCAAGCGCGACCAGCCAGCCGGGAGTGAGCCGCAACGTGAATGCACCGATCTTGACCCCTGAATCGCAATCACCGCCGGGCGTCTATGTCCACCCCATGGCCTTGCTGGAGAGCGCGGCGGTGGGCGAGGGCAGCCGCATCTGGGCCTTCAGTCATGTGCTGCCGGGCGCCCGCATCGGCCGCGATGCCAATATCTGCGACCACGTCTTCATCGAGAACGATGTCGAAGTTGGTGACCGGGTGACGATCAAATGCGGCGTGCAGCTCTGGGACGGGGTGCGCATCGAAGACGATGTCTTTGTCGGCCCCAACGTCACCTTTTCCAACGATCCATTCCCGCGCAGCAAGCAGCGGCCCGAGGCCTTTGTGCAAACCCGGGTGCGCCAGGGCGCCAGCATCGGCTCAGGCGCCACGATTCGCCCGGGTGTGACCATCGGCGCACGTGCCCTGGTGATGGACGGCGCCGTGGTCAGCCGTGATGTGCCACCCAATGCCATCGTCGCCGGCAACCCCGCCCACATCACCGGTTATGTGGACACACCCCACGTGGACTTACCAGGCCAGGCTTCGGCCACCCGGGCTGCAGCCCTGTCGGCCGACAGCCTGCCACAGCTCAGCGTGGCGCGCGCCACCTTGCACCGCCTGCCCAAGATCGTCGATCTGCGTGGTGCCCTCAGTTTTGGTGAGATCGGCAGCCATCTGCCGTTTCAGCCGCAGCGTTTCTTCATGGTCTACGACGTGCCCAGCCGCGAGGTGCGTGGCGAGCATGCCCACCGCGCCTGCCACCAGTTCCTGGTCTGCGTGAAGGGCTCGGTCGGCATCGTCGTCGATGACGGCCAGCACCGCGACGAGATCCTGCTCGACAGCGCCCGCCTGGGCCTGCACATCCCGCCCATGGTCTGGGGCATCCAGTACCAGTTTTCGCCGGACGCCGTCTTGCTCGTGCTGGCCTCGGACACCTACAGCGCCGAGGACTACATCCGCAATTACGACGAGTTCCTGGCTGCGGTGAAGGAAGCCAAGGCCGCCGCGGGAGCCCAGGCATGAGCGAGATGGCGAAGATTCCTTTCCTCAACCTGCAGCCGGCCTACCGCAGCGCCCAGGCCGAGATCGACGCGGCCCTGCTGCGCGTGGCCGGCAGCGGCTGGTTTTTGCTCGGCCAGGAGCTGCAGCAGTTCGAGGCGGCCTACGCCCGCTTCTGCCAGACCGAGCATTGCGCCGGCGTCGCCAACGGTCTGGATGCGCTGACCTTGTCCTTGCGTGCCCTTGGCGTGGGCCCGGGTGACGAGGTCATCGTGCCCAGCAACACCTACGTGGCCACCTGGCTGGCGGTCAGCCAGTGCGGCGCCCGGCCGGTCCCGGTGGAGCCCGATCCGCAGACCTACAACCTCGACCCGGCCCGCGTCGAGGCGGCGATCACGCCCCGGACCAAGGTGCTGCTGCCCGTGCATCTCTACGGCCTGCCGGCCGAGATGGATGCCTTGGTGGCCCTGGCGCGCCGCCACGGCCTCAAGGTGTTGGACGACTGCGCCCAAGCCCATGCGGCCGAGTACCGCGGCCGCCTCGTCGGCAGCCTGGCGGACATCTCGGCCTGGAGCTTCTACCCGGGCAAGAACCTCGGTGCCATGGGCGATGGCGGCGGTGTCACCACGGCCGATGCGTCGCTCGATGCCCAGCTGCGCGTGCTGCGCAACTACGGCTCGCGCATCAAGTACCACAACGAAGTCAAGGGTATCAACTCGCGCCTGGACGAGATCCAGGCTGCCGTGCTGGCCGCCAAGCTGCCGCATCTGCAGGCGGCCACCGAAGAGCGCCGCCGCCTGGCGGCGCAGCTGCGCGATGGCCTGTCCGGCCTGCCGCTGCAGCTGCCGGTCGAGCCCGAGGGCCTGCGCTCCGCCTGGCATCTCTTCGTGGTGCAGCATGAGGCGCGCGACCGCCTGGCCGCCGCGCTCGAGGCCCAGGGCGTGGGCAGCCTGATTCACTACCCGGTGCCGCCGCATCTGCAGCCGGCCTATGCCGAGCTGGGCTATGGCCAGGGTGACTTTCCCATCGCCGAGGCCATCCATGCCCGGGTGCTGAGCCTGCCGCTGTGGCCGGGCATGAGTGAGGCCCAGGTCGAGCGCCTGATCCAAGTCGTTCGAGCCAGCGTGTGATGTCAGCGCGGGCCTGAGGGGTCAGGCCGGTGCCGGTCCGCGGGAGCGGGCCGGGTTGCCCACCCACAACTCGCCCGCGGGCACATCGCGGGTCACCACGCTGCCGGCGCCGATCAGGGCGCCCGCCCCAATCGTCACGCCGCCGAGGATGGTGGCATTGGCCCCGATCGAGGCGCCGCGCTCGATGCGGGTGCGCTGGAACTCGGCCGGATAGCGCTTGGAGCGCGGCGTGCGGTCGTTGGTGAAGCTGACATTGGGCCCGATGAAGACATCGTCGGCCACGCTCAGCCCATCCCAGAGCTGCACGCCGCATTTCACTGTCACCCGGTCGCCCAGGCAGACATCGTTCTCCACAAACACCTGTGCATTGAGATTGCAGTCCGCGCCGATGCGGGCGCCGGCCAGCACCACACAGAACTGCCAGATCTGCGTGCCGGCGCCGATGTGCGGGCTTTGCACATCGGCCAGGGCGTGGATGCGGGGCGCGCGAGGATCGGTGGCGGGCGTGTCGGACATGGCAGAGACTCAGAAAGAGCAGCGTGGATCGGCTTTCGGGGGAGCATAAAGCAAGCGAGCCCCGAGCCAGGACGCCGTACTTGGCCTCCCGCTCGGAGCTCGCAGCCCCGCGGTGTGCGGGGCGACCGGCACCCGCGTCGGGGCCCGGTCCAGGCTGGTCGATCAGATCAGCGGGTTCATGCGCTCCAGCTCGTCGTCGTCCGGACGGTGCTTGACGAACAGATGGTGCTGGGTTGCCTGCGCGTTCTGGCTGTGATCCAGCTCGCTGCCCTTGACCGCGCTGCCCTCGCCGAGCAGGGTGCCCGCCGGTCCGGCCAGCACATCACCCAGCTTGGGCGCCGCCGCCTCGCCGT
Source organism: Burkholderiales bacterium PBB2 (assembly GCA_002255955.1). Lineage (GTDB taxonomy): Bacteria > Pseudomonadota > Gammaproteobacteria > Burkholderiales > Burkholderiaceae_C > Paucibacter_A. Next base: position 8,122 of record NKIM01000018.1, on the reverse strand, counting down.
GGCTGTTGTCCTTGGCGAACCAGACGTCGGCCATGGTGTGGGTCTGACCATCGCTGGTGGTGTAGCCCGACACCAGACCCACCAGATTGCCCTGGTCGATCGTGCTGTTGGCCTGGGCGCCGAGGTCGAACTCGGTGATGCCCAGATCCTGCAGCGACTTCAGCTCACCGCCGTCGGTCTTGCCGTCGTGGTTGGCGTCAACCCAGACCTTGAGCTCGCCGAAGTTCTGGTCCAGCACGCTCAGCTTGCCGTCGTGGTTCAGGTCCAGCTCACGCATCGCGGCATAGCCGTCGGCCGCGCGCTGACCCGTGCCGAGCACGGTGCCGGAGCCGAACAACTCCTTGCCGCTGTTGATGATGCCGTCGCCGTTCAGGTCACGCACCAGCAGGCCGTCGTTACCGCCGACCCAGCCCCACTTCTGGCTGGTGTTGCCGGTGCCGTTGACGTCGAAGTTCACGCCCTGGGCCGCACTCAAGGTGTTGATGCCGTTGCCGTCCAGATCCAGCACGATCGGGGTCGCCAGGTACAGACCGTCGAGCTGGGCCGCCGTCAAGGCCGTCAGGGCCTCGGTGGCAAAGGACAGCACCTGGGTCATGTTCAGCTTGGCCAGGTCTTCGGCGTCAAAGCCCTTGATCTGATCCGAGGTGATGCTGTGGATCTGCTCCGTGGTCAGGCCAGCCATCTGGGCCGTGGTGAAGGCCTTGATGTCTTCCGACACGAACTTGGAGAACTGCTCGGTGCTCAGGCTGCCGATCTGGATCGAGCTGAAGGTCGCGACCTGGGTGGTTGTCAGCGCCACCATGTCATCGGTGCTCAGGGTGTCGAGCTGGTTGACGGTGATGGACTGGAACTGCTGGGTCGTGAAGTTCACCAGGTGCTCGGTGGTCAGGGCCTCGAACTGCTCGGTGCTGAAGTTGCGCAGCGCCGAGGTGGTCAAGGCACGCAGGTCATCGGTGGCCAGCGCATGCATCTGCTCGGTGGTGAAGCCGGCGACCTGGGCGCTGTTCAGCGCGTTGGCCTGCTGCGTCGTCAGCGCCACGATCTGATCCGTGGTCAGGGCGCCCAGCTGACCGACCGTCAGGCCGCGGAAGCCCGCGGTGCCGATGGACGCGAAGTCCTCGGTGGTCAGTGCGTGCACCTGGTCGGTCGAGATCGCCGCCACCTGGCTGGAGCTCATGGCCCGGAACTGGGTGGTGGTGAAGGCGTTCAGATCGTCGGTGGACAAGCCCTGGATCTGGCCCGCCGTCAGCGCGTTGACCTGCGCGGTGCTCAAGGCGCCCAGCTGATCGGAGCCCAGGGCTCCCAGCTGATCCGTGCTGAGGTTGCGCAGCGCACCGGTGTTCAGGGCTTGCAGGTCGTCGGTGGCCAGCTTGCTCATTTGCTCGGTGCTCAGGCCGGCCACCTGGGCGCTGTTCAGCGCAGCCGCCTGGGTGGTCGTCAGGGCGATGATCTGGTCGGTCGTCAGCACACCCACCTGGCCCGCCGTCAGGCCACGCAAGCCACTGGTGCCGATGGCAGCCAGGTCTTCGGTGGTCAGGGTCTTGACCTGATCCGTCGAGATGGCGGCCACCTGGCCCGAGCTCATGGCGCGGAACTGGGCGGTGGTGAAGGCGTTCAGGTCGTCGCTGCTCAAGCCCTGGATCTGGGCATTGGTCAGGGCATTGACCTGGGCCGTGGTCAGGGCGGCCAGTTGGTCGGAGCCGAGGGCGCCGAGCTGGTCGGTCGTCAGATTGCGCAAAGCCGCCGAATTGATGGCCTGCAGGTCATCGGTGGCGAGCTTGGAGACTTGTTCGGTGCTCAGACCCGCAACCTGGCTGCTGTTCAGGGCGGCCGTTTGCTGGGTGGTCAGGGCGATGATCTGGTCGGTGGTCAAGGCGCCGATCTGGCCCGCACTCAGGCCGCGCAGGCCGCTGGTGCTGATGGCAGCGAAGTCCTCGGTCGTCAGGGTCTTGATCTGATCGCTGCTGATCGCACCGACCTGGGCCGAGCTCATGCCGCGGAACTGCGCGGTGGTCAGGGCGTTCAGGTCATCACTGGACAGGCCTTGGATCTGGGCGGCCGTCAGGGCATTGACCTGGGCAGTGCTCAGTGCTGCCAGCTGGTCGGAGCCCAGGGCTGCCAGCTGATCGGTGCTCAGGTTGCGCAAGGCGCTGGTGTTAAGCGCCTGCAAATCGTCGGTGGCCAGCTTGGCCAGCTGCTCGGTGGTCAGGCCGTTGACCTGGGCACTGGTCAGCGAAGCGGCCTGCTGCGTGGTCAGGGCGACCACCTGGTCGCTGGTCAGCGCGGCCAGCTGGCCCGCGGTCATGCCGCGCAGGCCGGCCGTGCCGATGGAGGAGACATCCTCCGTCGTCATGGTCTTGAGCTGGTCGGTGGTGATGGCGGCGACCTGGCCCGAGCTCATGGCGCGGAACTGTGCCGAGGTCAGGGCGTTCAGGTCATCGCTGCCCAGGCCCTGGATCTGGCTGTTGGTCAGGGCGTTGACCTGGGCCGTGCTCAGGGCGGCGAACTGGTCGGAGTTCCAGGCCGCCAGCTTGTCGGTGCTGAGCTGGCGGATTGCCGCGCTGCTCAAGACCCGCAAATCATCGGTCTGGAAGAAGGCCACCTGGTCGGAGCTCAGTGAGGCCAGGGCCAAGGTGCCCAGCGAGGCGAACTGACGCGTCGTCAGCGCAATGATCTGGTCGCTGCTGAACGCGGCCCAGTCCTCCGAGGTGAAACGGGACAGGGTGCGCGTGGACAGGCCTGCAATCTGCTCTGTCGAGTAGCCGGGGATCAGTGTCGTCATGATGAGCTCACTTGGTATGTTCCTGGCTCCAGTGCCCGGTTGGGCGCCTGGAGCCGATGATTCGCTGGGCTAAAACTGGCCTTGCTTCAGCAGTTCATGGCCCGGTGGTCGGCGCGAGCGCCGAAACCGGGCGGGTTGGGGTGCGCATCCACACTGCGCTGGTGTCGTCGACTTCGGGTGCGGCCGGAGATCAAGGCGGGCTTGCGCAAGCCGCCAAGCTCTCTTTCCGCTTCCGTGGGATTTCGACGCCCTGGGACCAAACTTGAGCAAGCACCCCCGCACACGCGGCGATGCTCATCCCGACCTGAAATCTGGCTTTTCATGCTTTTTTCTCCCTGCTCGGAGTTTTCCGGAACTTGAGGCGGCCGAATCGGGCAAAACAAGCCGATTGCCTGTGCATTTCTCCCCGCCACGGCGGCGGAAACGCGCCGGGCGAGGCGGGGGGATGGGTGTCAGCATGCATATCGAAGCCCTCAAATCAGGGGCGGCGGCAGGGTGTCGTCGTCCAGCCAGGAGCGGCGCAGGGCCGCCAGGGCGTGGGCGCCTTGCGCCGCCGTCATCAGGGTTTCGTGGCTGGCGGGCGCCAAGAGCGAGCCACTCGGTCCGCTGAGCAGCTCGCCCAGGGCCGGCATGGCCGGGCCGGTGAGACCGTCCACGCCGCCGCCGAGGCCGCCGCTGCGGTCGCGGGCGAACCAGACGTCGACCATGGCGTGGCTCTGGCCGTCGCTGGTTTGGTAGTCCGAGACCAGGCCGAGCAGATTGCCCTGATCCAGACCATGGCCTTTCTGGGCCTGCAGATTGAAGTCGCTGATGCCCAGCTCTTGCAGGGATTTCAGCTCGCCGGCGTCGCTGCGGCCGTCGCCATTGCCGTCGACCCAGACCTTGAGGTCCTTGAAAGAGGCATCGAGGGCATTGAGACGGCCGTCGTGGTTGAGGTCGAGCTCGGCCATGGCGGCAAAGCCGTTGCTGGCGCGCTGTCCGTTGGCCAGCAGCGTGCCGCCGCCGAACAGCTCGCGGCCGCTGTTGATCTGGCCGTCACCGTTGCGATCCATGACCAGCAGGCCGTCCTGCGGCGTGACCCAGCCCCACTGGTGGGCATGGCCGGTGCCGAACATGTCGAACTGCGCTCCTTGGGCCGCGGCCACCGTGCGCACGCCATCGCCGTTCAGGTCCAGCACGATGGGGGTGGCCAGGTACAGGCCTTCCAGCTGCTCCGGGCTGAAGACATTGGCCGCCGCATCGCTGAAGGCCAGCACCTGGCTCATGTTCAGCGAGGCCAGGTCTTCGGGCTCGAAGCCCGGGATCTGATCGGTGGTGAAGGCGTGGATCTGCTCGGTCGTCAGGCCGTGCATCTGCTCGGTGGTGAAGGCCTTGATGTCGTCGGTGCTCAGCGAGGTGATTTGCTCGGTGCTGAAGCTGCCGAGCTGGCGCGAGCTGAAAGCGGCGACCTGCAGGCTGCCCAGGGCATGGATGTCCTCGGTGCTGAAGCTGGCGATGTGCTCGGTGCTCAGGGCCAGGATCTGCTGAGTGGACAGGGCGGCCAGGTGCTCGGTGTTGAGGGCGACGAACTGCTCCGTGCTCAGGCCCTGGATCGCCAGCGTGCTCAGGGCGCGCAGGTCTTCGGTCTGCAGCTGCGCCATATCGGCCGCCTCGATGCCGGCCACCTGGCTGCTGCTCAGGCCGGCAAACTGGCTGCTGCTCAGGGCACGCAGCTGGTCGGAGCCCAGGGCGGTGAAGTCTTCGGCCACCAGGCCGCGCAGGGCACTGGTGCCGATGGCCGCCAGATCCTCGGTCGAGAACTGCAGCAGCTGCTCGGTGCTGAGTGCGCCCAGCTGGGCCGAGCCCATGGCGTTGATCTGGCTGCTGTTGAGGGCGCGGATGTCCTCGGTGCTCCAGCTTTGAATCTGGGCCGTGCTCAGGGCGCCGACCTGCAGCCGGTTGAGGGCGCCGATCTGATCGCTCTGCAGCGCATTGAGCTGCTCGCTGTCCATGCCGCGCAGGGCAAAGATGCTCAGCGCGGCCACATGCTCGGTGCTCAGGCTGGCCACCATCTCGGTGCTGAAGCCCTCGATCTGGGCCGAGGTGAAGCCGCGGATCTGCTCGGTGTTCAGGCTGCGCAGCTCCTCGGTGCTGAAGGTGTGCACCTGGGCGGAGGTCAGCACGGCGAACTGGGCGTTGGTGAGGCGGGTCAGCTGCTCGGAGCTGAGGGCGGTGAACTGCTCGGTGTCCAGCGCCCGAATGGCAGCGGTGGACAGGGCTTGCAGGTCATCGGACTGCAGCTTGGCGATCTGGTCGGTGCGCAGCCCCTCGGCCTGGGCTGCCGTCAGGGTGGCAGCCTGGGCCGTGCTCAGGGCCACGATCTGATCCGTGCCCAGGGCGGCGATGTCGCTGGCATCCAGGCCGCGGAAGCCGGCGGTGCTGATGGCGGCAAAGTCTTCGGTGCTCAGGGTGCGCAGCTGATCGCTGCTCAGCGCGCCGATCTGGGCCGAGTTGAGCCCGCTGAACTGGGTGCTGGTCAGGGCGTTCAAGTCATCGCTGCCCAGGCTCTGGAACTGGGCCAGGGTCAGGGCATTGACCTGGGCCGTGCTCAGGGCCTGGATCTGCTCCGAGCTCAGGGCGGCCAGCTGATCGCTGTCCAGGGCCCGCAGGGCGCTGGTGTTGAGCGCGCGCAGGTCCTCGGTCTGCAGCTTGCTGATCTGCTCCGTGCTCAGGCCCGCCACCTGGGTGCTGCTCAAGGCAGCGCTCTGCTCGGTGCTCAGGGCCACGATCTGGTCGGTGCGCAGGGCGCCGAGTTGATCGGCGCTGAGTCCGCGCAGGCCGGCCGTGCCGATGCTGGCCAGGGCCTCGGTGCTGAGGCTGCGCAGCTGATCGGTCAGCAGGGCGCCCATCTGGGTCGAGGCGATGGCCTGGAACTGCTCGCTGCTCCAGGCATTGAGGTCCTCGCTGCGCAGGCCTTGGATCTGGCTGGTCTGCAGGCTGTTGAGCTGCTGCGTGCCCAGGGCGCGCCACTGCTCGGAGCCCAGCGCAGCCAGCTGATCGGTGCTCAGCGCGCGCAGGGCGCTGCTGCTGAGGGCGCGCAGGTCCTCGGTCTGCAGCTTGTTCATCTGTTCGCTGCTGAAGCCGGCCACCTGGCTGCTGCTCAGGGCCGCGAACTGGCTGCTGCTCAGGGCCACGGCCGCCTCGGTGCCCAGGGCACCCAGGGTGGCCGCACTCAGGCCACGCAGGCCGGCGGTGCCGATGGCCGAGAGGTCCTCGGTGTTGAGCAGGCGCAGCTGGTCGCTGCCGAGGGCCGCCAGCTGGCTGGAGGCCAGGGCGGCGAACTGAGCCGTGCTCAGCGCGTTCAGGTCTTCGCTGCTCAGGCCTTGCAGCTGGGTCGAGGTCAGGGCATTGACCTGGGCCGTGGTCAGTGCCGCGATCTGGTCCGAGCCCAGGGCGGCGATCTGATCGGTGCTCAGGGCGCGCAGGGCAGCGCTGTTGATGGCTTGCAGGTCATCGCTGGCGAGCTTGGCGATTTGCTCGCTTCGCAGGCCGCTGACCTGGGCGCTGTTCAGCACCGCCACCTGGGCCGTGCTCAGCACCTGGACCTGCTCGGTGCTCAGGGCGCCGAGCTGGCTGGCGCTCAAGCCCCGCAGACCGGCGCTGCTGAGGGCCGCCAGGTCTTCGCTTTGCAGGCTGCGCAGCTGATCGCTGAGCAGGGACGAGACCTGGGCCGAGTTCATGGCCGCGAATTGGGCCGTGCTCAGGGCATTGAGGTCCTCGCTGGCCAGGCTCTGGATCTGGCCGGAGGTGAGGCTGTTGACCTGAGCCGTGCCCAGGGCGGCCCATTGCTCGCTGCCCAGGGCGGCGAGCTGGTCGCTGCGCAGGGCGCGCAGGGCGGCGCTGTTCAGGGCCTGCAGATCGTCGGTGGCCAGCTTGGCGATCTGCTCGGTGCGCAGGCCCAGCACCTGGCTGCTGCTCAGGGCATTGATCTGGGCGGTGGTCAAGGCCACCAGCTGGTCGCTGCTCAGCACGGCGAGCTGGCTGGTGCTCAGGCCCTTGAGCCCGGCTGTGCTGATGGCGGCCAGGTCCTCGGTGCTGAGCGTGCGGATCTGTTCGCTCAGGATCAGGGCGATCTGGGCCGAGCTCAGGGCGCGGAACTGGGCCGTGCTGAGCGCATTGAGATCGTCGCTGGCCAGGCTTTGCACCTGGGCCGCCGTCAGGCTGTTGATCTGGTTGGTGCTCAAGCCTGCCCACTGATCGCTGGTCAAGGCGGCGAGCTGCTCGCTGCTCAGCGCGCGCACCGCGCCGCTGTTGAGCGCTTGCAAGTCATCGGTGGCCAGCTTGGCGATCTGGCTCGCCTGCAAGCCCGCGACCTGCGCGCTGTTGAGGGCCGCCACCTGGGCGGTGGTGAGTGCGATCAGCTGATCGCTGCCCAGCACGCCAATCTGCGCCGCGCTCAGGCCGCGCAGGCCGTTGGTGCTGATGGCCGCCAGGTCCTCGGTGCTCAGGGTGCGGATCTGATCCGTCAGGATCAGGGCGATCTGCGAGGAATTGAGGGCGCGGAACTGGTTGCTGCTCAGCGCGTTCAAGTCCTCGCTGGACAGGCTCTGGATCTGGGCCGCCGTCAGGCTGTTGACTTGCTGTGTGCCCAGCGCGGCGATCTGGTCCGAGCCCAGGGCGCGCAGCTGCTCGGAGCTGAGCGCGCGCAGTGCGGCGCTGTTGAGCGCGGCCAGGTCGTCGGTGGCCAGGCGGGCAATCTGCTCGGTGCGCAGGCCGGCGATCTGGGCGCTGTTGATGGCGGCCGCCTGCGCGGTGCTCAGGGCGATGATCTGATCGCTGCCCAGCGCCGCCAGCTGACCTGCGCTCAAACCCTTCCAGGCATTGGTGTTCAGGGCGGCCAGGTCCTCGGTGGTCAGGGCCTTGATCTGGTCGCTGCTCAAGGCCGCCAGCTGGGCCGAGTTGAGGGCGCGAAACTGAACGCTGCTCAGTGCATTGAGGTCTTCGGTCGCCAGGCTCTGTACTTGGGCGCTGCTCAGGGCATTGACCTGGGCGGTGGTGAGCGCGGCCCATTGATCGCTGCCGAGGGCGGCCAGGCGATCGCTGGCCAGGGCCTTGATCGCATTCAGATTGAGGGCCTGCAGATCGTCGGTGGCCATGGCCGCGATCTGATCGCTGCTGAAGCCCTGGATCTGGGCGCTGTTCAGCACGGCCACCTGGGCGGTGCTGAGGGCGCGGATCTCATCCGTGCTGAGCAGGGCCAGCTGGTTGACGGGGCCGGTGCTCAGGGCCGCGATCTGGGCGGTGCTGAGGGCGGCGATCTGGTCCGAGCCCAGGGCCTGGAACTGCTCGCTGCTCAGCGCC
>NKIM01000017.1:42337-120981 GCA_002255955.1 Burkholderiales bacterium PBB2 | reverse complement strand
ACCAAGATGATCGCCAAGAACACGACCATCCCGACCAAGTTCAGCCAGACCTTCTCCACCGCCGACGACAACCAGCCGGCCGTGACCATCAAGGTCTACCAAGGCGAGCGCGAGCTGGCCTCGGGCAACAAGAGCCTGGGTGAGTTCAATCTGGAAGGCATCCCGCCGGCACCGCGCGGCACGCCGCAGATCGAAGTGTCCTTCGACATCGACGCCAACGGCATCCTGCACGTCGGCGCCAAGGACAAGGGCACCGGCAAGGAAAACAAGATCACCATCAAGGCCAACTCCGGTCTGTCCGAAGCCGAGATCGAAAAGATGGTCAAGGACGCCGAAGCCAACGCCGGCGAAGACAAGAAGAAGGTCGAGCTGGTGCAGGCCCGCAACCAGGCCGATGGTCTGGTGCACAGCGTGCGCAAGTCGCTGACCGAGCACGGCGACAAGCTGGAAGCCGGTGAGAAGGAAAAGATCGAGGAAGCCATCAAGGCCGCCGAAGAGTCGATCAAGTCCGACGACAAGGCCGAGATCGAAGCCAAGACCGAAGCCCTGATGACCGTCAGCCAGAAGCTGGGCGAGAAGATCTACGCCGACGCACAAGGCGCGCAAGCAGCGCAAGCTGCGGCAGCCGGTGCCGCCGGTGGCGAACAGCCGCAGGCTCAGCAAGCTTCCGCCAAGCCGGCCGACGACAATGTGGTCGACGCCGAGTTCAAGGAAGTCAAGGACTCGAAGTAAGAAAGACCTTGGGCGCGCCGGTCTCCAATGAGAAGCCGGCCGTCTTCGCCGCCGCGCCGCAGCCAAGGAGGCTTGATGCCTCCCCCGCTCGACGCGGCGCTGTTGTTTTGAACCGCACGGACCCCGCCCATGGCAAAGCGTGACTATTACGAGATCCTCGGCCTCGCCAAAACGGCAACCGAAGAAGAGATCAAGAAGGCCTACCGCAAGCTGGCCATGAAGTACCACCCCGACCGCAACCAGGGCGAGGGTGCGAAGAAGGCCGAAGAACAGTTCAAGGAGGCCAAAGAGGCCTACGAGATGCTGTCCGACGCGCAAAAGCGCGCAGCCTACGACCAATACGGCCATGCCGGCGTCGACCCGAATATGGGCGGCCGCGGCGGCCCGGGTGCCGAGGGCTTTGGCGGCTTCGCCGAAGCCTTTGGCGACATCTTTGGCGACATCTTCAACGGCGGCGGCGGTGGTCGGCGCGGCGGCGGCCAGCAGGTCTACCGCGGCAGCGACCTGTCCTACGCCATGGAGATCACGCTGGAAGAAGCAGCCCGCGGCAAGGAATCGCAGATCCGCATTCCGAGTTGGGAAAGCTGCGAAACCTGCAGCGGCACCGGCGCCAAGCCCGGCACCAGCGCCAAGAGCTGCGGTTCCTGCAATGGCTCGGGCACGGTGCACATGCGCCAAGGCTTCTTCTCGGTGCAGCAGACCTGCCCGCACTGCCACGGCACCGGCAAGATCATTCCGGACCCCTGCACCGCCTGCAACGGCCAAGGCAAGGTCAAGAAGAGCAAGACGCTGGAAGTCAAGATCCCGGCCGGCATCAACGAAGGCATGCGCATCCGTTCGGCTGGCAATGGTGAACCCGGTGTCAACGGCGGCCCCTCGGGCGACCTGTACATCGAGATCCGCATCAAGCAACACGAGATCTTCGAGCGCGACGGGGACGACCTGCACTGCACCATGCCGGTGGGCCTGACCACGGCCACCCTGGGCGGCACGATCGAAGTGCCCACCCTGGGCGGCAAGGCCGAAATCGAGCTGCCCGAAGGCACCCAGCATGGCAAGACCTTCCGCCTGCGCGGCAAGGGCATCAAGGGCGTGCGCTCGAGCTATCCCGGCGATCTGTACTGCCACATCAGCGTGGAAACCCCGGTCAAGCTGACCGAGTACCAGCGCAAGCTGATGAAGGAGCTGGACAAGAGCTTCCGCGAAGGCGGCGAGAAGCACTCGCCCAATGCCAAGAGCTGGACCGATCGGGTCAAGGACATCTTCAAGTAAGCCCTTGGGTGGGCCCTCAGGCCCCTCCCTCAGCGCCCGCCATCAGGCCCCACCGGGCCTGATCCGGGCGCTTTTTCTTGCCTGCCTCAGCATGCACTGGCCTCAGAAATGCCGGGCAAACACCGAGCTGTTGTGGCCTTGGGGGCCCTCAAGTCGGCCGGCCGGCGGGCCGATACTCCCGGTGTGAGAAGCCCGATGCCCACCGCCCCACGCCCCGCCCGCCCTGCCTGCGGCGGCCGCGCCGCGACCTGCTTGCGCCGGGAGGCCCCATGGCCTTGATGGACCGCGAGATCCAGAACGCCAGCGCGCTGATCATCGACAGCAACTCGACCTCGCGCAGCCTGCTCTCGGCCCAGCTGCGCGATCTGGGTGTGCAGCAGGTGCGCCAGGCCTCACGCGTCAGCGACGCCCGCGTCATCCTGGAGCACAAGACCTACGACATCGTGCTCTGCGACTACCACTTCGACGGCACCGAGATGTCCGGCCAGGATCTGCTGGACGAACTGCGCCGCGAGCATCTGCTGCCCTACTCCACCGTCTTCGTGATGGTCACCGGCGAAGCGTCCTATGCCAAGGTGGCTGAGGCCGCCGAGGCGGCGCTCGACGCCTACCTGATCAAACCCTACACCAGCGCCTCGCTGGCCGACCGCCTGGCCCATGCGCGCCACCGCAAGCGCGTGCTCAAGGACATCTTCGAGGCGATCGAGAAGCAGGAGTTCGAGGCTGCCGCGGCCCATTGCCTCAAGCGCTTCAATGCCCGTGCCGAGTTCTGGCTCTATGCCGCCCGCATCGGTGCCGAACTCTTGCTGCGCCTGAACCGCCACGAAGAGGCCCACAAGCTCTACGACGCCATCATCGAGGCCAAGACCGTGCCCTGGGCCCGCCTGGGCGTGGCGCGCTCCGAGCTGGCCGCTGGCAATCTGGTGGCGGCACGGCGCACGCTGGAGACCCTGATCGGCGACATCCCCGACCACGCCGATTCCTACGACGTGATGGGCCGGGTGCAGATGGAACAAGGCGAGCTGGAAGCGGCCCTGGAGACCTACCGCACCGCCGCCAAACTCACCCCCGGCTGCTTGCTGCGCCAGCAACGCTGCGGCAGCCTGGCCTTCTACGCCGGTCAGCGCGAGGAGTCGCTGAAGATGATGGAGCGCACCATGGCCCAAGGCCTGCGCTCCAAGCTGTTTGACATGCTGAGCCTGGTGCTGATCGGTTTCATGCGCTTTGACAACAAGGACATCAAGGGCCTGAAGTACGCGCACGACGCCATGGTGCAGGAGCTGGAACGGCGGCCGCAGTCCAAGCGCCTGCAGCGCTTCGAGGCCGTGTTCCGCGGCCTGCGCCATCTGGCCGAACACAAGGTCGGCAATGCCCTGGAGCTGGCCCGCCAACTCAGCGCCGAGGCGGACGGCGAAGATTTCGACCTGGAAGCTGCCAGCCTGCTGGTGGGCCTGTGGATCCGCCTGTCCAAGCTGGCCATTCAGCTGGATGAGATGGGGCCCATCATGTCCCAGCTGGGCCTGCGCTTTTGCACCTCCAAGGCCAGCTCGGAGCTGCTGGTCTCGGTCAGCGAGGACAACGAGGCCGTGGCCAACGAGTTCCGCAGCTGCCACACCCGCATCTTCGGCGTGGCCGAGACGGCCATGCGCCACTCCATGCGTGGCTCCGCCCGCACCGGCGTGGAGCTGCTGATCCAGCAAGGCGAAAGCACCCGCAACGCCAAGCTGATCGACATGGCCAGCCTGGTGCTCAAGCGCCATGCCGAAAAGATCGACGACGCCGAACAACTGGCTGAGCGCATCAGCGAGCTGCAGGCGCGCTACGTCATCCCCATCGCCTCGCTGAACAACCGCAACCGCGCCGCCGGCGGCCTGGCCTTGCGCACCGGCGCGCCGAGCTGAGCGCCCTCAAGCGGATCAGAACAGGCTGCCCTGGCTGGAGGGCTCGGGTGCCGATGGTGCCGAGGGTGCCGGGCGCTGAGTTTCTGGCCGCTGAAAGCGCGTCAGGTCGAGCGGATAGCGCTCGCGCGACAGGCCCAGGCGGGCACAGGCCTTGTGCAGGCGCTGCGACAGCAGTTGGGCCCAGATGCCCTCGCCGCGCATGCGGCTGCCAAAGCTGGGGTCGTTGTCACGGCCGCCACGCATCTCCCGCACCCGGGCCATGATGCGCGCGGCCCGCTCGGGCACATGGCGCTGCAGCCAGTCCTGGAACAGCGGGCTCACCTCCCAGGGCAAGCGCAGCGGGATGCAAAAGGCCGAGCGCGCGCCCAGCGCCGCGGCCGCTTCCAGGATCTGCTCCAGCTCCGGCTCGTTGAGAAAGGGGATCAGGGGCGAGACGCTCACCCCCACGGGCACCCCGGCCTCGGCCAGGGTCTGCAAGCTGCGCAGGCGCCGCTGCGGTGAGGCAGCACGCGGCTCCAGGATGCGGGCCAGGGCCGGGTCCAGGGTGGTGATGGAGATGTAGCAGGACACCAGTTGCTGCTCGGCCATGGGCTGGAGCAGATCCAGATCGCGCTCGATGCCCGAAGACTTGGTCACCACCGAGAAGGGGTGGCGATGGGCCTGCAGCACCTCGATCAAGGCCCGCGTGATGCCCAGCTTGCGCTCGATGGGCTGGTAGGCGTCAGTGGCCGTGCCCAGGCAGGTCAGACGCGGCACATAGCGCGGGCTGGCGAAGCTGGCCTGCAGGCGCTCGGCGGCGTTGACCTTGGCAATGATGCGGGTCTCGAAATCCAGCCCGGGCGAAAGGTTGAGATAGCTGTGTGTCGGCCGGGCGAAGCAGTAGACACAGCCATGCTCACAACCCCGGTAGGGATTGATGGACTGGTCAAAGGGAATGTCGGGCGACTGGTTGCCCGAGAGGATGCGCTGGGCGCGCTCTTCGATGATCTGGGTGCTGGGCGGCAAGGCCTCGGGATCGAAGCTCTGGGCCAGCGAGCCCCAGCCATCATCGAACTGCTCGCGCTGTTCGCTCTGGAAACGGTGCGCCAGCGCCCAGGCCGTGCCCCGCCCTTTCAGGGTGTCGGCGGCGATGTAGAGCGGCTGGTCCGTCGGCACCGGCGGCAGCGGGCGCTTGGGGCGGTTTGGTGGGAGGGATGGCATACTGTACGTTTATACAGCATTTCGCACATCCCGTTCGCACAGTTCACCCCCGCCGCTGTCACCCCTCACTCAGGCGCTCAGCACCCCGGCCTCGATCAAGAAACGCGAGGGTGAGGCCGGGTTGTAAGCCAGACTCAGGCGCTGGCGGGCACGCGTCATGGCCACGTAGAGCAGGTTGCGGTTTTCGGCGGCGCTGACCTCGCCAACAAACTCGCCGCGCGACAGATGCGGGATCAGCACATGGTCGAACTCCAGGCCCTTGGCGGCCTCGATGCTGGACAGGCTGACCCGCGGATCGGCGCGCATGCGCGCCTGACCGGCTTCCAGCAGATGCAGCAGGCGGAAGGCCTGCTCCAGCCCCTCGCCTTCGGCCACGATCATCTGCACCAGCTGGGCAATGTTGTCGCGCACCTGCTGGATGTCTTCCTTGCGCACCAGCACCGAGGCCGCCAGGCCGCTGGGGTCGAGCGCGCGCACAAAGCCCTCGCCAAAGACCTGCAGATCCTCGGCCTTCAACACCGCCCGGGCCGCGCGCAGACGCGCCAAGGCCCGCGGCGAGGCATTGCGCAAGACCTGACCCTCGATGAACGGCCGCATGCCGTCGATGTGCGAGGCCGCGTCGGCAATCGCGCGGCGCTGCGCAGTGACCGCGTCGAGGTGGCGCAGCTCCGGGCTTTCGATCAGGGCGCCCGCGAACAGCATCAGCGCGGCCAAAGTCTGCTCGCGCAGAGGGCGGCTGGCAAAGCCGCTGAAATCGTCGCGCGCAAAGGCATGGAGCGCGCGCACCAGCAGCACCTCGGGCCGGCGCAGGAAGGACTCGAAGCCATCGACGCGGTAGTCCACCCCCAGCTTGAGCAGCTCGCGCTCCAGCAGGATGGACTGGGCCGGGCGGCGCAGCAGGATGCGCAGCTCATGACGCTCGGCCTGGCGCAGATGGGCTTGGGCCAGACGTGCCACCTGCTGCGCCATCACCCGCGCCGATTCACAAGGCAGCAGCTCGATCTCGGTGGCGCAATGTGCGGCCGCGGCATAGGCCTTGTTGTGGGCCAGGCGGCCAGCCATCAGCGCCAGCTCGGGGCCGAAGCGGTGGCTGGCCGTCAGCGGCAGGCGCACCGGCCGGCCGATCTCCTGCTCGAAGCTCTGGTGCATGAAAGCGGCTTCGGCGCCGGCCTGCGAGTGGATCACCTGATCGCGGTCACCCACGCCGACGAAAGCAGCACGGCGATTGGCCTCCAGCACTGCTTTGAGCACGGTGAACATGGCCCGGTTGGTGTCGTGCATCTCGTCCACCACGATCAAGGCCAGGCCCTGGGCCAGGGGCGAGCCCTCGCGCGGGATCTCGTCGCGCAGCAGGGCGCGGGCCAGGTCGTAGCAGGCATCGCCCTCACAGCGGAACTCTGGACGGTCCGGGTGTCCGCCGCGGCGGATGAACTCATAGGCCGAGCGCACGCGCAGGCTCAGGTAGTCAAAGCCCAGGTCCTCGGCCAAGGCGGGGCTCATGGCCTCATCCTCATCGAGCTGCTCGATCAGCATGCGGCCCTTGAGCACGGCAAAGGTCTGCAGCAAGCCCTCGGCCAGCGCCGCCGGCGAGCCGTCGATGCTGAGCTCCTCGGGGTGTCGCTCACCCGGCAGGGTCTGCGCCCTCTCGACCGCGCGCAGCAGGTAGGGCTTGACCTGTTCCAGGCGCTGCAGGGACAGGGCACGCCCGCCTTCGATGCACTCCAGCACCTCAAGACTGAAGGCCTCGAAGCTCTGCACGCGGATCGCATCGACCAGATCGGCCGGCAAACCCACCCAGCGCAGCTGCGCGCGCAAGGCCAGCACGGCCGGCGCGGTGTAGGTCAGGGCCAGGATCATGGCCGGATCGGCGCCCCGCATCAGGGCCTGGGCGATGCGCAAGGCCAGGCTGGTGGTCTTGGCGGCGCCGGCATTGGCCTCGATCAGCACATGGCGGGCGCGCGTGGCCTGGATGCGCTGCTGCTCCTCGGTCGGCGCAAAATGCTCGGGCACGAACAGGACTTCGGGCTGCTCCGTGATCGGCGCTTCGGCAGGATTGGCCAAATGGGCGGGTGGCTCGGCGCCCGGCGCCGCACCGGTGTCTGAAGCGCTCACCGGCCGCGACTCAGTACTCGTCACCGACCGGGCTGACATAGTCCGGCGACAGGTTCTCGAACTTGGTGTGCATGCGCTGGAAGGCCAGCTTGATGGTGCCGACCGGGCCATTCCGCTGCTTGGCGATGATGATCTCGGCCACGCCCGGTTCCTTGCACTCTTCCTTGGTGTAGTACTCGTCGCGGTAGATGAACATGATGATGTCGGCATCCTGCTCGATGGCGCCCGATTCGCGCAGGTCGGACATCATGGGACGCTTGTCAGGCCGCTGCTCCACCGAGCGGTTCAGCTGCGAGAGCGCGATCACCGGGCATTTCAGCTCCTTGGCCAGGGCTTTCAGGCCGCGCGAGATTTCGCCGATGACGGTGGCGCGGTTTTCTTCATTGCCGCCGCCATTGCCACTCATCAGCTGCAGGTAGTCGATGATGATGAGGCCGAGCTGGCCGCTGATGCGGGCCTGGCGGCGCGCACGAGCGCGCACTTCGGACGGGCTCAGGCCCGGGCTTTCATCGATGTAGATATGGGCCTTGCCGAGCTTGTCCACCGCCTCGGACAGGCGGCCCCATTCGTCGTCATTCAAGCGACCGAGGCGCAGACGGCTCTGGTCGATGCGGCCTACCGAACCCACCATCCGCAAAGCCAGCTGGGCGGCGCCCATTTCCATGGAGTAGATGACGACGGGCAGGCCTTCGTTGATGGCCACGTTCTCACCGATATTGACCACGAAGGCCGTCTTGCCCATGGAGGGGCGCGCGGCCAGGATGATCAGGTCGCCCGGCTGCAGGCCGGCGGTCTGTTTGTCGAGGTCGTAGAAGCCGGTGCGCACGCCGGTGACGTCCTCGGCGCCGTTTTCGGCCAGCTCGTTGACCCGGTCAATCAGGTCCACCACCAGGTTGTCCATGCTCTGGAAACCCTGGCCGCTGCGATTGCCTTCCTCGTTGATGCGGAAGATCTTGCCCTCGGCCTCGTCAACGATTTCCTTGACCGCACGGCCTTGCGGGTTCATGGCTGCGCTGGCGATTTCATCGCTGGCCGAGACCAGCTTGCGCAGCACAGCCCGCTCGCGCACGATCTCGGCATAACGCCGCATATTGGCGGCACTCGGCACGCTTTGCGCCAGGGCATTCAGATACGCGAGGCCGCCGCATTCCTCAGCCTTGCCGACCGAGGTCAGCTCCTCGAACACGGTCACCACATCGGCCGGCTTGGCGGCATTGATCAGCTTGCCCAGGGCCAGGTAGATGTGCTTGTGCTCGAAGCGGTAGAAATCCGATTCGCTCAGCAGATCGCCGGCGCGGTCCCAGGCGCTGTTGTCGATCAGGAGACCGCCCAGCACGCTCTGCTCGGCCTCGATCGAGTGCGGCGGCACGCGCAGGCGGGCCACATCGTCATCGCGGCCGGCGCTGCCGCCTGGCAAGGAACCTGAGGATCCGGGCAAGGGAGTGGGAGAGAAAGTGGCGCTCATGGATGGCTGGAGGGGTCGCAGTTCGGGCGGGCTGAACAGGGCAAGGCAATCAAGACCGGGCTGTCCACAGGCCTGGCTTGTGGACAAGCCTGTGGACAGCCTGGGGGCAGCGTTGTATAAACGGCCGCCCAAAAACGCAAAAAAGCCGACACTGCGGACAGCATCGGCTTTTCGACTGTCTGACCGCTGACGGTCAGTGACACCGGAGTTTACTCGGCGTCGCGCACCACTTGCACGCTGATTTCGACGACCACATCGGTGTGGGCGGCGACAGCGACGGTGAACTCACCGACAGCCTTCAGCGGGCCATTGGGCATGCGCACTTGCGCCTTGGCGATGGAGAAGCCCAGCTTCACCAGGCCTTCGGCCACGTCGGCGTTGGTCACCGAGCCGAACAGACGGCCGTCCACGCCAGCCTTTTGGCTGATGCGCACGGTCTTGCCGGCCAGGGCTTCGCCCACGGCTTGTGCAGCGGCCAGCTTTTCAGCAGCGGCCTTTTCCAGTTCGGCGCGCTTGGCTTCGAACTCGGCGATCGCGGTGGCCGTGGCACGACGTGCCTGGCGGGTCGGGATCAGGAAGTTGCGTGCGTAGCCGTCCTTGACCTTGACGACGTCGCCCAGGTTGCCGAGGTTCGCGACCTTTTCAAGCAGAATGATTTGCATGTTGGGTTACTCCTCAGACCTTGTGCTGGTCGCTGTAGGGCAGCATGGCCAGGAAACGAGCGCGCTTGATGGCGACCGTCAGCTGACGCTGGAAGAAAGCGCGCGTGCCAGTCAGACGGGCGGGCGTGATCTTGCCGTTTTCGCCGATGAAATCGCGCAGGGTGTCGATGTCCTTGTAATCGATCTGCTCAACACCGGTGACGGTGAAGCGGCAGAAACGCTTGCGGCGGAACAGCAGGGATTGGGTGTTGCGCTTGGGCTTCTTGTCTTTGGAGAAGCGACCCTTGCCACGTGGTGGTGCCATCGTATGACCTCTTTAATTTAATCCGGATTCGAACAATTCGGTGTTCAGTTGGGTGTCAGAGCGGTGATGTGGAAGATGGTTCCACGGCCGTTCTTCTGAGCGCTGAGGAAGCCTGTGAACAGTGCATTTCCTCCCACCCCCAGCGACTGCAGGCGCTTGCCGATCTCACCGATTGCGACCGCCTTGATTTCCATGGAAACCTTGCGCGGCTTGCCAGCTTCCTGGACCTGGGATTCGTGCTTGAGCATCGCATCCAGGGCCATCAGTCCGGCCGGTGTGTATCTGACAAGTCCCAGCTCCAGCAGCTGTGCTTGCAAAACCAGTTGGTTCAAAGTGAAAGAGAACGCAATCGGGTCTTGACGGGCACGCTGGTGGCCAATTCGCTGGCAACCTTCATGAACACGGAGCTAAGCCTGATCAGGCCGTTGCGACTTGGGGCGCCTTGCGAGCGTCTTCGCGTTCCACGGTCTTCATCATCACCGAAGGCGTGGTTTCAGCCTTGGCCTTCACCACGGTCAGGTGGCGCAGGATGGCGTCGTTGAAGCGGAAGCCGGTTTCGAGCTCAGCCAGGGTTTCCTTGCTGCATTCGATGTTGACGCACAGGTAGTGAGCCTTGGCCAGCTTTTGAATCAGGTAAGCCATCTGACGACGGCCCCAGTCTTCAACGCGGTGCACAGCGCCGCCATTGCTGGTGATCAGGGTCTTGTAGCGCTCCAGCATGGCCGGAACTTGTTCGCTTTGATCCGGATGGATCAGCAGAACGATTTCATAGTGACGCATAAATACTCCTTGTGGATTCCAGGCTGAGCCGGCCGACGCCCGACAGTGGGCCGCCCTGCTTTCGCCTGTGGAAGCCGTGCCACAGCGTCAATTCACGTGGTCACGGCAAGGGGGAACCTGCGATTGTAGCGCAGATTCACATTTTCCAACAAGCGATGGATTCCAGCGCCGCGCTAGATCCCGCCGCACAGGCTTAAGCCTCGGGCGTCTGCGGCCGCGGCGGGCTGCGCAGCTGGTCGAGCATTTGTGCCTGCGCAACCGAGGGCGGCGGCGTCAGCCAGCTGACCAGCACAATGGCCAGAAAACCCGCCGGCACGCCAAACACCCCGGCCGAGACAGGCGCGATGCCGCCGATCAGTTGGGCCGGCCCCGGCACGCCCAAGGCCAGGCGCAAGCTGGGGCTGGCTGCCACCATGTAGTACACCGTCACCGCCAGACCGGTCAGCATGCCGGCCAGCGCACCCCAACCATTGGCCCGGCGCCAGAAAATGCCCAGCACCAGAGCGGGGAAGAAGGTGGCGCCGGCGATGGAGAACGCCGCCGACACCAACAGCAGGATGTCCGCGGGCTTCTGCGCTGCCACCGCGGCCGCCGCCAAGGCCGTGGCCAGCAGCAAGGCCTTGGACAGGGTGACGCGGCGCGTCATCGAGGCCTGCGGGTTGAAGAGCCGGTAGTAGACATCGTTGGACAAGGCGGCCGAGATGGTCAGCAACAAGCCATCGGCCGTCGACAGCGCCGCCGCCAGGCCACCCGCTGCCACCAGGGCCGAGATGACAAAGGGCAGGCCCATCAGCTCGGGCGCCATCAGCAGGATGATGTCGCCGCTGATGCGCAGCTCACCGAGCTGCAGCATGCCGTCGCCGTTGACGTCGCTGACCGCCAGCAAACCGGGGTCGACCCGGGTCCACTGCATGATCCAGCCGGGCATTTGCTCGAAGGGCGTGCCCACCAGGTGGGTGAAGACCTCGTACTTGACCATGACGGCCAGGGCCGGCGCGGTGATGTAGAGCAGCGAGATGAAGAGCAGGGACCAGGCCACCGAGCTGCGCGCCTCACGCACCGTGGGCGTGGTGTAGAAGCGGGTCAAGAGATGCGGCAGCCCGGCTGTGCCGACCATCAGGCAGAACACCAGAGCCAGGAAGTTGCGCCGCGATTCCTCGAACTTGTGCTGCTCCGGCGCGCTGCCCTGCGGATCGCCCGCATAGGCCAGCGCATGCTCCGGCATGCCACCCAGGGGCTGGGCACGAGCCTCGTTGCTGGCCTGCCCTCGCTGCCATTGCTCGGCAGCCTCGCTGGGCGTGCGCGGCAGGGCCGCCTGGCGTTTCTCGGCGGCCTGGATGGCTGCCAGGGGCGCGTCCTGTGCCTTGAGCGCCGCCACCTGGCGCGCGGCCTCGGCGCGCTCATCGGCCAGGGCTTGCGGCACATCCTGCAGCTTGCGCTCGAAGCCCGCGGCACGCTCGGCGAACACCGCGCGCACCTGTAACTCGCCTGGGTCCCGCAGCAGCCTCTGCTCAGTGGCGCTGATCTGCTGCAGCTGCTGACCGTAGCTGAGCTGAGGTAGCGGCGTGCCGGTCTGCTTGACGCTCATCCAGATCACCGGCACCAGGTAGGCCAGCAGCAGCACGATGTACTGCGCCACCTGGGTCCAGGTCACGGCCCGCATGCCACCCAGGAATGAACAAACCAGCACGCCCCCCAGACCGAGAAACACGCCGATCTCGAAGCTGAAGCCGGTCAGGCGCGCCGTGATCAGGCCCACGCCATAAATCTGCGCAACCACATAAATGAAGGACACCAGCATGGCCGCCAAAGCACCCAGCAGACGCGGCGCCATGCCGCCGTAGCGGGCACCGAGAAAGTCCGGGATGGTGTACTGACCGAACTGCCGCAGGTACGGCGCCAGGCACAGCGCCACCAAGCAGAATCCGCCCGTCCAGCCCAGCACATAGGCCAAGCCACCGTAGCCGCTGAGATAAAGCGTGCCAGCCAGGCCAATGAAGCTGGCCGCGCTCATCCAATCGGCACCCGCCGCCATGCCATTGAAGATGGCCGGCACGCGGCGACCGGCTACGTAGTACTCGTCGGCATTGGTGGTGCGACTGAACAAGCCGATGCCGGCATAGACCACCACGGTGGCCGCCAGGAAACTGATGCCGATGCCGCTCTTGGACAGGCCCAATCGCTCCAGCACGGCCAGGCACAGCAGGAAGAACAGAAAACCCAGGGTGAAGCCCAAGTAGATGCGCTTCATGCGCGCCGCCAGAGGCAGCGGCGGCCGGGAGGCAAAGGAGCGGGAGCGAACGAAAGCCACGGTGGGTCTGCAGGTCTGGGCGACGAGAACAGGAAAGAGTGGCAGCGGGGGATGCGCCAGGGCCGGTGGCCTGCCTCCATCATGCGAGCCCCACCCCCTTGCTGTCGATACCGAAAACCCGAGGCTTGCCGCCCCGAGGTCCGACGAACGCCCAGACAACACCCTCAGAAACAAAAAACGGCCCGCGTCGAGCGGGCCGTTCTGTCTCAATCGAGCGAACCGGCGTATGCGCGCCGGCCCGTGGCCATCAACGCTTGGCCAGGCGCTGCCAGGTTTCGATCACCGTGTCTGGGTTCAGGGAGATGGACACAATGCCTTCGCTGGCCAACCAGTCGGCGAAATCGGGGTGGTCGCTGGGGCCTTGGCCGCAGATGCCCACGTACTTGCCGGTGGCACGGCAAGCGGCGATGGCGCGCGAGATCATGGCCTTGACGGCCGGATCGCGCTCGTCGAAATCACCAGCCAGTTGCTCCAGGCCCGAGTCGCGATCCAGGCCCAGGGTCAGCTGGGTCAGGTCATTAGAGCCGATGGACATGCCATCGAAGTGCTCCAGGAACTGCTCGGCCAGGATGGCGTTGCTGGGCACTTCGCACATCATGATGACGCGCAGGCCATCGGTGCCGCCGTCGGCCGCACGCTTGAGGCCACGCTCGGCCAGCATGCTGACCACACGCTCGGCCTGGCGCACCGTGCGCACAAAGGGCACCATGATCTCGACATTGCTCAGGCCCATGTCGATGCGCACGCGCTTGAGCGCCTCGCACTCCATGGCAAAGGCATCCGAGAACTCACCGCTGATGTAGCGCGAGGCGCCGCGGAAACCCAGCATCGGGTTCTCTTCATCGGGCTCGTAGCGCGAGCCACCGATCAGCTTGCGGTACTCGTTGCTCTTGAAGTCGGACAGGCGCACGATCACCGGGCGCGGGTAGAAGGCCGCCGCGATGGTGGCAATGCCCTCCACCAGTTTGTCGACGTAGAAGGCGCGCGGCGAGGCATGGCCTCGGGCCACCGACTCCACCGCCTTCTTCAGATCGGCATCGATGTTCGGATAGTCCAGGATGGCCTTGGGGTGGACGCCGATATTGTTGTTGATGATGAATTCCAGGCGGGCCAAGCCGACACCGGCGCTGGGCATCTGCGCGAAGTTGAAGGCCAGCTGCGGGTTGCCGACGTTCATCATGATCTTGATCGGGCAGTAGGGCAGCTCGCCGCGGTGCACCTCGCTGACTTCCGTTTCCAGCAAGCCGTCGTAGATGTAGCCGGTGTCGCCTTCCGAGCAGGCCACAGTGACCAGCTGGCCATCCTTGAGCGTTTCGGTCGCGTTGCCGCAACCGACCACGGCCGGAATGCCCAGCTCGCGCGCGATGATGGCGGCGTGGCAGGTTCGACCACCGCGGTTGGTGACGATGGCGGCCGCGCGCTTCATCACCGGCTCCCAGTTCGGATCGGTCATGTCGGTGACCAGCACATCGCCGGGCTGCACGCGCTCCATCTCGGCCACGCTCTCGACCAGGCGCACCGGGCCAGTGCCGATCTTCTGGCCGATGGCACGGCCTTCGGCCAGCACGGCGCTGTGGCCCTTGAGCTTGTAGCTGTGCTCAACTTGGCCTTCGGCCTGGCTCTTCACCGTCTCCGGGCGGGCCTGCAAGATGTAGAGCTGGCCATCGACGCCATCACGACCCCACTCGATGTCCATGGGGCGCTGGTAATGCTGCTCGATGATAAGCGCGTACTTGGACAGCTCGATCACTTCGGCGTCATTCAGCGAGTAGCGGTTGCGCGCCTCGGGCAGGGTGTCCACGGTCTTGACCAGCTTGCCGCTGGCGGCCTTTTCCTCGGGCGAGGTGAACTCCATGCGGATCAGCTTGGATCCGAGGTTACGCCGGATGATGGGCAGCTTGCCGCGCGCCAGGGCGGGCTTGTGCACATAGAACTCGTCCGGGTTCACGGCTCCCTGCACCACCGTTTCGCCCAGGCCGTAGCTGGAGGTGATGAAGACCACATCCTTGAAGCCGCTCTCGGTGTCGATGGTGAACATCACACCGGCCGAGCCGAGGTCGGAACGCACCATGCGCTGCACGCCGGCCGACAGGGCCACGTCGGCATGGGCAAAGCCCTTGTGCACGCGATAGCTGATGGCGCGGTCGTTGTAGAGGGAGGCGAACACCTCCTTCATCTTGTGCAGCACCTCTTCGATGCCCACCACGTTCAGGAAGGTTTCCTGCTGGCCGGCGAAGGACGCATCCGGCAGGTCTTCGGCCGTGGCGGAGGAGCGCACGGCAAAGGACACATCCGGGTGGTCGGCCGTGAGCTTGGCGAAGGAGCTGCGGATCTGCGCTTCGAGATCGACCGGGAAGGGCTGCGCCTCCAGCCAGCCGCGGATTTCCGCACCGGCCTCGGCCAGAGCGCGCACATCGTCGGTGTTCAGGGTGGCCAGGCGCGCTTCGATGCGCTTGTCCAGGCCTTCGTGCTTGAGGAACTCTCGGAAGGCATGGGCCGTGGTGGCGAAGCCACCTGGCACGCGGACGCCCGAGGAGGACAGCTCCGAAATCATCTCGCCGAGGCTGGCGTTCTTACCGCCAACGACCTCGACGTCGCTCATCCTCAGATTCTCAAAGGGGACGACCAGGGCGGTCGGCTCAAAGCGTGCAGACATGGGAAAACTCCGTGATGTTGAAAATTCCGGAGTCCCGCCGGGGCGCCCACGGCGCCCCCCATGAAATGCAGCCACACGGCATCCCGGCCGATTCTTGATTCTGTTTGTGAGGATGGGATGGTCATGGCGCGAAGGCAGGACATTTCGGACGATTCTACGGGCTCGCCCGACTTATGATGAAGAAAGACTCTAGAGCCTTCTGACCATGCCCAATCGCACCGTGTACTTTGTCTCGGACGGTACCGGCATCACTGCCGAGACCTTTGGTAACTCCATCCTGGCCCAGTTCCCGGGCAAGCCGCGCCATGTGCGCCGCCCCTTTGTGGACACAGCCGAGAAAGCCCACCAGGTGGTGCACGAGATCAACCAGACCAGCGAAGAGGAAGGCCGGCGCGCCATCGTTTTCGCGACCCTGGTCAATCGCGAGGTGCTGCAGGTGGTGCGTGAGCATTGCAAGGCTCTGGTGCTGGACATGTTCAACACCTTCATCGAGCCGCTGGAGGAAGAGTTCCAGGTTAAGAGCAACCACCGGGTCGGCCGCTTCTCGGATGTGGCTCGCAGCCAGGAGTACCACGACCGCATCGAAGCCATCAACTTCTCGCTGGCCCATGACGACGGCCAATCAGCCAAGAACCTGGAATCGGCCGATGTGATCCTGGTCGGCGTGTCGCGCAGCGGCAAGACACCCACCTCGCTCTACCTGGCCATGCAGCACGGCATCAAGGCGGCCAACTACCCACTGATCCCGGAAGATTTCGAGCGCAGCAAGATCCCCTCGATGCTCGAGCCGCACAAGCGCAAATGCTTTGGCCTGACCATTGATCCCGAGCGGCTCTCACAAATCCGCAACGAGCGCCGCCCCGGCAGCAAATACGCCGACCTGATGAACTGCCGCTACGAGGTCAACGAGGCGGAGGCCATGATGAAGCGCAATGGCATCTCCTGGCTGTCCTCGACCCACAAGTCCATCGAAGAAATCGCCACCACCATCCTGCGCGACATCCGGCCGGACCGGTTGATCTACTAGCCCTTTGGCGTCAAGCGCTGGCGCGCGGACTCGTACAGGCAGATGGACGCTGCACTGCCGACATTGAGCGACTCTTCCCCGCCAGGCTGAGGAATGCCGACCGTCAAGCTGCAGCGTGCCATCAGCTCGGCCTGAACCCCCTGCCCTTCATGGCCCATGACCCAGGCGCAGGGGCTGGGCAGCCGGACCTGGTGCAGTTGCGCTTCGGCATAGGAGCTGGTGGCCACTAGCGGCAGCTTCAAGGCGGCCAGATCCTCGGGCGCCAGACCCTCGATCAGACGCAGGCCGAAATGCGCGCCCATGCCGGCGCGCAAGACCTTGGGCGACCAGAGTGCCGCCGTACCCTTGAGCGCCAAGACCTGGCGAAAGCCCATGGCCGCCGCACTGCGCAAGATCGTGCCGACATTGCCGGCATCCTGCAGGCGGTCCAGCACCACAGTGTCCGCCTCGAGGGCCAGGTCTTGCCCGGCATCCAAGGGCACCTCAAAGCCGATCTGCGCCGGCGACTCCAGGCCGCTGATTTGCTTGAACAAGGCCAGGGGTACGACCAACTGGCGCGGTGCCGCGTCACCCAGGGCGCGCAGCACCGGGTCCGCCGCGGCCGCCTCGGTCAGCACCGCCTGCAGCACCGGATGGCCACGCTGCAAGCAGGCTCGCACCAGATGGTCGCCCTCCAACCAGACGCTGCCCAGCTTGCGATAAGCACTGCCGTCCTGGCTGAGCTTGCGCAGGCGTTGCAAGGCGGGGTTGTCCCGCGAGGTGATGTGAAGAATCTGACTGCTCATGCGCTCTCGATGATCTGGCGCACCGGGCCGAAGCTGCGCCGGTGCCAGGCGCTTACACCGTGGCTGCGCAGGGCCGCCAGGTGCTCGGCCGTGGGGTAGCCTTTGTGGCCGGCAAAACCGTACTCAGGGTGCAGTTCGTGCATGGCCATGCATTGGCGGTCGCGCGCCACTTTGGCCAGGATGGAGGCCGCGGAGATCGCCTGCACCTTGGCGTCGCCCTTGACGATGGCCTCGGCCGGAATCTTGAGCACGGGCAAGCGGTTGCCATCGACCAGCACCTTGGCCGGTTTCAAGCGCAGGCCCTCGACGGCGCGCTTCATGGCCAGCAAGGTGGCCTGCAAAATATTCAGGCGGTCGATCTCTTCCACGCTGGCCTCGGCAATGCAGCAGCACAAGGCCTTGGCGCGGATCTCGTCGAACAGGCGCTCGCGCTTTTTCTCGGTCAAGGCCTTGGAATCCGCCAGCCCGGCGATCGGGTTGGCATCGTCGAGGATGACGGCGGCAGCCAACACCGGGCCGGCCAGCGGGCCGCGGCCGGCTTCGTCCACGCCGGCCACCAGCCCCAGGCCATCCCAGCTCAGGCCCAGTTGCTCGGGCACACGCAGCTCAGGCTTGCAGGACTTGCGCGATCGCATCGCAGGCCTTTTGCGCGGTATTGCAGCGCAGCAGCTCGTGTTGTTGCTGAAAAATGGCCCGCACTCGCTCGCAGCGCGCCGTGTCGTCCAGCCAGGCCAGGCCCTCGCGGGCCAGGGCCTCGGGCGTGCATTGATCCTGAATCAGCTCGGGCACGATGAAGTCGCGCGCCAGCACATTGGGCAGGCCCACCCAGGGCTGGTAGTTCTTGCCCTTCATGCGCCACCAATTGAGCGCATGCATGCGGTAGGCAATCACCATGGGCCGCTTGAACAGCGCCGCCTCCAGGGTGGCCGTGCCGCTGGCCACCAGGGTGATGTCACAGGCCGCCAAAGCTTCGTGAGAACGGCCATCCAGAAGATCGAGTTGCAGGCCCGGGGCGTGCCGAGCCACCAGCGGGTCAATCAGGGCGCGCAGGCCCGGTGCCACAGGCATCACAAAGCGCAGCTCGGGCCGCGCCCGCTGCATCAACACAGCGGCGCGCAACAGGGGCTCGGCGATGTAGCGGATCTCGCTGCGCCGGCTGCCGGGCAGCAAGGCGACCACGGAGTCGGCTCCGTCTAACTTCAGAGCTGAGCGGGCCTGAGCCTGCGGCGGCTGCAGCGGAATCGCATCGGCCAGGGGGTGGCCCACATAGCTGGCGCCGATGCCATGGGCCTGCAAAAGCTCCGGCTCGAAGGGAAACAGACACAGCACATGGTCGGCCGAGCGCTTGATCTTCTCGACCCGCTCGGCACGCCAAGCCCAGATCGAGGGGCAGACGAAATGCACCGTTTTCACGCCCGCTTCGCGCAGACGCTGCTCCAGGCCGAAATTGAAATCGGGCGCATCCACGCCGATGAAGGCTGCCGGCGGCTGGGCCAGCAAGCGGTCGCCCAGCTGGCGGCGAATCGCCAGCAGCTCACGGATATTGAGCAGAGCATCGACATAGCCGAAGACCGAGAGCTTGCTCGAGGGCCACCAGGCCTCGAAGCCCTGGGCGGCCATGCGCGGGCCGCCAATGCCCTGAGTCTGGAGTTCGGGCCAGCGCGCTTGCAGGCCCTGGATCAGCAAACTGGCGAGCAGGTCTCCGGAGGCCTCGCCGGCCACCAGGGCAAGGCTCAGCGAAGGCTCAGCCATGGGGTCAGCGCACCAGACCGCGCTTGGCGCTGGCGATGAAATCCAGCATCAGCTGCACATCGGCCTGGGCATCCTGGGCCTGCTCGTCCCGCAGTGCGCTGATCTGCTCGACCGATTGCTCCAGCGTCAGGCCACTGCGGAAGATCAGCTTGTGCAGCTGGCGGATCACGGCGATGCGCTCATTGCTGAAGCCACGGCGGCGCAGGCCGGTCAGATTGACGGCGCGCACGGCCAGCGGATTCCCGTCCACCGTCATGAAGGGCGCAACATCCTGCGACACATGGCCCTGGAAGCCGATCATGGCGTGGGCGCCAATCTTGACGAACTGGTGCACGCCGGTCAGGCCGCCGATTACCGCCCAGTCACCGACATGGACATGGCCCGCCAGCGTGGCGTTGTTGGCCAGCACGCAGTGGTTGCCCAACTGCACATCATGGGCCAGGTGCACATAGGCCATGATCCAGTTGTCGGAGCCGACCCGGGTGACGCCCTCCTCCTTGAAGGTGCCGGTGTTGAGCGTGCAGAACTCGCGAACCGTGTTGCGGTCGCCGATCACCAGTTCGGTCACCTCACCGCCATGGCTCATGTCCTGCGGCATCGCGCCGATGGAGCTGAACTGGTAGAACTGGTTGTCGGCGCCGATGGTGGTGCGCCCCTCGATCACGCAGTGCGGGCCGATGCGGGTGCCCGCGCCGATCTTCACCTGCGGGCCGATCAGCGTGTAGGCACCGACCGTGACCGAGCTGTCCAGCTCGGCTGCAGGGTCGATGATGGCCGTCGGGTGAATCCTGCTCGTCATGGCGCGTCAGGCCTCAGGCGTCGATGCGGCGCATGGTGCAGATCAGCTGCGCCTCGCAGGCCAGCTCCTCGCCCACCATCACCTTGCCGCTGAACTTGTAAATGCCGGCCTTGGCGCGGTCCAGGGTCACGTCCAGCAGCAGTTGGTCACCGGGCTCGACGGGGCGCTTGAAGCGCGCGTTGTCGATGCCAGCGAAATACACCACCGTGTTCTCATCCAGCACCGTGCCATTGCTGTCCAGGGCCAGCAAGGTGGCGGCCTGAGCCATGGCTTCCAGCATCAGCACGCCGGGCATGACCGGGCGATGCGGGAAATGGCCGACGAAATACGGCTCGTTGATGCTGACGTTCTTGATCGCCTGGATGCGCTTGCCCTTCTCGATCTCGACCACACGGTCCACCAGCAGCAGCGGGTAACGGTGCGGGAGCTTCTTGAGGATTTGGTGGATGTCCATCATGTTGAATTCTTCTTCTCGAGTGCGCGGATTCGTTCGCGCGAGGCGGCGCTCGACCTCGGTCAAGCGCCTCTTTTCTCTAGCGCCCTGAGGCGCTCTCGCAAAGTATGCAGCTGACGCAAAGTCGCCGCATTCTTTTCCCAGCTGGCATTGTCGTCGAAGGGGAAGACGCCGCTGTATTGGCCGGGCTGCTTGATGCTGCGGCTGACCACGGTGGCAGCCGACACATGCACATGGTCGGCCAAGCTCAGATGCCCCAGCACGATGGCACCACCGCCGACCGTGCAATGCGCGCCGATGCGCGCGCTGCCCGCCACACCGGCGCAACCGGCCATGGCCGTGTGGGCGCCGACGTGGACGTTGTGGCCGATCTGAATCAGGTTGTCGAGCTTGACGCCGTCTTCGAGCACGGTGTCCTCGAGCGCGCCACGGTCGATGCAGGTGTTGGCGCCGATCTCCACATCGTTGCCGATGCGCACGGCGCCGAGCTGTTCGATTTTTTCCCACTGACCCTGATTCGGCGCGAAGCCGAAACCGTCGGCGCCGATGACCACCCCGGGGTGCACGATGCAGCGCTCGCCGATCTGGCAATCGAAGCCCAGGGTCACGTGGGCGGACAGACGACTGCCCGCACCGACGCGCGCATTGCGCTCGACCACACAGTGCGGACCGATCTGCGCGTCATCGCCAACGTGCGCGCCGGCCTCGATCACCGCCAGGGCCCCGATGCTGACACCGGTGCCGATCACGGCGCTGGGGTCGATCACGGCGCTGGCGTGAATGCCCGCCACCGGGCGCGGGCGCACGCGTGCCGCCCACCACTGGGTGAGCCGCGCGAAGTACAGGTAAGGATCGGGCGTGACGATGGCCGCGCCGCGGGCCGCGGCCGCTTCGGCAAAGGCCGGGGCCACGATCACGCAAGCGGCGGTACTGCCAGCCAACTGCGCCTGGTAGCGCGGGTTGGACAGAAAGCTCAGGGTGCCGGCATCGGCGCCCTCGAGCGGCCCGATGCGCGTGATCTGCGTTTCGGACGCACCATGAAGATCGCCGCCCAAGGCGGCGATCACATCAGCCAGTGAGACTGCGCCCACCGATTACTTCTGGGCGTTGAGCGCGTCGATCACCTTCTTGGTGATGTCCACGCGGGCGCTGAAGTGGATGGCGTCTTGCAAGATCAGGTCGTACTTTTCAGCATCGAAGATCTGCTTGATGACCTTGTTGGCGCGGTCGACGACGGCCTGCAGCTCTTCGTTCTTGCGCTGGGTCAGGTCTTCTTGCCACTCGCGGCGCTTGCGCTGCAGGTCACGGTCCAGTTCCATCAGGTCGCGCTGGCGGCGGTTGCGTTCGGCTTCCGACAGGGTCGGCGCATCCTTTTCCAGCTTCTCGGCCGAGCTGCGCAGCTTGGTCTCGATGTCCTTCAGCTCTTTTTCACGCTTGCCGAATTCGATCTCGAGCTTCTGGGTCGCAGCCTTGCCGACATTGGCTTCACGCAGCACGCGATCGCTGTTGACGTAGCCAATCTTCAATTCCTGCGCCTGCACGCCCAGCGTCGACACAGACATCATGGCAGCCAAAGCCGCCGCCTTAAAAAGCTTGCTCTTCATCAGAATGCAGTCCCGATCTGGAATTGGAATTTCTCGATTCTATCCGTTGGATGTTTACGCAAAGGCACGCCATAGCTCAGGCGCAGCGGGCCCATCGGAGACACCCAGCTCAAACCGAAACCTGCCGAGGCACGCAGCATGGAGGTGCCGTTCTTGAGGGTATCGAGATTGATCTTTTCATGTTCGGCCCAGACGTTGCCGGCGTCGATGAAGCTGAACAGACGGAAGGTCTTGTCGTTGCCGCTGCCCGGCACAGGCAGGTACAACTCGGCATTGAAGTTGATGCGGCGATTGCCACCGGAGTAGGAGCCGGTCACGTCCACCGGACCGAGCGAGCCAGCCTCGAACACCCGCACCGAACCCAGGCCACCGGCGTAGAAGTTCTTGAAGATCGGGTACGGCTTGCCGCCGATACCGGCGCCCCAACCCAGCTCGCTGTTCAAGCCCAAGGTGA
The DNA here is from genome assembly GCA_002255955.1 of Burkholderiales bacterium PBB2. Lineage (GTDB taxonomy): Bacteria > Pseudomonadota > Gammaproteobacteria > Burkholderiales > Burkholderiaceae_C > Paucibacter_A. The sequence continues at coordinate 98,711 of NKIM01000017.1, read as the reverse complement.
TCTTGTTGGTGATGGGGATGTAGTGCTGGTACTGCAGGTTGGCGCGCACATAGCGGGCGTCGCCGGCCGGGCTCATTTCCAGGTTGACGCGCTGGTACTTGCCGACCATCGGGGAGATGATGCTGTCACGGCTGTCACGCTGCCAGCCGATGGTCAGCGGCAAGGACAGGCTGTTGTTGCCGAAGGCGCGGCCGTAAAGCAAATAGCTCAGGGGCAGGCCCTGGTTGGTGGTCAGCTTGGTGCGCTCGTAGCCGGCACCGAAGAACACGGTGTCCTGCTCGGAGAAAGGCACGCCGAAACGGATCGAGCCGCCATGCGTGACCAGCTCGAACTGCTCACCCAGGGTGTTGATCGGCTTTTGCGTGCGGTAGAACACATCGAGCGCGCGCGAGACGCCATCGACGGTGAAGTACGGGTCCACGGTGGACACCACCAGGGCACGGCCGACCGAGGAGGTGTTGACTTCCACGCCCAAGTAGTTGCCCGAGCCGAAGACGTTTTCCTGCTTGATGGCGCCGCTGAAGGACAGCTTTTGCTGGCTGGAGTAGCCGGCACCAACCTGGATGTTGCCGGTCGGGCGCTCTTCCACGGTCAGGATCACATCGACCTGGTCCTGCGCGCCCGCCACCTCATTGGTGTCGATGGTCACTTCCTTGAAGTAACCGAGGCGCTCCACACGGTCGCGCGAAGCTTTGATGCGGCGGCCGTCGTACCAGGCCGATTCAAACTGGCGGAACTCGCGGCGGATCACTTCATCGCGGGTGCGGTTGTTGCCGGCGATCAGCACGCGGCGCACATAGACACGGCGAGCCGGCTCGGCCACAAAAGTCACCACCACCTGGCCGGTGGCGCGATCGATCTCGGGGCGGCTGTCGACGCGGGCGAAGGCGTAGCCGAAGCTGCCGTAGAGATCGGTGAAAGCACGCGTGGTCTGGGCCACGGCCTCGCCCTGGTAGGGCTGACCGGGGCGCAGCAGCACCAAGCGGCGGAAATCGTCTTCACGGCCCAGGAACTCGCCTTCCAGCTTGACGCCAGTGACGGTGTAGGGCTGGCCTTCGTTGACCGTGATGGCGATGCTGATGCTCTGCTTGTCCGGCGAGATGGTCACCTGGGTCGAGGTGACGGCAAACTCCAGATAGCCGCGATTCATGTAGTAGGAGCGCAGGGTCTCCAGGTCGGCATTGAGCTTGGTGCGCGAGTAGCGGTCGGTCTTGGTGTACCAGGTCAGCCAGCCGCTGCTGGTCTGCTCCAACAGGCCCAGCAAGGTGCTTTCCGAGAACACCTTGCTGCCCAGGATGCGCACTTCGGCGATCTTGGCCGGCTCGCCCTCGGTCACGTTGAAGCTGACGTTGACGCGGTTGCGCTCCAGCGGCGTGATGGTGGTGGTGACTTCGGCACCGTAGAGGCTGCGCGTCAGGTACTGGCGCTTGAGCTCTTGCTCGGCGCGGTCGGCCAGAGCGCGGTCGAAGGGCTTGCCCTCGCCGATGCCCACATCCTTCAGTGACTTGCTCAACGCCTCGGTGTCGAACTCCTTGAGGCCCACAAAGCTCACATTGGCGATGATGGGGCGCTCTTCGATGGTGATGACCACATCGTTGCCATCGATATTGATGCGCACGTCCTTGAACAGGCCGGTGGCAAACAGGGCGCGCAAGGCGGCGGCGCCCTTGTCGTCGTTGTAGCTGTCGCCGACGCGGAACGGCAGGGACGCAAAGACGGTACCGGGGTCGGTACGCTTCAGACCCTCAACACGGATGTCCTTGAGAACAAAAGGATCCACCGCCCAGGCGGCGCCTGACTGCAGTGTGGCCGCAATGGCCAAGGTCAGGATGGAGGGGCGCAGGGGCGCTCCCGTTCTAAAGAATGAGGACATGCAAGTAGAGTCAATGCAGGCCCGTCAAGCGGGCCACGTCGTTGGAAAGGGCCAAAGCCATCATCAGCATCAGGATCAGCGCGCCCGCGCGCTGCAGTTGCGTTTGCCACCACTCCGAGACGGGGCGGCCGCTCAAACCCTCGAAAAGATAATACATCAGGTGTCCACCATCGAGCATCGGCAGGGGCAGCAGGTTCAGCACACCCAAACTGACGCTGACCAAGGCCAAAAAGCCCAAGTACTGCGGCAGACCCGACCGCGCTGACTGACCCGCGTAGTCCGCAATCGTCAGCGGGCCACTGAGGTTCTTCAGCGAAGCCTCTCCGACCAGCATACGGCCGAACATCTTGACGGTCATGGCCGAGACATCCCAGGTGCGTTCGACGCCCCGAAGCAGGCCATCCCACAGACCGTAACGCACCAGCACCATGGCAGGCGCGGCGCCCACCATCGCCTCGATGCGGCCGATCTTGCGGCCGGCATCGACCATGACCTTGGGCCGCACTTCCAGTTCCACCATCTGGCCATGGCGCTCCACCTGCCACTGCATGCTGCGCGCCGGCTCACTCTGGCCCGCTTGACGGATCAGCTCGCGCAGGCTGGCTGCATCGGCCACTGGCACGCCATCGACACGGCGGACCAGATCGCCCTCCTTGAGCCCCGCCGCCTCGCCCGCGCCACCAGGCGTCAGGCGACCCAGCACCGGCTCGCTGAAGGCCGGGCCCAGGCCCAGCTTGCTGACCACCTGGGCATCGATCTCATGGGCACCGAGGCTGTCGGTGTCCAGCACCACGCTGCGGCGGCCGCGGCCCTGGGCATCGCTGAGCTCCAGATGCAGTTTGCGGCCCTGCTCCACGGCCTGGGTCAGCTGCCAGCGCAGCTCGGCCAGGGACTGCAGCTCGCGCCACTGCTGGCCATCGGCGGACACGGCCTGCACCCAGTCACCGGCGCGCAAGCCCGCGCGTTCGGCCATGGATCCCGTCAACGGCGCGCCCAGAATGGGCTTGGGCTCCTCTTGACCGACCCAGTTGACGCCAGCAAACAGCAAGGCCGCCAGCAGCAGATTGGCCAGCGGGCCAGCCGCCACCACAGCCACGCGCTGGCGCAGCGGCCGGTTGTTGAAGGCCTGCTCGCGCAGACCGGCCGGCACCGGGCCTTCGCGCTCGTCAAGCATGCGCACATAGCCGCCGAGCGGCAAGGCGCAGAGGGTGAACTCGGTCGAATCGGGCGTGCGCTGATGGCGCCAGAGCACGCGGCCAAATCCCACCGAAAAGCGCAAGACCTTGACGCCACAGGCGCGGGCCACGCGGTAGTGCCCGTACTCATGCACGACCACCCGCACCGCCAGGGTCAGGATGAAGGCCAGCACCGTGCTCACGCGCCCAGCTCCGCAATCAGGGCCAGGGCCTGGCGGCGCGCACGCTGATCCAGGCTCAGCAAGCCTTCCACGCTGCTGCACTCACCGGCCTGCGGCAGGGTCTGCTCCAGGCTCTGGGCATTGACGCGGTGGATGTGATCAAAGCGCAGGCGGCCGTCGAGGAAGGCCGCCACAGCCTCTTCGTTGGCGGCATTAAGCACGGCGGTCGAGCCCTCGGCCGCGCGCAGTGCCTGCCAGGAGAGATACAGACCGGGGAAGCGGCGTTCGTCCGCCTCTTCAAAGCTCAGCGAGGGTTGGGTCAGCAGATCGAGACGGCTGGCACCCGCCTCGATGCGCTCAGGGAAGGACAGGCCGTAGGCGATGGGTACCCGCATATCGGGCGTGCCCAGCTGGGCCAGCACCGAGTTGTCGCGGCACACCACCATCGAATGGATGATGCTCTGCGGATGGATCAGCACCTTGATCTGCTCGGGCTTGAGCGCGAACAGCCAGCGCGCCTCGATCACCTCGAGCGCCTTGTTCATCATGGTGGCCGAATCGACCGAGATCTTGCGGCCCATCACCCAGTTCGGGTGCGCCACGGCCTGGGCCGGGGTCACCTCGTGCAGGGTGGCCGGATCACGCTGGCGGAAGGGGCCGCCCGAGGCGGTGAGCACGATGTGATCGATGCGCTGCGCCCAGGTGCTGCGGTCCTCGGGCAGGCATTGGAAGATCGCCGAGTGTTCGCTGTCGATGGGCAGCAAGGTGGCACCACCCTGCTCCACCGCCTGCATGAACAAGGCGCCACCGACGACGATGGCCTCTTTGTTGGCCAGCAGCAGGCGCTTGCCCGCTTGGGCTGCCGCCAGGCAGGGCGCCAGGCCGGCCGCGCCGACGATGGCGGCCATGACCATGTCCACCTCGGGATGGGCCGCCACGGTGGACAAGCTGTCCACGCCGTCCAGGACCTCGGTGCGGCTGCCCTGCTCGCGCAACTGACTGCGCAGCTGCGCGGCCAGACTGGCGTCGGGCAAGACGGCAAAACGCGGCTGCCACTGCAGGCACTGGGCCAGCAAGGCATCCACCCGGCTCATGGCGCTCAGCGCGAAGACTTCGTAACGCTCGGGATGGCGACCCAGCACATCCAGGGTGTTGACGCCGATGGAACCGGTGGAACCGAGCACGCAGATGCGCTGCGGACGGGAATGAAGACTCATGGCAGGGAGGAACTCAGGGAACTCAGCGCCAGGGCCAGCGGGAAGACCGGCAACAAGGCATCGACGCGATCGAGCACACCGCCATGGCCCGGCAGCAACTGGCTGCTGTCCTTGGCGCCGACCGCACGTTTGATCAGGGATTCGAACAGGTCACCAACCACGCTCATGCTGGCCAGGAAGACCAGGGCCAGCAGTCCGGTGGCCAGACCCTGCCCTTGCAGCAGGCGCTGATAGAGGCTGGCCGAGTCCACGGCGAACTGGCGGTCGATGACAAAGGTCCAGAACAGACCCAGGCCGAGCACGCCGGCCATGCCGGTCCAGACGCCCTCCCAGCTCTTGCCGGGGCTGATGGTCACGGCCAACTTGCGCCGGCCGAAGGTCCGACCACCAAAGTAGGCGGCGATGTCGGCCATCCATACCAGGCAGAAGATGGAGAGCAGGAAATTGATGCCGGTGGCCTTGGCCTCCAGCATGGCCCCCCAGGCCGCCCACAGCGCCAGGGCGCCGAGCAGCAGGCGCAAAGCCTTGGAGGCCTGCGGCCAGGCCGCCGGGCCGCCGCGCAAGGCATAAGCCCCGCCCAGCACCCAGATCAAGCCCGCCAGCCACCAGCACCAGGCCGGGCGCGGCGCCAGACCGAAGAACCAGAGCGTGCCCGCGCAGGCCGCGGCCAAGGCCGCACCGAAGGCCAGAGCCGGCAGGCCGCCGCCGGCATTGAGCCGGCACCACTCCCAACCGGCCGCGCCGATCATCAGCAGGGTCAGCAGAGCAAACGGCCAGGGCGAGGCGGCGAACAGAGCGGGCAACAAAACGGCCAGCAAGGCCAAGGCCGTGATGATGCGGGCTTTGAGCATGGGGTTCAAACGCCAGCCAGTGCCGGCGCCTCTTTGACGCCGCCAAAGCGGCGGTCACGTTCACGGAAGGACTCGATGGCCGCGTCCAGCTGCGCCTCACCGAACTCGGGCCACAGGCAGTCGGAGAACACAAACTCGGTGTACGCGACCTGCCAGAGCAGGAAATTGCTGATGCGCACTTCACCGCCGGTGCGGATGAAGAGGTCGGGGTCGGGCGCGTAGTTCATGGCCATGAACTCGGACAGGCGCGCTTCGGTCAGCTCAGCCGGCGGCACGCCCGCCTGCATCGCTGCCTTGCAGGCCTGCACCACATCCCAGCGGCCGCCGTAGTTGAAGGCCACGGACAGGGTCAGCTTGCTGTTGTGCGCCGTGCTGCTCTCGGCCTCGTTCCAGGCATTGCGCAGCTTGTCGGACACCGCCTCGCGGTCGCCGACGATGCGGATGCGCACGCCCATGGCCCCCATGCGAGCCAGGTAGCGCGACACGGCTGCCAGCACCAGACCCATCAGGCCCGAGACTTCATCGCTGGGGCGCTTCCAGTTCTCCGAGGAGAAGGCAAACACCGTCAGGTACTCGATCTCCCGGTCGATGCAGGCCTGCACGATCTTGACCAGGGCATCGACGCCCTGCTTGTGGCCGAAGAAGCGCGGCAGAAAGCGCTTCTTCGCCCAGCGGCCGTTGCCATCCATCACGATGGCCACATGGCGGGGCACCGCCTTCTTCTCGGTCGTCACTGTCGCGAGCTCGCTCAGACCGCCAGGATTTCGGCTTCTTTGGCCGCGACCAGACGGTCGATCTCGGCGATGGTGCGATCGGTCAGCTTCTGCACATCGTCCAGGCTGCGGCGCTCGTCGTCTTCGCTGATCAGCTTGTCCTTGGTCAGCTTCTTGGCTTGCTCATTGGCATCGCGGCGCAGATTGCGCACGGCGATCTTGGCGTCTTCGCCTTCGTTGCGCACCACCTTGGTCAGGTCGCGGCGGCGCTCTTCGTTGAGCGGCGGCATCGGCACGCGGATCAGTTCGCCTTGCGAGGCCGGGTTCAGGCCCAGATCGGACTCACGAATCGCCTTCTCGATCTTGGCGCCCATGCCTTTTTCCCAGGGCTGCACGCTGATGGTGCGGGCATCGAGCAAGGTCACATTGGCCACCTGGGTCACGGGCACCAAGGAGCCGTAGTAGTCCACCTGGACCTGATCAAGGATGCCAGGGTGAGCGCGACCGGTGCGGATCTTGTGCAACTCGTTCTTCAGCGCCTCGACCGACTTGGCCATCTTGGCTTCAGTGTTCTGCTTGATGTCTGCAATGCTCATGATTCTTGACCTTGAAAACCTTTGTTTCTCAAACGTGCACCAGCGTGCCTTCGTCTTCGCCCATCACCACGCGCTTGAGCGCGCCGGCCTTGAGGATGCTGAACACGCGGATCGGCAGCTTCTGGTCGCGGCACAGCGCGAAAGCGGTGGCGTCCAGCACCTGCAGATTCTTGGTGATGGCCTCGTCAAAGCTGATGCGCGAGTAGCGGGTCGCGCTCGGGTCCTTCTTGGGATCGGCGGTGTAGACACCGTCGACCTTGGTGGCCTTGAGCACGATCTCGGCGCCGATCTCGGCACCGCGCAGCGCGGCGGCCGTGTCGGTGGTGAAGAAGGGGTTGCCCGTGCCGGCCGCAAACACCACGACCTTGCCTTCTTCCAGATACTGCAGGGCCTTGGGGCGCACATAGGGCTCCACCACCTGCTCGATGCCGATGGCCGACATCACGCGAGCGACGATGCCTTCCTGGCGCATGGTGTCGGCCAGGGCCAGGGAGTTCATCACCGTGGCCAGCATGCCCATGTAATCGGCCGTGGCACGGTCCATGCCGACCGAGCCGCCCGCGACACCGCGGAAGATATTGCCGCCACCGATGACCACCGCCACCTCCACGCCGAGCTCGGTGACCTCGCGGATCTCCTGCACCATGCGCACGATGGTCGCGCGGTTGATGCCGAAAGCGTCGTCGCCCATCAGGGCTTCACCGGAAAGTTTGAGCAGGATGCGTTTGAGCGCGGGCATGAGGACCTCTTGATGGCTGCTGTTGCTGAATGGGAGTCGGGCTTGTGCCGCGTCTGCAGCCCGCCGGGTAGGCAGGCTTGCAGCCCAAGGATGGGGCCGCCGACTTCAACGGGCACAAGTGTAAAGGGCGCCAGAGGCGCCCTTTGTTTGCTTCAGGGCTTACTGGCCCTTGGCGGCGGCCACTTGCGCGGCCACTTCGGCGGCGAAGTCGTCCACCTTCTTCTCGATGCCTTCGCCGACCACGTACAGGGTGAAGCTCTTCACCGTGGTGGCCTTGTCCTTCAGCATGGCGGCGACGGTTTGCTTGCCGTCGGCGGCCTTCACGAAGACTTGGTCCAGCAGCGAGACTTCCTTCAGGAACTTCTGCACGGCGCCGTCCACCATCTTGGCGACGATGTCAGCAGGCTTGCCGGACTCGGCAGCCTTCTCGGCAGCGATCTTGCGTTCCTTCTCGACCAGCTCAGCCGACACTTCGGCAGCCGACAGTGCAGCCGGCTTCATGGCGGCCACGTGCATGGCGACGTCCTTGGCGGCCACTTCGTCGCCATCGAACTCGACCATCACGCCGATGCGGGTGCCGTGCAGGTAGGAGGCCAGCTTGTTACCAGCGGCATAGCGCTGGAAGCGGCGGATCGACATGTTCTCGCCGATCTTGCCGATCAGACCCTTGCGCACGTCTTCCACGGTCGGGCCGAAGCCTTCTTGCGACAGCGGCAGCGCCGACAGGGCAGCCACATCGGCCGGGCCTTCGGTGGCCACCAGGCCAGCGACCGCGTTCACGAAGGCCAGGAAGGCATCGTTCTTCGACACGAAGTCGGTTTCGCAGTTCACTTCCAGCAGGGCGCCGACGCCGCCGACCACAGCCGAGGCGACCACGCCTTCAGCGGTCACGCGCGAGGCGGCCTTGCCTGCCTTGTTGCCCAGCTTGACGCGCAGGATTTCCTCAGCACGGGCCAGATCGCCCTCGGCTTCGGTCAGCGCCTTCTTGCATTCCATCATCGGGGCATCGGTGCGAGCGCGCAGCTCAGCGACCATGCTTGCGGTAATTGCAGCCATTTGTTTCTCCGTTACTCAATGAACCTGCCCGGTTTCACGCGAGCAGACACTTCAAACCATTTGCTTTGAAAAAAAGGGGCTGAACACAGCCCCTTGATTCGGCGTCAGCCTGGCCGCTTGAAACTCAAGCGCCTTCGGCGACTTCCACGAACTCGTCGCCAGCCGGGGCAGCGGCTTGCACGACTTCGTTGCCGGCGTTGGCACGGCCTTCGATCACGGCGTCAGCGACGGCGCGAGCGTACAGGGCCACGGCCTTGGCGGAGTCGTCGTTGCCGGGGATGACGTAGTCGATGCCTTCGGGCGAGTGGTTGGTGTCAACCACGCCGATCACGGGGATGCCCAGCTTCTTGGCTTCGGCCACGGCGATCTTGTGGAAGCCCACGTCGATCACGAAGATGGCGTCGGGCAGACCGTTCATGTCCTGGATGCCGCCGATGTTCTTTTCCAGCTTGGCCAGGTCGCGTTGGAACAGCAGGGCTTCCTTCTTGATGGCGGGCTGGGTGCCGGCTTCGACCTGGGCTTGCATGTCCTTCAGGTTCTTCAGCGAGGCCTTGACCGTCTTGAAGTTGGTCATCATGCCGCCCAACCAGCGTTGGTCGACGTAAGGCACGCCGGCGCGCTGGGCTTCCAGGGCCACCACTTCACGGGCTTGGCGCTTGGTGCCAATCATCATGATGGTGCCGCGCTTGGCCGACAGCTGGCGAATGAACTTCAGAGCCTCCTCAAACGCAGGCAGCGTCTTTTCGAGGTTGATGATGTGAATCTTGTTGCGGTGGCCGTAGATATACGGGGCCATCTTGGGGTGCCAGAAGCGGGTTTGGTGACCAAAGTGGACGCCGGCTTCCAGCATTTCGCGCATCGTAACGGACATGTTTTTAACTCCGAAGGTTGTGTCTAAAATCCGGCCCGAATTGCTCTGCTTCGTGACCTCTGCCCCATATCCAAACGGGGCCTGGCCTCTTGCAACAACTTGCAGCAGCAACACCTCTCAGTGGCCGGTTTGCGATTGATTCACCAGCACAAACCCCGGGCAAAAATTGCCTAGGGCGTCCGGCAAAACCCAAAGAGTATACACGACCTATGCCCAACGACCTGAGCAGTGCCTTGGCTGCCCTGCATGAAGGCCGCCTTCACGCTCTGGATGCCCTGCAGTCCAGCCAGCACGCCGCCCATTCCGACGCCTGCCGTCACGCCTACATCGGCGACTCCCTCGATCGCATGGCGCCCGCCGCGCAAGCCGCCGCCCAGGCCAGCGATGCCGCGGCCCGTGCCGGCGCCCCGCGCCCGCGCCTGGGCGGCCTGACTATCAGCATCAAGGACTTGTTCGATGTGGCCGGCGGCACCAGCGGCGCCGGTTCGCGCCTGCTGCAGGACCATCCGCCCGCAAGCAGCGACAGCCCCGCGGTGGCCCGCCTGCGCCAGGCCGGCGCCGCCCTGCTGGGCCGCAACACCATGAGCGAGTTCGCGTTCTCGGGCGTGGGTATCAACCCGCATCACGGCACGCCCGCCAACCCCGTCACCCAAGCACTCGATCGCCACGAGCGCATCCCCGGAGGCTCCACCTCCGGCGGCGCGGTTTCGGTGGCCACCGGCGCCGCCTGGGCCGCCCTGGGCTCGGACACCGGTGGCTCGATCCGCATCCCGGCCGCCCTGCAAGGCCTGGTCGGCTTCAAGAACACCGCCCGGCTGACGCCGACCGAAGGCTGCATCCCCCTGTCCACCACACTCGACACCGCCTGCGCCATCACCCACTCGGTGCGCGACGCCGTGCTGCTGCACGAGGTGCTGGCAGCGCGCACCGTGCACCTGCAAGCGCGGCCGCTGAGCGCCTGCCGCTTTGCCGTGGTGAAGAACCATTTCCTCGATGGCATGGACGACGCGGTCAGCACCGCTTTCGAAGCGAGCCTGCGCCTGCTGCGCCAACAAGGCGCACAGATCGAAGAGATCCAGCTGCCCGCCTTGCAGGACCTGCCACTATTGCAAGCCCAAGGTGGCTTTGCCGCGGCCGAAAGCTGGGCCTGGCACCGCCCCCTGATGAACGCCCACGGCGACAGCGCCTACGACCCCCGTGTCGCCACGCGCATCCGCCGCGGCGAAGCCATCAGCGCCGCCGACTACATCGACCTGATCCACGCCCGCCGCCGGTGGATCGCGGCGATGGAATCGCAGCTGCAAGGCTTCGACGCCGTGCTCAGCCCCACCGTGCCGGTGGTCGCCCCTCTGCTGCAACCTTTGCTGCTGAGCGACGAGGCCTTCTTCGCCACCAACGCCCTGCTGCTGCGCAACCCCTCGGTGGTCAATCTGCTCGATGGCTGTGCCCTGTCCCTGCCCTGCCATGCGGCGGGCCGGTTGCCGGTCGGCCTGATGGTGTGGGCACCAGCCCTGCAGGACGACCAGGTCCTGAGCCTGAGCCTGCACATCGAGCAGGCCCTGCGCGCGCGCACCACCGGCGAGGAGCACTGAGATGCGCATCGCCATCATCGGCGCCGGCGTGGCCGGCGTCTGCAGCGCCTACGAGCTGGCCGCGGCCGGCCACCAGGTCACCGTCTTCGAGCGCCGCGGCAGCGTGGCCGCAGAAGGCAGCTTTGCCACCGGCGGCCATATCGCGCCGGCGCTGATGCTGCCCTGGCTGGCCCCCGCCTTCCCGCGCCCAGGCGCTGGCCCCCTGGGCTGGCAATGGCAGCGCTGGCGCCAGCAGCGCAAGCCGGCCACGCAAGAGGCACAAGACCGCCTGCTGCAACTCGCCCGCTTCAGCTTTGAGCGCCTGCAATCGCTGCGCCGCCATCTGCAGCTGGATCACGAGCGCGCCGAGGGCCAGCTCGTGCTGCTGCGCCAGGACAAGGATCAGAAGGCCATCCAGGCCGGGCTGGAGCGCCTGCAGCGCCTGGAGCTGCCGCACCGCCTGCTCGATGCCGCGCAATGCCTGACCCTGGAGCCCGGCCTCAACCCCGAGATCGCCCTGCACGGCGGCGTGCAGCTGGGCGCGGGCGAGGTGGGCAACACACGCCAGTTCTGCCACCTGCTGCGCAGCGAAGCGCAGCGTCTGGGCGCGCGCTTTCGCTTCCACACCACGGTGCGCAGCCTGGAAGCGGGCGCGCCGGCCCGACTGGTGCACGAGTACACCCCGACCGACGAGCAACTGGGCAGCAGCCCGCGCCGCAGCGAGCCCCAGGAGGCCGGCGACACCCAGCCCGTGCCGCTGGGCCCGCAGGAAGAACGCTTCGACGCAGTGCTGGTCTGCGCCGGCACCGGTGCAGCGCCGCTGCTCAAGGCCCTGGGATTGAAGCCTCGCTGGCGCGAGCTGCACACCCTGTCGATCACCGCACCACTGCGCGTGCTGGAGGCCCACCCGCATCTGGGCCCGGCGGCCGGCCTGCTGGACTGGCAGCGCCAGATCGGCATCGCCCGCATCGGTCAGCGCGTGCGCGTGTCCAGCCTGCCCCGGCCACATGCGCTTGAATTGAAGGCCAGCACCCTGGCGCCCTTGCATGAGACCCTGAACGACTGGTTCCCTGGCGCCATGCAGGCCGGCCAGGTGCAGAAGTGGCAAGGCAGTCATCTGGTTCTTGATGACGGCCTGCCGGTGCTGGGCGCCAGCGGGCAGCCCGGCATCTGGCTCAATCTAGGCCAGCAATCGCTCGCGCATTCAGGCTGGACCCTGGCCTGCGGCGCGGCCGCCGTGCTGGCGCAGCAAATCAGCGGCAAAACGGCCAGTGAAGTGCAAGGCAGCGAGCTGCCCGATTTCCGCGGGCTGGACATCGCGCGCTCCGCCTGACAAGCTGGGGCCGTGCTGCTCGACCTCCAACACCCCACCCACGCGCTGCCCCTGCACAGCGCGGCACAAAGCCGCGCCATCGAGGCCGCAGCCCTGGCCCATTCGCCCTCGCCACCCTTGATGGAGCGGGCCGGCCTGGCGCTGGCGCGCCTGATCCTGGCCTTGCCGCGGCGCGACGAGGGGCCGGTGCTGTTCGCCTGCGGGCCGGGCAACAACGGCGGCGACGGCCTGGTGGCCGCGCGCCTGCTGCACCAGCACGGCCTGCCTATTCAGGTGCGGCTGATGGACCCCAGCCGCGCCGGCAGCCAGCGGCCTGCCGATGCGCAAGCAGCCCTGAGCGCAGCCCAAGCTGCTGGCGTGCCAATCCAGGCCGGCTGGCAAGCACCGGAGCGCTGCAGCCTGGCCGTCGACGCCTTGCTGGGGCTGGGTCTGCAGCGCGCACCCGGCGGCGCGCTGGCCGAGGCGATCCGCGGCTTGAACGCCCTACCCGCTCACGCGTCCGGCAGTGCTCTGCTGGCGGTGGACCTGCCCAGCGGACTGATGGCCGACACCGGCATGCCAGCCCCGAGTGACGGCAGCACCAGCCCTGCCACTGTTGTGCAAGCCCAGCATTGCCTGAGCCTGCTGACCTTGAAGCCCGGCCTGTTCACCGGCCAAGGCCGCGCCCTGTGCGGCCGGATCTGGTTTGACGATCTGGGCGTGGACCTCGGCGGCAGCGCCGCGCGGGCCCAGCTGATCGCCCGCGACAGCCTTCAGCCCTGGCTGCGCGGCCAGGGCGGCGATCGGCACCTGCAGCACAAGGGCAGCCAGGGAGATGTGCTCGTGATCGGCGGTGCGCCGGGCATGCGCGGCGCCGCGCGCCTGGCAGCCCGCGCCGCCTTGGCGGCAGGCGCCGGCCGGATCTACGCCTGGCTGCTGGACTCAGCGGCCGACGCCGACGTGGACCCGCAGCGCCCCGAGCTGATGCGCTGGACTTTCCCGTTATACGATGGCAAGGGAAGCACCTGGCCTGGGCGCACCGTGGTCTGCGGTTGCGGCGGCGGCGCGGCCGTCGGCGACGTACTCGCCGAGGTGCTGGGCCATGCCGAGCGCCTGGTGCTCGATGCCGACGGGCTCAATGCCGTGGCCCGCGAGCCCCGACTGCGCGCCCTGCTTTCGGCTCGCATGGGCCTGGGCCTGGCGACGGTGCTGACACCCCACCCGCTGGAGGCCGCGCGCCTGCTGGGCTGCACGGTGACCGAGGTGCAAGCGGACCGACTCGAGAGCGCACACAAGCTGGCGGATCAGCTGAACTGCACGGTGCTGCTGAAAGGCTCCGGCAGCGTGATCGCATCACCGAGCCAGGACCACACACCCCTCGCGCCCCGCACTCCCCTCACACCGCAAATCGCCATCAACTCCAGCGGCAATGCGGCACTGGCCACACCGGGAAGCGGCGATGTGCTGGCCGGATGGTTGGGCGGACTGTGGGCGCAAACGCCCACGCTGCAGCCCGCAAGCGTGGCCGGCGCCGCCTGCCACTGGCATGGCCTGGCAGCAGAAGCGCAAATCGGCGGCCCCTTGCGAGCCGCCGATCTGGTGGAGCGCATGCATGCGCTCCATGCGCAAGCGCAGGCCTGAATCCGGGTCAGAACCCGCACTCAGGCCGCAACTCAGGCCGTAGCCTTAGCGTCGCTTGCCGCCCGTCTTGGCCGCTGCAGCTGCAGACTTGCCGGCCTTGGCCGATTTGCCTGACTTGCTGGCCTTGGACGCCTGGTTCTTGCGTGCCACCTGACGCGCCAACTCCACGGGGTGCGGCGCTTGCGCCGAGGGGCTGCTGGCGCCGCCGCTGCGGCTGCGGCCCGCCGTTCCGCGGCGTGCCGCCTTGGCCACGGCCTTGAGCTCGCGGTCGCGACTCAGCAATTGCTCCAGTTCCTCTTCGGCAGTGACCGGCAAGGCCAGGGCCGCGGCGCGCGCGCCCTGCCCAGCCTTGTCGCGCGCCGCACGGGCCAGCAGCTTGGCCTCGCCGCTTTCTTGCACCAGACGGAAATCAATCTTGCGAGCATCGAGATCGACGCGCCCGACCTGCACCTGCACCTTGGCGCCCGTCGCGTAACGGATGCCGGTGCGCTCGCCACGCAGATCCTGGCGCACCTCGTCGAACTTGAAGTACTCGCCACCGAGCTCGGTGATGTGGATCAGGCCCTCGACGAACAAGGCGTCGAGCTGCACGAACAGGCCAAAGCTGGTGACCGCACTGACGGTACCGGCAAACTCCTCGCCCAGATGCTCGCGCATATAGCGGCACTTGAGCCAGGCCTCGACATCGCGCGAGGCCTCGTCGGCGCGGCGCTCGTTGGCACTGCAATGCGCACCCACCACCTCCCAGCGCTCCAGCTCGGTCGCGGCCTTGGCCGGATCGATCGGCGCCGCGCGACCGGGGCGCTTGGCGGGCATGGGCACGTCCATCTTGCCGGCGTCGAGTTGGTACTTCCTGTCCGCCAGGATGGCCTTGATGACGCGATGCACCAGCAGGTCGGGGTAGCGCCGGATGGGGCTAGTGAAGTGGGTGTAGGCCTGGTAGCTGAGGCCGAAGTGCCCAGCGTTCGCGGCCGTGTACTGCGCCTGCTGCATGGAGCGCAGCAGCATGGCGTGGATCTGGGTCGCATCGACCCGGTCCTTGGTGGCCGCGGCAATGGCCTGGTACTCGCTGGGTTTGGGGTTGTCGCCGATCGAAAGGCCCAGGCCCAGGGCGCGCAGATAGGCCTGCAGCGCGACACGCTTCTCGGGCGTGGGGCCCTCGTGCACGCGGAACAGCGAGCCATGCTTGGAATGCTCGATGAAATCGGCCGCGCAGACATTGGCGGCCAGCATGGCCTCCTCGATCAGCTTGTGCGCCTCATTGCGGGTGCGCGGGATGATTTTCTCGATGCGGCCGTTGTCGTCGCAGACGATCTGAGTTTCCACCGTGTCGAAATCGATGGCACCGCGGCGGTGGCGCTCGCCCAGCAAGGCGCGGTAGACCTCGTGCAGGTTCAGCAGATGCGGCACCAGATCGCGGCGCTTGGCGGCCTCGGGGCCATGGGTGTTGCCAAGAATCGCCGCCACCTCGTTGTAAGTGAAGCGCGCATGCGAGCGGATCACGGCCGGATAGAACTGGTAGGCCGAGACCTCGCCACTTTCGTTGACCAGCATGTCGCAGACCATGGACAGGCGGTCTTCGTAAGGGTTCAAGGAGCACAGGCCGTTGGACAGCTTCTCCGGCAGCATGGGGATCACGCGGCGCGGGAAGTAGACCGAGGTGGCACGCTCGTAAGCGTCGCCATCGAGCGGGTCGCCGGGTTTCACGTAATGGCTGACGTCGGCAATGGCCACCAACAGACGCCAGCCGCTGAAGGCCGTCTTGCCGCGCCCCTGCTTGTGCGGCTCGCAGTAGACGGCATCGTCGAAATCGCGCGCGTCTTCGCCGTCGATGGTGACCAGGGCGACATCGCGCAGATCGATGCGGCCTTTCAGATCGACGGCGCGCAGCTTCTCGGGCAGCTTGGCCGCCTGCGCCAGCGTGGCGGCGCTGAAGCGGTGCGGCACGTCGTACTTGCGCACGGCGATCTCAATCTCCATGCCGGGATCGTCAATCTCACCCAGCACTTCAACGACACGACCCACCGGCTGGGCATAGAGCGAAGGCGGCTCGATCAACTCGACCGCCACCACCTGACCCGCCACGGCATTGGCAATACCAGCCTTGGGAATCAGGATGTCCTGCCCCATGCGCTTGTCCTCGGGCGCCACCAGCCAGATGCCCGACTCAAGCAGCAAACGGCCGATGATGGGCTTCTTCTTTCGCTCGAGAATCTCCAGCACCCGACCCTCGGGCCGGCCGCGCTTGTCATAACGCGTGATTCGCACGCGCAGGCGATCGCCGTGCATGACGGCATGCATTTCCTGCTGCGAAAGGTAGATGTCTTGGGTGCCGACATCGGGCAGCAAGAAACCGTGGCCATCGCGATGGCCTTGCAGCGTCCCCTCGACCTCGCTCAGCAATCCGGGGGTTTCTGCAGGCGCGGCTGCTTTCGCATTCGCGCTACTTGAGTTCTTAAAGTTTTTGATGATAGAATCCTTGCTTTCCTGAAACGACAGGGCTTACTCGATACAAATCGAAAGATACTTGGAATCGAGCTCAGCTTTGAACCTTGCCCAGGTGGCGGAATTGGTAGACGCACTAGTTTCAGGTACTAGCGGGTAACTCCGTGGAGGTTCGAGTCCTCTCCTGGGCACCAAATCCATCAAAGGCCGATATCGCAAGATATCGGCCTTTGTCATTCTCGCGCCCAGAAAGCAGAGTCCGGTGGACTTTGCGTGAGGACGAGAAGGCTTCGCTCCAAAGGAGCGAAGCGGGGTCGCGGCCATGTGACCGAGTCCTCTCCTGGGCACCAAATCCATAAAAAGCCGGTATCGAAAGATACCGGCTTTTTTCTTGCGCGCACCCAACTCGAGATCAGGCGCGACGCGCGCATCCGACAGTGCGGATGCAGCGAAAAAGAAAGTAGAGAAAAAAGAGAAAAGCCGGCCGACGCCGACCTGCATCAGGTCAGCGTCGCCGGCTTTTTGCATGGCCTGCAGCGTGGGCTCAGACAACAAATTTCTTGGCCAGCGCATCGGGGCGCATGTCGTCATACTCTTCGAAGGGCTGATGGATCCAGGGGCTGGTTTCCAGCATTTCGACGTAGTAGTCGGGCGTGTAGCTGGACACACCCTTGGTCCAGATCACCGCGGAGCGCAGCTCGCTGATCGCCGGCATGCCGCGCAAGCGCTCGACCACCGCCTTCAGCGTCACGCCGGAATCCGCCAGGTCATCGACCAGCAGCACGCGGCCGGCCAACTCACCCTTGGGCATGGTGATGTATTTGGCGATGTCCAGGCGACCCTGGATGGTGCCGGCTTCGGCGCGGTAGGAGCTGGTGGACATGATGCCCAGCGGCTTGTCGAACACGCGGGACAGCACGTCGCCGGGGCGCATGCCACCACGGGCCAGGCACAGGATCTGATCGAACTCCCAGCCGGAAGCGTGGATCTTGAGCGCCAGGCGCTCAGTCAGCATGTGGTATTCGTCCCAGGACACGTACAGATGCTTGCCGTCGTCGGTCAACATGGATGGTTTCTCCTGTGGAGTGGGCGGGTGAGGCTCAAAAAACTAAGAAAGACTGGCCCGGCAGCGAGCGAGGCCAGAGCAGCGCGAGCGCGAGACTCAGGCCGTGTAGGGATGACGCAGCAGGATGGTGTGCTCGCGATCCGGACCGGTCGACACCATATCAATCGGCGCGCCGATGACTTCCTTGATACGTTGCAGGTAATTGCGCGCATTCAGCGGCAACGCGTCCCAGGAGGTGGCACCAAAGGTGGTCTCGGTCCAGCCCGGGAAGGTTTCGTAAATCGCTTCGCTGCCGACGATCTCATCGCCATCGAGGGGCAGGATGTCGAGCACGCGGCCGTCGGCCAGCTTGTAACCCACGCACATCTTGATCTCGCTCAGGCCATCCAGCACGTCGAGCTTGGTGATGCACAGGCCCGTGATGCCGTTGATGATGACCGAACGCTTGAGCGCCGCGGCATCAAACCAACCGCAGCGACGGGCGCGTCCGGTCACGGTGCCTTTTTCCTGGCCCACGGTGGACAGGTGGTAGCCGACAGTGCCTTCCTTTTCCCACTCGAGCTCGGTCGGGAACGGGCCCGAGCCGACGCGGGTGGTGTAGGCCTTGGTGATGCCCAGCATGTAGTGCAGCATCTGCGGGCCCACGCCAGCGCCTGCAGCGGCATTGCCGGCCACGCAATTGCTGGAGGTGACGTAGGGGTAGGTGCCGTGGTCGATGTCCAGCAGCGTGCCTTGCGCGCCCTCGAACAGGATGTTGGCGCCCGCCAGATGCGCCTTGTGGATCATGTAGCCCACATCGGCCATCATGGGCTTGATCACCTCGGCCATCTTCATGGCCTGATCAAAGATGGGCTGGAACTCCAGCGCGGTGGCATTCAGATAGCCAGCCAACGCGAAGTTGTGCAGCTCGAGCAGTTCGCGCAGCTTCTTGGCAAAACGGTCGGGATGTTTCAGGTCTTGCACACGCAGGGCGCGGCGGGCGACCTTGTCTTCGTAGGCCGGGCCGATGCCCTTGCCGGTGGTGCCGATCTTGCCAGCGCCGCTGCTTTCACGCAGGGCTTCGCGAGCCTTGTCCACTTCCACATGGAAGGGCAGGATCAGCGGGCAGGACTCACTGATGAACAGGCGCGAACGCACCTCCACACCGGCTTTTTCCAGGCGCTCGATCTCACCCAGCAAATGGGTCGGATCGACCACCACACCGTTGCCGATGTAGCAGGCCACGCCGTCGCGCATGATGCCCGAGGGGATCAGCTGCAGCGCGGTCTTCACGCCCTTGATGACCAAGGTGTGGCCGGCATTGTGGCCGCCCTGGAAACGCACCACGCCCTGGGCGTGGTCGGTCATCCAGTCGACAACCTTGCCCTTGCCTTCGTCACCCCATTGAGTGCCCACAACAACCACATTGCGGCCACGAGCGATTTCGCTATTCATCTTGATAACCCGATGATCAAAAGTAATTCCTGGCGACACGCGACTCAGAGCGCGCGCACCACCCACTGAGTGTCGATCTGGACCAGCTCGCGGTCGCAGTCGAATTCGTCGCCTTCGTGTTCGTGCCCTGGCAGCACACACACCACGGTTTCACCCGCCTCGCGCAGCCGACGCACCGCCGCCCGCAACTCGGCATCCTCGCCCCAGGGCGCCCGCACCGCCGCCCGCAAGGGGCTGGCCGGGCTCAGGGCCTCGAGCGTCTTCAGGTCCAGGCTGAAGCCCACCGCCGGGCGGCGACGGCCAAACACCGCCCCCACCTCGTCGTAACGACCGCCGCGCAGCACGGCATCACTGAAACCCTCGGCGTAGAGCGCGAAGCGCACGCCGCTGTAATAGGCGTAGCCCGTCAGATCCGCCAGGTCAAAGCCGATGCGAATGTCCGGATGGCTGTGCTGCAGGTGCTGAGCCAGCCATTGCAGATCGTCGAGCGCGGCCGTGATCAGCGGATGCGCAGGCAAGACCTCGCGCGCACGCGCCAGCACCTCAACACCACCAAACAGCGACAGCAGGCTTTGCAAATGCGCCTGCACCGCCGCTGGCAAATCGGCCGACAAGGCGCGTAGAGAACCGGCATCCTTGCTGGCCATGGCAGCCACCAGGGCGTCCAGCTGCGAGGCAGGCAGCTGCATATCACCCAGCACCCCACGCACCAGACGGGCATCGCCCATGTCCAGGGTGGCGTGCTTGAGCCCCGCGCGTTGCACCGCATCGAGGGCCAGTTCCTGCACCTCCAAATCGGCTTCGAGGCCGGCATGGCCATAGATCTCGATACCGAACTGCAGCGGCTCACGGGTCGCATGCAAACCCGCCGGGCGGGTGTGCAGCACAGGTCCGCAGTAGCACAGGCGGGTCACACCGGCGCGGTTCAGCAGGTGAGCGTCGATGCGAGCCACCTGGGGCGTGGTGTCCGCGCGCAGGCCGAGGCTTCGGCCCGAGAGCTGATCCACCAGTTTGAAGGTTTGCAGGTCCAGCGCGTGGCCGGTTCCGGAGAGCAGCGAGTCCAGATGCTCCAGCAGCGGGGGCATCACCAGCTCGCAACCGTAGCTGCGCGCCATGTCCAGAAGCTCGCGGCGCAGCTCTTCGATGCGGCGCGCCTGGGACGGCAGAACGTCAGCGATATGCTCGGGCAGCAGCCAAGCAGAGGCCATGGGGATTCAGGAGGGGGTTAAAAACGCATTGTACCGGCGCTGTGGCCGGATTGCCCCTCGGGCCGCCCCAATTCCCCGCTTTTCCCCGTTTTTCCGCGCGCAGCGGCGCAAATCAAACACGCTTCACTGCGAAATCCACAACAACGCGAGCAGCCCCGCCAGCATGCTGAGCAGGCCGACAAAACGGATCTGCCCGTCGGTCATGGACAGCATGCGGGCGAAGACCTGGCGCCACGAGGCCGGGCTGAGCAGGGGCAACAAGCCTTCGATCACCAGCATCAAGGCCAGCGCCGTCAACCAACTGTTGCCACTCATGCGCCCTGCCCGTTCTGCCCGACAGTCCTGAGACTCGGCTTACTTGCGGGGGCCGGCCGGCGCCGCGCCGCCGGCAGCGCCGGAGCCACGCATGGCCTTGAAGAAGTCGCTGCTCGGGTCCACCACCATCACATCCGACTTGTTGCGGAAGGTGCTGCGGTAGGCCTCCAGCTGGCGGTAGAACTGCGCGAACTGCGGGTCACGACCGAAAGCTTCGGCGTACAGCGCCGAGGCCTTGGCATCGCCCTCACCCTTGATCTTCTGCGCATCGCGGTAGGCCTCGGCCACGATCACTTCGCGCTGACGATCGGCATCGGCCTTGATCTTTTCAGCATCAGCGCCACCGGTGGAGCGCAGCTCGTTGGCCACGCGCAGGCGCTCGGACTTCATGCGGTTGTAGACCGAGTCGGTGATGTTGGCGGAGAAGTCGACGCGCTTGATACGCACGTCCACCACCTCGATACCGAACTGCTTGGCCTCGTCTTCCAGGCGCTTGCGCACATCGTTCATGACCTTCTCGCGCTCGGTCGAGAGCACGGCCAGCACGGTGCGCTTGGTCACTTCTTCGTTGAAAGCCGCTTGCACGATGGGGCTCAGGCGGTTCTCGACATTGCGCATGTCGGAGCCGTTGTTGCGAATGAACTGACGCGGCTCGGCCACGCGCCACTTCACCAGCCAATCGATCACCAGGCTCTTCTTTTCGGCCGTGAAGATGGGGCGCGACTCGGGGCTGTCCAGGGTCTGCACGCGGCGGTCCAGCAGCACGGCGTTTTGCAACGGCGGCGGCAGCTTGATCTTCAGACCCGGCTCGGTGATGACCTCCTTGATTTCACCCAGGGCGTAGACGACCGCGAACTGGCGCTGGTCGACGATGAAGAGCATGGAGCTGGCCAGCATGAAGGCGATCAGGGCGCCGACCGCGATGGAGGCAATACGGTTCATCTCAATCACTCCCTGAAATCAACGGCCGTCGCGGCTGCGCAGGCCGTCGCGCGAACGCATGTCGTTATTGCCCACGGTGGCCGGGGTCTCGCTGGACGGCACGGCCGCCGGCGCGGTGCTGGTGACGCTGCCACCCGCTTGCTGGATCAGCTTGTCCAGCGGCAGGTACAGCAGGTTGGAGCCATTGCGGCTGTCCACCATCACCTTGCTGACGTTGGAATACACCTGCTGCATGGTGTCGGTGTAGAGGCGGTCCCGCGTGACCGCCGGCGCCTTCTGGTACTCGGCCAACACGCTCTTGAAGCGCTGCGCATCACCTTCGGCCTGCGCCACCACCCGCGCCTTGTAGCCCTCGGCCTCTTCGCGCAGTCGAGCCGAGGTGCCTTGAGCCTTGGGGATCACGTCGTTGGCGTAGGCTTGGCCTTCGTTCTTCAGGCGCTCGCGGTCGGCACCCGCCTTGAAGGCATCATCAAACGCGGCCTGCACCTGCTCGGGCGCCTGCACGTTCTGCACGTTCACGGCCTTGATCAGGATGCCGGCCTTCAAGCGGTCCATCTGGGCTTGCACCGACTTGACCAGCTCGGCAGCGATGGCGTCGCGCTGCTCGTACAGCACCGAGTCCATCTTGCTTTTGCCGACGATCTCGCGCACCGCCGACTCCGCAGCCAGGATCACCGCCTCATCGGGCTTGTTGTTTTCGAACAAGTAGTCGCGCGCATCCTTGAGGATGAACTGCACGGTGAAGCGGATGTCGACGATGTTCTCGTCCTGCGTCAGCATGGAGGAATCACGCAAACCGGTGGCCGCCACCACCGAGTTGCGGCCCACCTCGACCTGGCGCAGCTGGGTCACGGCGACCACCTCGCTGGCCTGGAAGGGGAACGGCAGGCGCCACTGGAAACCGGCATCCACCGTTTTGCTGTATTTGCCGAAAGAGGTGATCACCCCTTGCTGGCCTTCCTGCACGATGAAGAAGCCGCTGCCCAGCCAACCGACCAGCACCACACCGCCGATCAGCAGCGCGCCGACGCTGGCGCTCTTCATATCGGGCTGGAAGTTGTTGCCGCCGCCCGAATCGCCGTTGTTGTTGCCGCCATTGCCGGCGGGCTTACCGCCGAACATGCCGGAAAGCTTGCGGTTGAAATCGCGCCAGAGCTCATCCAGATCCGGCGGGCCGTCATTGCGGCCGTTGTTCAGCAAACGCCCTGCCCGCCAGTTCTGGGGCCACAGGCCGCGCAGCAAAGCGGCAGCCGCGGCCGCCAGAGGCTTGATGCGGCCGGCAGCGGGGCTGCTCATCACGGGCCGCTCGGGGCTCACGCGCTCGTAGGTGTTCATGCTCATGCCTGTGTGGGATGGGTGTCGGCAGGGTCGCCCGTTACGGCGTCTGCCAGCGGTTGTTCGGAGTCGTCGGAATCCAGGGATGCCAAATCCACCCCCGCATCTGGGGTGAGTTCGGGGGAATTCAAGTCGGTCGGGCGCTGCGCCAGCAATGCCTGCACGATCTGCTCGCGCAGCACATCAAGGCCGCTGCCATCGAGCGCGCTGACGAAGACACGCGGCACCCGCGCACCGACGCTGCCATCGCTCTGGCGCTCGATCCAATCCATGCCACTGCGTGGACGCTGGCTCTCTTCCAGCATGTCCTGCTTGTTGTAGACCAGGATCTGCGGGATGTGGTCGGCGCCGATTTCCTCAAGCACCCGCTCCACTTCCAGCATCTGCTCTTCCAGCACGGGCGAAGCTGCATCGACCACATGCAAGAGCAGGTCGGCATCGGCCGCCTCCTGCAAGGTGGCGCGGAAAGCCTCGACCAGCTTGTGCGGCAGGTCGCGGATGAAACCCACGGTATCGGACAAGGACACGCTGGTACCGGCCTGCTCCAGGTAGAGCGATCGCGTGGTGGTGTCCAGCGTGGCGAAGAGCTGGTCGGCCGCGTAGGTGCGCGCCTTGACCAAGGCATTGAAGAGCGTGGACTTGCCGGCATTGGTGTAGCCGACCAGGGACACCCGGAACACGCTGTTGCGGGCGCGCGCGCGCTGCTGGGTGCTGCGCTGGCGCTGCACCTTCTTGAGCTTTTCCTTGATGGCCTTGATGCGGTCATCGATCATGCGGCGGTCCAGCTCGATTTGGGCTTCGCCGGGGCCGCCGCGCATGCCGATGCCGCCGCTCTGGCGCTCCAAATGGCTCCAGCGGCGCACCAGGCGCGTGGCCAGGTATTGCAAACGGGCCAGCTCGACCTGCATCTTGCCTTCATGACTCTTGGCGCGGGCGGCAAAGATTTCCAGGATCAAGGCGGTGCGATCGGCCACGGGCACGCCCAGCACACGCTCGAGATTGCGCTGCTGCGCCGGCGAGATCGCCTGGTCGAACAGCACGGTGTGGGCCTGGTGCATCTGCACCAGCAGCTTGATCTCGTCGGCCTTGCCAGAACCGACAAACAGCGCTGCATCGGGCGACTGGCGGCGAGCAATCACCCGGGCCACCGGCGTGTCGCCGGCGGATTCGGCCAGCAAGGCCAGCTCATCCAGGGTGGGATCGAATGTGGATGCGAGCGAAGATTTGGCGTGACGGCCAAAATCAACGCCCACAAGAATGGCACGCGCCGCCTCAGAAGGCGGCGACGTGTGGGTGGAGTCAGCGGAACTCAAGGTGTGGGCAAGGGGCGAAAGCCCAGGTTTCAGTGCGCTTCGTCAGCGCTGTCGGCGGTGTGGAAATTCACCGCACGACCCGGCACCACCGTGGAGATGGCGTGCTTGTAGACCATCTGCGTGACCGTGTTGCGCAGCAGAACCACATACTGGTCAAACGACTCGATGTGACCTTGCAGCTTGATGCCGTTGACCAGGTAGATGGACACCGGCACATGCTCTTTGCGCAGCAGGTTCAGGAAGGGATCTTGCAGGAGTTGGCCTTTGTTGCTCACGATATGCTCCGTGTTG
Source organism: Burkholderiales bacterium PBB2 (assembly GCA_002255955.1). Lineage (GTDB taxonomy): Bacteria > Pseudomonadota > Gammaproteobacteria > Burkholderiales > Burkholderiaceae_C > Paucibacter_A. Next base: position 74,565 of record NKIM01000017.1, on the reverse strand, counting down.
TGAGGGGGATTTGGAAGGAACGGCGTTCACCTTAACACAGGCCGGCCGCCATCGCTGCGGGCCCGGGAGACAGGCTTCAGCTGTCTTTGTCGCTGTAGGGATTCTTCGAGGAACGCATCTCGATGCGCATGGGCGTGCCGACCAGCTTGTAGTGGGCGCGGATGCGGCCTTCCAGATAGCGCTTGTAGACCTCGGTCACGCCTTCCAGAGAATTGCCGTGCACGATCACCAGGGGCGGATTCATGCCGCCCTGGTGGGCATAGCGCAGCTTGGGGCGGAAGTGCCCGCTGCGTTTGGGCGTTTGGTGCTCCACCGCTTCCTGGATCAGACGCGTCAGCACCGGCGTGGTCATCTTGCGGTAGGCCGAAGCATAGGCATCGGCCAGAGCGCCCCACAGCGGGCCCAAGCCTTGGCGCTTGAGCGCCGAGATGTTGTGGATCGGCGCGAACTTCAAAAACGCCAGGCGCTGCTCGATCGAGCGCTGCAGCTGCTCGCGCTGGTAGCTGTCGATGGCGTCCCATTTGTTGACGGCCAGCACCACGGCGCGGCCGCTTTCCAGGATGTAACCTGCAATATGAGCGTCTTGATCGGACACGCCTTGCGTGGCATCCAGCAGCAGCAGCACGACATTGGCGTCGGCGATGGCCTGCAGGGTCTTGACCACCGAGAACTTTTCGATGGCCTCGAAGACCTTGCCCTTGCGGCGCAAACCGGCGGTGTCGATCAGCTGGAACTGCTGACCATTGCGCTCGAAAGGCACGGCGATGGCGTCACGCGTGGTGCCTGGCATGTCGAAGGCCACCAGGCGCTCTTCACCCAGCCAGGTGTTGATCAGCGTGCTCTTGCCCACATTGGGGCGGCCGGCCACGGCCAGACGGATGACGCCGTCGTTCTCGGGCGCAGCCTCTTCGTCTTCTTCAAACTCGAAGGGCTCCAGCACCGCTTCCAGCAGGCTGCGGATGCCTTGTCCGTGCGAGGCCGAAATCGGGTGCGGCTCCCCCAGGCCCAGCTCATGGAACTCACCCAGCAGGGGCGAATCGCTCATGCCCTCGGCCTTGTTCACGGCCAGGAAGATGCGCTTGTTGGCCTGGCGCAGATAGCGGGCGATGTCACTGTCCTGGGCCGACAGACCCAGACGCACATCGACCACAAAGACCACGGCATCCGCCTCTGCCACGGCCTGGCGGGTCTGCTTGGCCATTTCCTTGACGATGCCGGTGGTGCTGTCGGGCTCGAAACCGCCGGTGTCGATGACGATGAACTCACGATCACCCAGGCGACCGTCACCATAGTGGCGGTCACGCGTCAGGCCGGCAAAGTCGGCCACGATGGCGTCGCGGCTCTTGGTCAGGCGGTTGAAGAGCGTGGACTTGCCCACATTGGGGCGTCCGACCAGGGCGATGACGGGTTTCATATTCTTATTGTTCTCACTGCTAGGGGTTCAAAGTCGGCCGGAGCCGGGTCTTACTCAGGTCGCAAGGCGTACAACCCGCCATTGCGGGTGGCCACCAAAATGGTCGTGCCCAGGGCCACGGGGGCTGCCTGGATGGCCGAGCCATCCGTCGGCAGACGCAACTGGGTGCGGCCGTTGTCCAGGGCCAGGAAATGCACCTGGCCTTCGAAGTCACCGACCACCACATTCTTGCCCACCACCAGCGGCGCGCTCAGGCGGCGGTGCTGGAACTGATCGGCCGTCCACATCACATCGCCATTGCCCAGGCCCCAGGCCGTGATGCGATCCGAAGCGTCGGCTGCCACGACGGCGGTGGCACCGCCACCGATGCCGTTCATGCCACCGAAGTTGCGGCTCCAGAGCGCGCTGCCGCGCTCGGCATTGACGCAGCCCACGGCGGACTGGAAGGCGCGCGCGCAGATCAGGTCGCCCTGACGGACTGCGGGGGCCACCAGATCGGCCAGGCGCTCGACTTCGTTGGTACCACGCGGGCTGGCCACGCTGGCCTCCCAGCGCACCGAACCACGCAGCGGGTCGACACCCGCCATGCGCGGGCCCTGGCCGACGATCAAGGTGTCCTTGAAGGCGGCCAGCACTCCGGGCTGGGCCAGGGTCAGGGGCTCGCCGGGGCGGCGCAGGTTCCAGAGCAGGCGGCCGTCCAGGGCATCGAAAGCCTGGACCTGGCGATCCACAGTCAGCACGAAGACGCGCTCGCCCGCCACCAGGGGCGCAGCCAGCACGGCGCTGGGCAGCGGCTTGCGCCAGAGCACGCGGCCGGCTTCCAGCACCACCACCTCGTTCTCACGCGTCACCACGGCGGCGAAACGGCCGTCCGAGCCGACACCGGCGCTGAGCTTCTGGCCCACATCCACCCGCCAGGCCGAGCGGCCATCGCTGGCCTGCAAGGCCTCGACCACGCCGCCGCTGCCGGCGACCACGAACTGGTCGGCCACGGTGGCGATCGAAAGTGGGAACTGCACCGAATCGATGCGGCTGTTCCAGACCACGCGGCCGGCGATCTCGGGCGTCAGCGTTTCCAGCGGCGTGGGCTTGGGTGCGTTCGAGGAGCCGAACAGCGAGCAGCCCGACAGCCCGGTCAGCACGGCCGCAGCCGCCAGGGCCAGCGCACCAGCGCGCAGGCGGGACGCGCCCATCTGGACCGTCGTCGTCTTCAGCGCGCCGCTCACTTGGCCGCTCCTTGGCCGGCGGCCGCTGCTTCTTCCACCGGCGGGGCCACGCCCAGGGTGCTCAGCTTGGCCTCGATCAGGCGGCGGTAGTCCTGGTTCTTGTCCATGGCGGCATAGGCTTTCTGGTACTCGGCCTTGGCCAGATCCGGCTTGGACTGCAACACCAGCAGGTCACCGCGGCGGTCGGCCTGCAGGGCGACGAAATCGGGCGACTTGATCGCATCCAGGGTCTTGGCCGCCTCGTCGTACTGCTTGGCATCGAGTTGCAGACCGGCCAGACGCAGGCGGGCGACATCGCGCACATCCTCTTGCGAAGCGCTGCTGGCTGCCCAGCTCAGGCTGGCGCGAGCGGCGTCGGCCTGACCCTTGTCGAACTGAGCCTTGGCGGCCTGCAGTGCGGCTTGAGCGGCGTAGGTGGTGCTGGGATAACGCTCTTTCAGGTCACCAAAAACGCGGCCGGCCTTTTCGGCATCACCGGCCTGTACGGCACGGTCCAGCTCGTCGTACATGGCCGCAGCCTTGCTGGCCTGGTCACGCTGGTACCAGTTCCAACCGTTCCAGCCGGCATAGGCCGCCAAGGCGATGGTCAGCGCCCAGGTGATCAGATTGCCCCAGGTTTTCCAAAAAGCCTTCAGCTGGTCCAGCTGTTCTTGTTCTTCGAGATCGAGATGCGACGCCATGAATGAAAGATTCTCGGATTGCGGTGGTGAAAACGGGAGGAAGGCCGCGATTATGCGTTGAGCAGCTCGGCTGCCCAGTCGGCCGCCGACGAAATGCTGCGGGTGTACTGCGCCGCCCCCTCGGGTTGCATTCCCTGGCGGAGCGGCTTGACGGCCACTTCACCGCGGGCGACTTCGTCCTCGCCGAAGATCAGGGCGAAGGCCGCGCCGCTGGCATCGGCCTTCTTGAACTGCGACTTCATGCTGCTCTGTCCCGGGTGCAGGATCACGCTGACGCCGGCGCCACGCAGGGCCTCCAGCGCCACCATGACCTGGGCCAGGCCGTTGGCCGAAGGCACGATGGCGTAAGCATGCGGGGTCGGCGCGGCCGGGGCCACGCCCACTTCTTCAAGCAAAAGCAGCATGCGTTCCATGCCCATGCCGAAGCCCACGGCCGGCGTGGCCTTGCCACCCAGCTGCTCGATCAGGCCGTCGTAGCGGCCGCCGCCGCAGACCGTGCCTTGCGAGCCCAGCTTGTCGGTGACCCACTCGAACACGGTCAGGTTGTAATAGTCCAGGCCGCGCACCAGGCGCGGGTTGATGCGATAGGCCACGCCCGCGGCGTCGAGGATGGCGCGCACGCCGTTGAAATGCGCCAGCGAGGCTTCACCCAGGAAATCCAGCAGCTTGGGCGCGGCATTGGCCATCTCCTGCAGGGCCGGATTCTTGGTGTCCAGCACGCGCAGGGGGTTGGTGTAGAGGCGGCGCTGGCTGTCTTCATCGAGCAGGTCCTTGTGCGCCTCCAGGTGGGCGATCAGGGCCTCGCGGTGGGCGCGGCGCTCGGCCGCTTCGCCCAGGCAGTTCAGCTCCAGGCTGACATGCTCGCCATCCTTCAGACCCAGCTCGCGCAAGAGGCGGCTGCCCATCAAGATCACTTCGGCGTCGACATCGGGGCCGGCAAAGCCCAGGGCCTCGACACCCATCTGATGGAACTGGCGGTAACGGCCCTTTTGCGGCTTTTCGCGGCGGAACATGGGGCCGAAGTAGTACAGGCGGCGGCCCGAGTCGCGCAGGAAGGAATGCTCGATCATGGCGCGCACCACGCCGGCCGTCATTTCCGGACGCAGGGCCAGATGCTCGGCCTGGCCATGCTTGTCGGCACGGTCTTCGAAGGCGTACATCTCCTTCTCGACGATGTCGGTCACCTCGCCAATGCCTCGCACGAACAGGGCCGTGGGTTCGACGATGGGCGTGCGCACATTCTGATAGCCGTAGCGCTGCAACACGCTGCGCATCTTGGCTTCCAGCCATTCCCAGCGCGCCGAGTCGGGCGGCAGGATGTCGTTCATGCCCTTGACGGCTTGCAGCTGGGACAACTTCTTCGGTTCACTCATGGGTGTGGAATTCGCGGTGTTCTTTTTTTCAAGCAATGCCAGCGCTCAGGCCGCTTGCACAGCGCTGAAGCGCTTCTCGATGTAGTTCTCGACCAGGGCGTGGAACTCGTTGGCGATGTTCTCGCCGCGCAGAGTCAGGGCCTTCTCGCCGTCGATGAAGACCGGCGCAGCCGGCGCCTCGCCGGTGCCGGGCAGGCTGATGCCGATGTCGGCGTGCTTGCTCTCGCCGGGGCCGTTGACGATGCAGCCCATCACGGCGACCTTGAGGTTTTCCACGCCGGGGTACTTCTTGCGCCAGACCGGCATCTGCTCACGCAGGAAGTCGTCGATCTGCTTGGCCAGCTCCTGGAAGGTGGTGCTGGTGGTGCGGCCGCAGCCCGGGCAAGCGGTCACGCTGGGGTTGAAGGCGCGCAGGCCCAGGGACTGCAAAATCTCCAGCGCCACCACCACCTCTTGCGTGCGAGATTCGCCAGGCTGAGGCGTCAGCGAGACACGAATGGTGTCGCCAATGCCTTCCTGCAGCAGGATGGACAAGGCCGTGGCCGAGGCCACCGTGCCCTTGGTGCCCATGCCGGCTTCGGTCAGCCCCAGGTGCAGGGCGTAATCGCAGCGCTGGCTGAGCGCACGGTAGACCGAGATCAGATCCTGTACGCCGCTGACCTTGCAGCTGATGATGATGTTGTCGGGGTTCATGCCCAGTTCACGGGCGTACTCGGCCGAACTCAGGGCCGACTGGATCAGCGCCTGGTACATGACCTGCTTGGCATCCCAGGGCTCGGCGCGCCGGGCGTTCTCGTCCATCATGGCGGCGAGCAATTCCTGATCCAGGCTGCCCCAGTTGACGCCGATGCGCACGACCTTGTCGTACTTGATCGCGGCCTCGATCATCATCGCGAACTGGCGGTCTTTCTTGTCGCCCTTGCCCACATTGCCCGGATTGATGCGGTACTTGGACAAGGCTTGCGCCATGGCCGGGTACTCGCTCAGCAGGCGGTGGCCGTTGTAGTGGAAATCGCCCACCAAAGGCACATCGATGCCCATGCGATCGAGCTGCTCGCGGATGTGGGGCACGGCCTCGGCCGCCTCGGGCGTGTTGACCGTGATGCGCACCAGCTCGGAGCCGGCAATTGCCAGCTCCTTGATCTGGATGGCGGTGCCGATCACATCCACGGTGTCGGTGTTGGTCATGGACTGCACGCGCACGGGCGCATCCCCGCCGATGGTGACCACGCGCGAACCCCAGCGAACCTGGGCCTGGCGCGAGCGGCGCGCCGCCGGCTGGGCGGCAGCCACGGCCAAGAAGGAAGAGGACGCCAGCGCGGGGCTGGTCTCGTCAGGCGTTGCGCTCATATGTCGATGCTGCTGTGAGGTTCGGCAAAAAACAGGGCTTGGAATCGCGAGGATGCAGGCTGGGGTGAGGGGTCAGGCGCCGGCACCGATCGGATCCATCGGTCAATTCAGTTCCAGGCGCGCCACGTTGTCCTTGGACCGCGACACCAGATCCACCGGCTCGCCACGCAAGATCAACTCAGTGCCGGCCACATTGCCCACGCGCACGCGCAGCGGCGGCAGGCCAGCCAGATTCTGCGCATCACCGGGACGCAGGAGCTTGGACAAGAGGGTACGGCCCGAAGCGTCCACCACCTCGACCCAGGACTCGGAGCTGACTTTGACCACCAGCGGCACGGAGCCCGGCGGTGGCGCCAGCGGCTGCGCTGCTGCAGCCACCATGTTGCTGCTCGGGGCTGTGATCGCCGCGGCCGAAGCGGCCGAGGCGAGAGGCTTGGCCAAGGCCGGCGCTTGCGGGTTCAGACGCAGGTCCTGCCCAGCCGCGGTCGGCAGGCCGGACGGAGCCGCGCTGGCGGGCGCTTGAAGCACCGGGCTCGACTGAGCCATGACGGCAGGGGCCGAAGCGGGCGCCGCGAGCACCGGGGCCGAAGCTGCGGCCAAAGGCGCCTCGACTGGCACGGGCAAGGTGGCGGAGCTCGACTCCACCGCGTCGCTGGCCGCCGGGCCTGCCGCGCCGAGCGAGGCGGCCGAGGGCAGCCAGGCCGCCGGCATCAGGTACACGCCGACAGCCGCAGCCAACAACAAGGCCGGCCCCCAAACCACCGGCCGCTGAATGAGCGTCAGCGAGAAACCGCCCTCCCCGGCCGTGCGGTCGCGGAAAGGCTGATTCAGGCCGCGCGACATGGTCAGCTCGCGGTCTTCGCTGTTCGGCAGCAGGGCCAGCACCGGCGAGGCATCGATCTTGAGTACGCGGCAGATGGACTTGGCCAGCGCACGCACAAAGGTCGTGTCCGGCAGTTCGTCCCAGCGGTCGGCTTCCAGCGCCTCGAGCTTGGACGGGTGAACCTTGAGCGTGGCCGCCAGGGCAACGATGTGCAGGCCATGGCGCTGGCGCGCATCGCGCAACCAGGCGCCCGCGGTCTGGCGCGGCGCGGCCATGCCCGACACGGGCGCGGCCTCGCTCAGGATCGAAGACATGCGATCTCCCTCTTCACTCATCGAAGCGCCCATTGTTCAAGGCTTGCAGCTCGGCCGACTGCGGATGACGACGGCGCAGCAATTGGCCCAGTTCATCCACGCCGGCATTGTTGTTGAGACGGCGCTCAATGCGCAGGGCCAGCCACAGCGTCTGCGCTGTGCTTTGGTCTTCCTGGGCATTGACCCGTTTGATGTAGAAACGCGCGCGCTCGTACTGCTGATTGCGGTACAGCACCTCGGCCAGGTTGACGGCCACGGCCGGGTTGCCCGGATCGAACTCAAAGGCCTTGACCAAGCTAGCTTCTGCATCAGGCAGGCGTCCGGCGCGCGCTTCGCACACGCCCTTGGCCAGGTAGGTGCGCGCCGGCGCGCGGTAGCTGGGCTGCGCCAGGGCCTGCTCGAAGCGACTGCTGGCTTCGGCCCAGCGCTGCTGCTGGCACATCAGCCAGCCGTAGTTGTGCAAGGTGTCGGGGTCTTGCGGGTAGAGCACCAGCGCGCGGCGGAAGTTGTCGTCAGCCAGCTGAAGTTCACCCATGGCGGCATAGACCAGGCCGCGCAGATTGATGGCCTCGCGCATCTCGGGCTTGGCGGTCAGGGCCTGCTTGATTTCGTCGAGCGCCGTGTTGTACTGGCCGCGCGAGAAATAACCGGCCGCCAGTTCCAGGCGCACGCCGGCGCGGCGGTCGGCATCGGTCTGATCGAAGGCGGTGCGCGGGCCAGTGCTGGCAGTGGGCGCCGGGGCCGCACAGGCCGCCAGCATCAGCACCAAGCCCGCCAACAGCATGCGGGACCCGGACTTAGCCACCAAAGATGCCACACCTGTCTGCTCAGTTGTTGTTTTCATTGGGCTGTTGTCTTCACCAGGGGTTCGAAAAGTTCACTGCACTCAGGGAGAACTTGCGCCTTTTACCACCACTGGCGCACGCACCATGCGAATGTGGGCCTGGGTGCGATCCTGCACCTCGCCGGCCAGCTGTCCGCAGGCCGCGTCGATGTCGTCACCGCGCGTCTTGCGCACTGTCGTCACCAGGCCGGCATTGAGCAGCACCTCGGCGAAGGCCTTGACGCGCTCGTTCGAGCTGCGCAGCAGGCCCGAAGCCGGGAAAGGGTTGAAGGGGATCAGATTGATCTTGCAAGACACATGGCCGCGCAGCAGTTTGACCAGGGCCTGCGCCTGCTCGGGCGTGTCATTGACACCGTCCAGCATGCAGTATTCGAAGGTGATGAAGTCGCGCGGCGCCTTGTCCAGGTAGCGGTTGCAGGCCTCCAGCAGCTCGGCAATCGGGTACTTCTTGTTCAGCGGCACCAGCTGATCGCGCAGCGGATCGGTCGGCGCGTGCAGGGACACGGCCAGGGCCACCGGGCAGTCCTCGCGCAGGCGGTCGATCATGGGCACCACGCCCGAGGTCGAGACCGTCACGCGGCGGCGCGACAGGCCGTAGCCATGGTCGTCCAGCATCATGCGCAGGGCCGGTACCAGGGCGTTGTAGTTCTGCAGGGGCTCGCCCATACCCATCATCACCACGTTGGAGATGATGCGCTCATCGCGGCCCAGGTCGCGGCGCAGCTGATGCTCGGCATACCAGAGCTGGGCAATGATTTCCCAGGTCTCGAGGTTGCGACTGAAGCCCTGATGGCCGGTGGAGCAGAAACGGCAGCCCACCGCGCAACCGGCTTGGCTTGACACGCACAGCGTGCCGCGATCGCTTTCGGGGATGTAGACGGCTTCCACGGCATTGCCGGCGCCCACGTCAAACAACCACTTGACCGTGCCGTCCGAGGAGCGATGTTCAGAAATCACCGGCAACGCCTGAATATGCGCCCGGGTGGCCAGCTTGTCGCGCAGCGACTTGGCCAGGTCGGTCATCTGAGCGAAATCAGATGCACCTTTTTGATGGATCCAGCGGAACAGCTGGGTGGCGCGAAAACGCTTTTCCCCCAGCTGCTCGCAGTACGCAGCCAGGCCTTCCAGATCGAATCCAAGCAGGTTGACCGCGTCCATGATCTTGCCTCTATCTCTTGTCGTCAGGGCCGGGCCCGAAATGGCGCCGCCCTGGTTTGCAAAAACCGCCGCAAGCCCGAAGGCCGGCAAGCGGTTTACAGCTCAAACTCACAGCCTCCAGGCTGTCAGCACAAGAGGCGTCAGACCGAATTAACGGCTGTAGACATTCATGCCGGGGAAGAAGAATGCCACTTCCACGGCGGCGGTTTCGGGAGCGTCCGAACCGTGCACGGCGTTGGCATCGATGCTGTCGGCGAAGTCAGCACGGATGGTGCCCTTCTCGGCCTTCTTCGGGTCGGTGGCGCCCATCAGATCGCGGTGCTTCAGGATGGCGTTCTCGCCTTCCAGAGCCGAGATCACGACCGGACCGGAGATCATGAAGTTCACCAGGTCGTTGAAGAAGGGGCGTGCCTTGTGCACAGCGTAGAAAGCCTCGGCTTCGCCGCGCGACAGGTGGGTCATCTTGGCCGCGACGATCTTCAGGCCTGCGCCTTCGAAACGAGCGTAGATCTGGCCGATCACGTTCTTGGCGACGGCATCGGGCTTGATGATGGAAAGGGTACGTTCGATCGCCATGGTATTTCTCCTGAAATCTAAGGGCTTGGCAAAACCCGCGATTGTACTGTGTGCCGGTGTCAGCGAGGTTTCAGCGCCGGGCTGAGCCGGGCCTGAAACCGCGCCATCCGGCACGCTGGATCAGCGCTTGCGGCCACCAAAGCCGCCACCACTGCGGCCACCGCCGCCGTTGCTGCCACCTTGCTGGCCGCCACGACCGCCGCCACCGCCACCACCCCGGCCACTGCGGCGCACAAAGGCGTCCGCACCGATATAGCCGACCGAGGTTTGCATCGGATCGGGCTGACGCGGGCCGTCGCCCTTGCCGCCACGGGCGCCGCCGCGGCCTTGGCCGCCACGCGGCTCCTGGCTGCTGCTGCCACCGGCACCGAAGCCCTGCGGGAAACCACGACCCTTGTTGCCGGCAAAGCGGCGGTCAAAGGTCTGCTCCAGCGGGTTGATATTGCGCGGGATGAAGTCGTCGAACTCGTCGTCGCCACGATCCAGGTCGCGATCGCGGTCGCGCTCCTGGGCGCGCGGCGGCTCGCGGTCACGCTCGGGCGCACGCGCCTCGGGGCCACGCGAGGGGCGCGGGCCGACACCGGCCTGGCGACCATCGGCACGGCGGTTGTTGCCGTTGCCATTGCCATTGCGGCCCCGCTCGCCGCCGCGCTCGGGGCGTTGCTCACCGCGCTCGCCACGCTCACCGCGATCGGCACGCGCCTCGCCACGGTCACCGCGGTCATTGCCTCGGTCGTTCCCACGAGGGCCGCGCTCGGCACGATCCTCACGGCCGCGGCCTTGCGGCTCACCACCAGCCAGGCGGCGAATGATCTTCACATCGTCTTCACCCAGCTCGATCCAGACGCAGCGCTTCAGGCCGCGCGGCAGCACCACGGTGCCGTAGCGGATGCGGATCAGGCGGCTGACCGTCAGGCCCACGGTGTCGAAGAGCTTGCGCACTTCGCGGTTGCGACCTTCGGTGATGACCACGCGGTACCAGTGGTTCACGCCCTCGCCGCCGCCGTCTTCGATGCTCTTGAACGCGGCCTTCTGACCCTCGACGATCACGCCTTCGAGCAGACGCGCCTTTTGATCGGGCTGCAAGGTGCCGAGCACGCGCACGGCGTACTCACGCTCCACGCCGAAGCGCGGATGCATCAGCTGATTGGCCAGCTCACCCGAGTTGGTGAACAGCAGCAGGCCTTCGGTGTTGATGTCCAGGCGGCCGACCGATTGCCATTTGCCCTGCTGCAGGCGCGGCAGGTGGCGGAACACGGTCGGGCGACCTTCCGGGTCGTTGAAGGTGACCACTTCGCCGGCGGGCTTGTGGTAGGCCAGGATGCGCGGCGCCGGCGGCGAGATGCGCACGCGAATCGGCTTGCCGGCCACACGGACCTGGTCACCGAAGGAAATTCGCTGGCCGATGTGGGCCACTTCGCCGTTCACTTCGATCTTGCCGTCGGCAATCATGTCCTCGATGTCGCGGCGCGAGCCAATGCCGGCCTGGGCCAGCACTTTTTGCAGCTTGGGCGCATCGGGCTCGGCGGCCAGCACACGCTTGGTGTCGACTTCTTCTTCGTCCTCGACCGCAGCCGCAGCCGCAGCCGTGGCCTCAGGCAGTTCGCCCTCGTCGCTGCCATCGAACTCACCCGCCAGCACTTCGGCGAAGCGCTCACCCACGGCCGCCAGCACCTCGGGTGCCGGCGCCACCGCCTGCACGGCCACGCGCAGCGGGCGCTCGCCGCCCTCGGCCGCAACGGCGCCCTCCAGACGCTCGGCGCGATCACCGCGATCCTTGCGGCCCCGGCGGCGGTTGCGATTGCGACCACCGCGCTCGCCACCCTCGGCCGAATCACCCGCATCTTCGCCGGAGCCAGCTTCGGCGGCTTCCGCCACCGGCTCGGCCGCAGGCGCCGATTCGGCGTCCGGAGCCAGCGTGAACACCGGCTTGCGCGCAGCGGGTGCCGGCGCAGCTTCGGCCGGCGCTGACGCCGACTCGGGCGCAGCAACCTCGGGGGAAGCTTCGGCCGATTTGGCAGCGGCGGTCTTGCGCGGGGCACGGCGCTTGGGCGCAGCGGCCTCGGCCGCCTCGGGCTCAAACGGAGCCGCAGCAGGAGCCGCAGCTGGAGCCGAAGCTTCGCCACTTACCTCCAGCACGGCTTCAGCGGCCTTCTTCGCCGCCGTCTTGCGCGGCGCGCGTGTCTTGACGGGCGCGGCTTCAGCGGCAGCTTCAACCGCAGCCGGCGCACTGTCGGCGCTCACCGCCGCCTTGGACTTGGCCGGCGCACGCTTGCGCTTGGGCGCTGCGGCCTCGCTGCCAGGTTCAATGGCGGGGGCGCCGGAATCGGCTTGGGAATCGGTTTCGTTGGAATTCATGCGTCGGGTTGCACCGGTTCGGCGGCGTCAGTCTGAGAGTCCGGCTCGGCCGGAATAGAGGCGCCGATATCGTTGCCGATAGGCGCGGAATGGATCGAAGAAATCTTCGCGGTTTCTGCCGGCGGCTGCACAGAGGCATCCACCAGCGGCGTGGGTTCAGCAGTCGCCAGATTCGCATCGGGCGCCGCCTCGGATTCAAGGGCTTGCGGCGCCGCGCCTTCTAACGGCACCTCGCCTGACGTGCTGCCGGGCTCGTCGCCCGGCAACTGAGCCGAAGGCTGCAAAGCAGCTTCAGCTGCAGCATCACCCGCGGGTTCGGCCGGTGCTTCAGCTTCCGCCTCCAGCAACAAGCCCTGCAAGCCCGCGGCTTCCGCCACGGCTGCGCTCGGCGCCTGCCCGGCCTCCAGTTCGGGCAGTTGCTCCAGGCTGTTCAGGCCCAGATCGTCCAGAAACTGCTGCGTGGTCGCGTACAGCGCCGGTCGCCCGGGCGCTTCGCGGTGGCCAATCACTTCAATCCAGGCCCGATCTTCGAGCTGCTTGACGATCTGGGTGGAGACCACCACGCCGCGAATGTCTTCAATATCGCCGCGCGTCACCGGCTGGCGGTAGGCAATGATGGCCAAGGTCTCCATCACGGCCCGCGAGTAACGCTGCGGCTTTTCGGGATGCATGCGATCGAGATACTCGCGCATCTCGGGCCGGCTCTGGAAGCGCCAGCCGCTGGCCACCGCCACCAACTCCACACCACGGCCTTCCCAATCACGCGAGAGCTCGTCGAGCACCGAACGCAAGGTGTCGGGACCGACGGCATCGGCAAACAGACTGCGCATTTCGCGCAGCGTCAAAGGCTGCTGGGCGCAAATCAGCGCGGTCTCGAGGACGCGCTTAGCATCCTGTGTGTTCATTGACTTTCGTCATCGTTCCCGTTCCATGCGGGTGTTGATTCGTCCGGGCCTTGCAGGGCTTGGCGCTTGCGTCTGACATCACTCAGCAAGCCAGCGGGGCGCACTCACGGCGCCTCGGCATGGGATACGGCACCGAATTGAACACCTCGGCGGCGCTTCCACTCAAGCCAACAAGAAAGGCGGGGCTGGGTTTGCGGCGGGCGGATCGGGCGGCATCGACATCGAGTCCGGCGGCCACCACCTCACCAAGCTTGAGACGCGCCTTGCGGGCCAGAGACTGCCTCCCGCGCATCATCGCTGCGTCATCAACTTGCGCAGATTGTAGCGCGCTCAATCGAACACGGGGGCCAGGCTCGGCGGCGGCAGGCCCAAAGTCTCCCAAGCCGCCGCCAAATCGGCCGGCAAGGCTACCTCAAACTGCAAGGCCGCCCCAGTGACCGGGTGGGCAAACGAGAGCCGGGCCGCATGCAGCGCCTGGCGGGTCAAGCCCAAGCCAGGCACGCCGCCATACAACGCATCCGAGACCAGGGGGTAGCCTTTGTAGGCCAGATGCACGCGGATCTGGTGGGTGCGCCCGCTGTGCAGCACGCAGTGCACTGCGCTGATCGGGCGCACGCCCTGCTCGCCCATGCCGAGCAGGTAGACATCGGTGCGCGAGGGCTTGCCCGTGGCCAGCACGGCCATCTTGATGCGCGAGATCAGATCACGGCGCAGCGGCGCATCGACCGTCATTTCTTCCGGCACCCGGCCATAGGCCAGAGCTACGTACTCGCGATGAACCTCGCGCGCGGCGATCATGCGCGTCAGCGCCGTCACGGCCTCGCGGCTCTTGCCCACCATCATCAGGCCGCTGGTGTCTTTGTCGAGGCGGTGCACGATGCCGGCGCGCGGCAGGGCCGCGGCCGCCGGGTGATGCGCAAGCAGGCCGTTCATGACCGTGCCCGTCCAGTTGCCTGAAGCGGGATGGACCACCATGCCGGCCGCCTTGTTCAAGACCAGCAGGTGCTCGTCCTCGTAGACGATGTCCAGCGGCAGGGCTTCGGCACGAAAGGCACGGCTTTCTTCGGTCGGCTGCAGCTCGACACGCACGCGCTGGCCGGCCTGCAGCTTGCGCGAGGCGCTGCTGGCGGCCTGACCGTTGATCTGCACGCAGCCGCGCTCGATCAAACTCTGCAGGTGATTGCGCGAAAACTCGGGCGCCAGCTGCACCATCCAGCGATCCAGGCGCTGGCCGTGCCAATCGGCTTCGACCAGGGCCTCGCGCACTTCGACGGTCTCGTCTGCCGCTACTGCGGGGTCTTGTTCGCCGTCCCATTCATCATCGCCATCCGTGGCGGCGAGGGTCGGACTTGCAGGCAGAGCCTGAACCATATAATCGTTGCTCCGTCTTCAGCTGAGGGCCGGTGATGAGCACCGCCCTGTAGGGATCATGATCGAAAATTGCGTGGAGCGCCGCCCGGCGCGGGCATCGAACGGCTCGTCAGCACGTTCACTCCAAGAGATGCCCCAAAAGGTGCTCCCCCAGGTTCAAACCACGGCCACTCCTTCGGCGGCCTGGCGCACCGGCCTCGTGGCCGCGGTCGCCCTGGCCTTGGCCGCCTGCTCGTCAGCCCCCAAGGACGACCCGAATTCTCAGGCCAGCCTGGACAAATTGTACGCAGAGGCCAAGGACGACCTGAGTTCGGGCAGCTACGACCGCGCCATCAAGAGCCTGGAGCGCATCGAAGGCCGCGCCGCCGGCACGATTGTCGCGCAGCAGGCGCAGCTGGATCTGGCCTGGGCGTACCACAAGAGTGGCGAGCGCGCCCAAGCCGTCAGCACCCTGGACCGCTTCATCAAGCTGAACCCGTCCAGCCCGGCCATGGACTACGCGCTCTACATGAAGGGTCTGGTCAACTTCAACGAAGACCTGGGCCTGTTCGGCCGCCTGGCCAATCAGGACATCGCCGAGCGGGATCAGCAAGCCTCGCGCGACGCCATGCTGGCCTTCAAGCAGCTGATCGACCAGTTCCCCGATTCCAAGTACGCCGCCGAAGCGCGCGTGCGCGTGGACTACATCACCAACACCCTGGCGGTGTACGAGGTGCATGTGGCGCGTTACTACTACAACCGCGGCGCCTACCTGGCCGCGGCCAACCGCGCGCAGCAAGCGGTACAAGAGTTCCAGCGCGCCCCGGCCGCCGAGGAAGCCCTGTTCATCATGACCCAGAGCTACGAGAAGCTGGACCTGCCGGCCCTGCGCGACGACGCCAAGCGGGTGCTGGAAAAGAGCTTCCCCAACAGCGCCTACCTGAGCGGCAACTACGACGGCGGCAAGAAGGCCTGGTGGCGCTTCTGGTGACGCCTCAGGGCTGAAACCTCGCCCCCCACAAAAACGCGTGCCATGGCACGCGTTTTTTATTGACAGGCGGCCTGAACTTCAGTCGGGCAGGCGCTCCGCCGCCAAGTGCTCCAACCAGGCGAGCGCCTCGCCTTCGCTCGCCAGCGGCGTCATCGGCGGCAAGGCGGCGCGCAGGCGGCGGCCGTAGTTCATGCCGGCCATGCGCGGGTCGCACACGACGAGCAAACCCCGGTCCTGCTCGGTACGAATCAGGCGACCGGCGCCTTGCTTGAGCGAGATCGCTGCCTCGGCGATGAAGTACTCGGCAAAGGCATTGCGGCCGGCCGCCTCCAGACGCTGCACGCGCGCCTCAACCAGCGGATCGTTGGGCGGCGGAAAGGGCAGCTTGTCGATCAGCACGCATTGCAGCTTGTCGCCGGGCACGTCGATGCCCTCCCAGAAGCTGGCCGAGCCGACCAGCACCGCGCGCGGGTTGTCCAGAAACTGGCGCAGCAGCAGCCGCTTGGGCGCCGCGCCCTGCTGCAGCACGGTGATGTCATCGCCCTCGGCTTCAAACGCAGCGCGCAGGCCATCGCCAATGGTCTGCAAGGCGCGCAAGGTGGTGGTCAGCACAAAGGTGCGGCCACCCAGGGCGCGCGCGCAGCGTGCGGCCATGGCGGCCACCTGGGGCGCATGGTCGGGCTCGTTGGGCTTGGGGAAGCCGCGGGGCACGTAGAGCCGCGCGTTTTCCTCGTAATGAAAAGGGCTGCCCACGCGCAGCACCGTGGCATCGTCCAGGCCGGTGGGCTCGGTGAACCAGCGCAGGCGCTCGTCCTCGCCCAGCGTGGCCGAGGTGAAGATCCAGGCTTTGGGCGGACCTTGCAGCTGCTCCTGCATGGCCTCGCGGATGTCCAGCGGCGACTGCACCAGACGCGCCTGGTTGGGGCTGAGGTCGATCCAGCGCACATCGCCGGGGTCAGGCTCCTGCGCAAAGGTCTCGGCCAGATCGCGCAAGGCCACCGCGCGCTCGTGCAAACGCTGGAAATCGGGCGAGAGCTCAGTCACCGTGGACAGGCATTCGATGGCCTGCTCGGCAGCGGCGGCCACCTCCTCCAGCGCGGCCGAAAAGCCCGGGCGCCCGGCGCGCTCCTTCCAGCCCAGCTTGAGCATGCCGCGCAGCTCGCGCCCGGCACTGGCCAGCGGGCCGGCGCAGACCAGGCGCAGCTCGCGCGCAGCCAGCTCCAGCCGGATCTGCAGCGCCTGCCAATCCTGCAGGCCCCGCGCCTGCGCCAGGCCCAGGCCGAGCAGATCGCGCCCGAAATCGAGCAGCTGCGAGCTGCCCAGCAAGGTGCCGAGGAACTGCACGCCCGCCTCGGACAGCTGGTGGGCCTCGTCAAACACGGCCAGATCGACGCTGGGCAGCAGCTCGGCCACGCCGCTGTCGCGCAGGCTCACATCGGCGAAGAACAGGTGATGGTTGACCACCACCACATCGGCCTCCATGGCTTCACGCCGCGCCTTCACCACATAGCAGGACTTGTATTCCGGGCATTCCGAGCCCAGGCAGTTCTCGCGCGTGGAGCTGACGAGCGGAATCACCGGCGAGCGCTCGTCCAGGCCCTCCATTTCGGCCAGATCGCCACTCTGCGTGCCTTGCGCCCAGCGTTCCACACGGGCCAGGGCCATGACCGCGCGCCGGTCCGGCAGCTCGGCGCTGTGACGCGCATGGGCGAGCCGGTGCAGGCAGAGATAGCTGCCTCGCCCTTTCAGCAGCGCCACGCGCACCGCCACCTGCAGCGATTCGCACAGCCGCGGCAGGTCGCGCATATACAGCTGATCCTGCAAATTCTTGGTCGCCGTGCTGATCAGGGCGCGCCCGCCGCTGAGCAAGGCGGGCACCAAGTACGCAAAGGTCTTGCCCACCCCGGTGCCGGCCTCCACCACCAGGGTCTCGCGCCGCGCAATCGCCTGGGCCACCGCCTGCGCCATGGCCAGCTGCTGCTCGCGCGGGGCGTAGCCCGGGTCGCTGCGCGAGAGCGGGCCGCCGACGTCAAAGGCCGCGGTCACCCACTGTTCCAGCTCGCTGTGCTGCAGGGTCGTTGCCGCGGGCGCGGCCTCCATGGCGGCGATGAAGTCGTCGTCGAGCTCCTGCGGCATGACCGGCCATTCAGGCGGCACGCTGTCGTCGTCGGGAGGGGCAGGCATCTCAGCAGAGGTCACGGCGCGGGGGCCCAGGGTGCTTGTGGCGCGCCGCCGGCGGCCAGGGTGTTGAAGGAAAGGGCCGGGCGCGCTGGCGCCGCATCAGGCCAGCTCATCGGGATCGCTCGCGCGCTCCAGCTGGGCGATCTGGTCACGCAGTTGCAGGTGGCGTTTCTTCAAGCGGCGCAAGGCCAGCTCGTCGAGCGGCTGCTCCAGGGCCACGCGGTCGATCAACCCATCCAAATCGCCGTGCTCGATGCGCAGCTCGATCAAGCGGCGTGACTGCGAGTGAAGTTGTTCATCCATGAGGGCTTTGCCCGGGCGAAGTGGCGCAGTTTAACGTTTATAGTTTTCGGCATGACGCGCACTCCACCGGGCTTTCGCCTGAGCGCGGCGACCGGCATCCACCGCGGCGACCGCCTGTACCAGCAAGACCAAGTCCAAGTCCTGACCCACGCCCGCCTCAGCGGTTGCCTGCTGGCCGTGGTGGCCGATGGCATGGGCGGCAAGAGCGGTGGCCGCAAGGCGGCCGACCAGGTGATGCTGACCGCGCAACAGCTGTTCGAACGCTTCTCGCCCGAGAGCGAGCTGCCCGAGAGCCTGCTCGACCAGCTGGTGTCCGAAGCGCATCTGATGATCAAGCTGACCGCCCTTTCGGCCGAGGAAGAACCACACAGCACAGTCGCCGCCTTCCTGATCAGCCCCGATCGGCACTGCCACTGGATTCACTCGGGCGATTCGCGGATCTACCATTACCGCGGCCCCAATCTGGTCAAGCGCACCATGGACCATTCCTATGTGCAGCGCCTGGTGGACGAAGGTCAGCTCAGCGAGGCCGAAGCCAGCAGCCACCCGCAGTCCAACCTGTTGACCGGCTGCCTGGGCACAGTGGCCGAACCGACCATCAGCACCCACACCATCGACACCCTGACGCCCGGCGACACCTTGATGTGCTGCAGCGACGGGCTGTGGCATTACTTCAGCGTCAACGAGATCGGCACTGTGCTGCACAGCCTGCCGCCGCGTGAGGCGGCGGAGCTGCTGATCAGCAAGGCGCGCCAACGCGCCCGGGGCGGCGGCGACAACCTGTCCCTGGCCATTGCCAAGGTGGAAGCGCTGGACTGAGGGCAGGCGCCGCGCGCGATTCAGCGCGGCGGATTGGCCGCAGAGGCCCCGGTGGCCGCGGATGCCGCCGGAGCCGCTTTCAAACTGGCCGCAATCTGTGCGGCGGTGGGCACGGGCAGCGGCGCTGCCGGCGGCTTGCTGCGCGCCTCCTGCCGCTGCTGAACCTGGGCTTGGTGCGCTTTCAGCCGCGCCTCCATGTCCGCTCGCTTCTCGGCATGCTGGCGGGCAGTTTGCTCGGCCTGGCGCGGGCGTGCCTGGGCACTCACGCCGGGCGAATGATGCGGTGCACGCACGGCTGAAGCCGCAGCGCCTGACACCGCTGTCGCCTGGCCCGAAGCGTGGCCACGCGCGGCCGCTTTGCGCGGCGCCGAAGCGGGGTCACTCGCGTGCAGCAGGCTCTCGGTGCGGCGCTCCCCCTCGCTGGCGGCGAACTCCAGCTGACGCTGACGCACCCGCTCGCGCTGGGCCTCGGCACGGGCACGACGCAGGCTGGACTCGATCGCATCACGCTCCCGTTGCAGCGGCTGCATCTCGGCTTGATGGCGCAGACGCTGCGCTTGCAGGCAATCGTTGATCGCGAACTGCTGGTGGCAGGCCCGTCGCGCCTCGACATCGCTGGCTTGCAAACGGGCTTGCGCCTGCTTGATCTGCTGCAGCCGGGCCAGGTCGCTGGACGGCGCCTGCGCCGGCTCGGTTTGCGCCCACGCAGGCAGCCCCAAAGTGCCCAGCACGAGGACCGAGATCAAGAGGCGGCAGAGGTGGAGAAGCTTCATGCGCGCAGACCTCAGGTCAAGCTGGTGTCGACATCCCGGCGGGCCAGCGACAGGTACTCCTGCGATTGCATTTCCTGCAGGCGCGAGACCGTACGCGGGAACTCATGGGCCAGCGGGCCGTCGGCATACAACTGCTCGGGCGGCACGGCGGCCGAGATCACCAACTTGACGCGCCGGTCGTAGAGCACATCGACCAGCCAGGTAAAGCGGCGCGCCTCGCTGGCCAGGCGCGGCGGCATCTCCGGCACATTGGACAAGATCAGGGTGTGGAACTGGGTAGCCAGCTCCAGGTAATCGTTCTGCGAGCGCGGGCCGCCGCAGAGCTGGGCAAAGTCGAACCAGACCACGCCGCCCGCACGGCGCCGGGCGCGGATCTGGCGCTGCTCGATCTGCAGGCGCGGGTCTTCATCGCGGGCCTCGGCCAGGGCTTCGAAGGTGGCGGTCAGTGCAGCTTCGGCGTCATCGCCCAGCGGCTGGTGGTAGAGCTGGGCCTGGTCCAGGGTGCGGCGCCGGTAGTCGAAGCCGTTGTCCACATTGATCACTTCCAGCTTGGCCTTGAGCAGCTCGATGGCCGGCAGGATGCGGTCGCGGTGGAGACCGTTCGGGTAGAGGCCGTCCGGATGGAAGTTGGAGGTGGTGACAATGGACACACGGTTGCGGAACAGTGAGTCGAGCAGGCGATACAGGATCATCGCGTCGGTCACGTCCGAGACATGGAACTCGTCGAAGCAGATCAGTCGGAAGCGCTTGGCGATGCGCTTGCCCAGTTCCTCGAGCGGATCGGCGATGCCTTTGAGTTCGAGCAGTTCGCGGTGCACCTCGCGCATGAACTCGTGGAAGTGCAGCCGGGTCTTGCGCGTCAGCGGCACGGCCTGGAAGAAGCAATCCATCAGAAAGCTCTTGCCCCGCCCCACCCCACCGTACATGTACACGCCGCGCGGCAGCGGCGGGCGCACCAGCAGCTTGGTGACGGCATTGCTGCGTCGCGCCTTGTAGTCGGCCCATTCGTCCTGGCAGCGCTGCAATGCCGCCACGGCGCGCAGCTGCGCGGGGTCGGCGGTGTAGCCGCGCTCGGCCAGGGTTTGCTGATAAAGCTCGGTCACACGGGTCATGAGAGAAACACTACAACCTTCTTCGAGATGGACCAAGGGGCGACCGCGGCCGCCCCTTGTTGCTTGCGAATTCCGACCGGAATCAGAAGTTCAGCGTGCGCTTGTCCACGGCCAGGGCCGCTTCCTTGGTGGCTTCGCTCAAGCTCGGGTGGGCATGGCAGATGCGTGCGATGTCCTCGGCCGAGGCCTTGAACTCCATCGCCACCACGGCTTCCGAGATCAGCTCGGAGGCCATCGGGCCGATGATGTGCACGCCCAGGATTTCGTCGGTTTTGGCATCGGCCAGGAACTTGACGAAACCGTTGGTGTCACCCAGGGCCCGGGCGCGGCCATTGGCCAGGAAGGGGAACTGACCGGCCTTGTACTCGACGCCATCGGCCTTGAGCTGCTGCTCGGTGCGGCCCACCCAGGCGATCTCGGGGCTGGTGTAGATGACCCAGGGGATGGTGTTGAAGTTGACATGGCCATGCTGGCCGGCGATGCGCTCGGCCACGGCCACGCCTTCTTCCTCGGCCTTGTGCGCCAACATCGGGCCACGCACCACATCGCCGACCGCCCAGACATTGGGCAGATTGGTCTTGCACTCGTCGTCCACCACGATGGCGCCACGCTCGTCCAGCTTCAGGCCGACCGCCTCGGGGTTCAGACCGATGGTGTTGGGCACGCGGCCGATCGAGATGATGAGCTTGTCGACGGCCAGGGTCTGGGCGGCGCCCTTGGCATCGGTGTAGGCCACCGTGACGCCATCCTTGCTCTTGGCGACCTCGCCGATCTTCACGCCGAGCTCGATCTTCAGGCCCTGCTTCTTGAACAGCTTGGCGGCTTCCTTGGCGACCGATTCATCGACCGCGCCGAGGAAGGTCGGCAGGCCTTCCAGCACGGTGACTTCCGCGCCCAGGCGGCGCCAGACCGAGCCCATTTCCAGACCGATCACGCCGGAGCCGATCACGCCCAGCTTCTTCGGCACTTCACCGATGCGCAGGGCGCCGTCGTTGGACAGGATCAGCTCTTCGTCGAAGGCCGCGCCGGGCAGCTGGCGGGCGTTGGAGCCGGTGGCCAGCACCACATGCTTGGCCAGGATGACTTCTTCACCGGCCTTGACTTCGTACAAGCCATCCTTGGCTGCCACGAAGGAGCCACGACCGTGGAAGAACGTGACCTTGTTCTTCTTGAACAAGTACAGGATGCCGTCGTTGTTCTGCTTCACGACGGTGTCCTTGCGACCGATCATCTTCTTGATGTCGATGCGCACGTTGTCCGCCGAGATGCCGTGGTCGGCAAAGTGGTGGTTGGCGTGCTCGAAGTGCTCGCTCGATTGCAGCAAGGCCTTGGACGGGATGCAGCCGACATTGGTGCAAGTACCGCCGGGCGCCGGGCCGCCCTTCTCGTTCTTCCACTCGTCGATGCAAGCGGTGTTGAAGCCCAGCTGGGCGGCACGGATGGCGGCGATGTAGCCGCCAGGGCCGCCACCGATGACGACGACGTCGAATTGTTTGGTGCTCATTAAATTTCCTTCCAACGCAAACCCCGCGGCAGCGGGGCGTAGCGAGCGGCTTCAGGGCAAGGCGCGGGTGCCAAGGCACCGGAACGTAGCAGCGCTACGTGAGGATGCCGAGGACGGGCCCCGCAACGCCGCCATGAAGCCGCGCAGTAGCCCTAGGCTCAGATGTCGAACAGCAGGCGAGCCGGATCTTCCAGGGCTTCCTTCATGGTCACCAAGCCCAGCACGGCTTCGCGACCATCAATGATGCGGTGGTCATACGACATGGCCAGATAGTTGATCGGGCGCACCACCACTTGACCGTTCTCAACCACAGCGCGGTCCTTGGTCGCATGCACGCCCAGGATGGCCGATTGCGGCGGGTTGATGATGGGGGTCGACAGCATGGAGCCGAAGGTGCCGCCGTTGGAGATGGAGAAGGTGCCGCCGGTCAGGTCGTCCAGCGAGATCTTGCCTTCCTTGGCCTTCTGGCCGAATTCGGCAATCTTCTTCTCGATGTCAGCGAAGCTCAGCTGATCCGCATTGCGGATGATGGGCACGACCAGGCCGCGCGGCGAACCGACGGCAATACCGATGTCGAAGTAGCCGTGGTAGACGATGTCATTGCCATCGACCGAGGCGTTCAGCACCGGATACTTCTTCAGGGCAGCCACAGCAGCCTTGACGAAGAAGCTCATGAAGCCCAGCTTGACGCCGTGTTCCTTCTCGAACTTTTCCTGGAACTTCTTGCGCATCTCCATCACCGGGGCCATGTTCACTTCGTTGAACGTGGTCAGGATGGCGTTGGTGGCTTGCGATTGCAGCAGACGCTCGGCGACACGGGCGCGCAGGCGGGTCATGGGCACGCGCTGCTCGGGGCGATCGCCCAGATTCAGGGCTGCCGGGGCGGCCACGGCGGGCAGCGGCTTGGCCACAGCGGGCGCGGCGGCCACGGCCACCGGAGCGGCCACTGCGGCGGGCTTGGCGCCAGCAGCCAGGGCGTCGCCCTTGGTCACGCGGCCATCCTTGCCGGAACCAGCCACGTCGGTGGCCGACAGGCCCTTCTCGGCCAGGATCTTGGCGGCGGCCGGCATGGCCACATCACCCTTGGCGCCGCCGGCGGCGGCGGCCGGGGCTGCTGCTGCAGCCGGAGCAGCGGCGGCCACCACGGCCTTCACTTCCAGCGGGCTGGCTTGGGCCGTGCCTTCGGTGTCGATGCGGGCGATGACTTCTTCGCTGACCACGCTCTCACCGTCGTTCTTGACGATTTGGGCCATCACACCGGCGCTGGGTGCGGGCACTTCGAGCACGACCTTGTCGGTCTCGATTTCCACCAGGATTTCATCGATGGCGACGGCTTGGCCGGGCTTCTTCTTCCAGGTCAGCAGCGTGCCTTCGGCAACGGATTCGGACAGCTGGGGGACTTTGACTTCAACGATTGCCATGATCTGTGTTCTTTCAACGTGTTCGCGGAGCTGAGGAGGCGCCGTCTTGCGGCGGCTTCAACAACAACATCAACAAGGGCGGCAAAAAGCGGGCGCTGTCTTGGCAGACGCCCGCTGGGCCCTTCTTACTTGGTGAGGATGAAACCCTTGAGCTTGCCGAAGGCCTGATCCAGCAGCGACTTCTGTTGCTCCTGGTGCAGGTGGGCGTAGCCGCAGGCCGGCGAAGCCGAAGCGGGACGGCCCGCGTAGCCCAGCTTCTGGCCGTCCAGCATGTTCTCGTGCACATAGTGCTGAACGAAGAACCAGGCGCCCTGGTTTTGCGGCTCGTCCTGGCACCACACCAGCTCGGTCGCGCCGGGGTACTTCTTGATCTCGGCAGCAAACGCTTTGTGCGGGAAGGGATAGAGCTGCTCGACGCGGATGATGGCCACATCGCTGGCCTTCTTTTCATCGCGCTTGCGGACCAGGTCGTAATAGACCTTGCCCGAGCAGACGATCACGCGCTTGACCTTGTCGGCGCTGATCGAGGCATCCTGCTCACCGATCACGGTGCGGAACTCACCCTTGGTGAACTCGGACAGGGCCGAGGTGGCGTCCTTGGCACGCAGCAGGCTCTTGGGCGTCATGATGACCAAGGGCTTGCGGAACATGCGCAGCATCTGACGACGCAGGACGTGGAAGATCTGGCTGGCCGTGGTCGGCTGGACGATCTGCATGTTGTTGTCCGCCGCCAGCTGCATGAAGCGCTCCAGGCGGGCCGAGCTGTGCTCGGGGCCTTGGCCTTCGTAGCCGTGCGGCAGCATCATCACCAGGCCGTTGGCGCGACCCCACTTCACTTCGCCCGAGGCGATGAACTGGTCGATCACCACTTGAGCGCCGTTGGCGAAGTCGCCGAACTGGGCTTCCCAGATCGTCAGCGTGTTCGGTTCGGCCGCGGCATAGCCGTACTCAAAGCCCAGGACCGCTTCCTCGCTGAGGATGGAGTCGATGACCACGAAGGGCGCTTGACCTTCCGCCACATGCTGCAGCGGGATGTAGGCACCCTCGTCCCAGTTGGTGCGGTTCTGGTCGTGAATGACGGCGTGGCGGTGGGTGAAGGTTCCGCGGCCGGCGTCTTCGCCCGACAGGCGGATCGGATAGCCGCTGGCCACCAGGGAGGCGAAAGCCATGCTCTCACCCATGCCCCAGTCGACGTTGATCTCGCCGCGGCCCATGGCTGCGCGGTCCGAGTACAGCTTCTGCACCAGGTTGTGCGCGACCAGATCCTTGGGCAGCGTGGTCAGCTTGTCGGCCAGGCGCTTCCACTCGGAGACGGGCAACGCGGTGTCGCAGCTGTCGGTCCACTTCTTGCCCAGGAAGGGCGACCAGTCGGTGGCGTACTTGCTCTTGAAGTTGGTCAGCACCGGGTCCACGGTGTGGCGGCCTTCGTCCATGGCAGCACGGTAAGCCTTGACCATGTCATCGGCACCGCCAGCGTCGACCACGTTTTGCGCAGCCAGCTTGTCGGCGTAGACCTTGCGGGTGCCGGGGTGGGCCGCGATCTTCTTGTACATCAGCGGCTGGGTCAGCGAGGGGGTGTCCTGCTCGTTGTGGCCCAGCTTGCGGTAGCAGACGATGTCCAGCACCACGTCCTTGCGGAACTCGGCGCGGTAATCCATGGCCAGTTGCATGGCCCACACCACCGCTTCCGGATCGTCACCGTTCACGTGCAGCACCGGCGCCTCGATCATCTTGACGACGTCCGAGCAGTAGGCGGTGGAACGCAGATCGCGCGGATCGCTGGTGGTGAAACCGATCTGGTTGTTGATGACGATGTGCACCGTGCCGCCGGTGCCGTAGCCACGGGTCTGGGCCATGCACAGGGTTTCCTGCACCACGCCCTGGCCGCCGAAGGCCGCATCACCGTGCACCAGCACGGGCAGCACCTGGCTGCCGTCCTTGTCGCCACGGCGCTCTTGGCGGGCGCGCACGCTGCCTTCGACCACCGGGTTGACGATTTCCAGATGCGAGGGATTGAAGGAAAGCGACAGGTGAACCGGGCCGCCCTTGGTGCTGACGTCCGAGCTGAAACCTTGGTGGTACTTCACGTCACCCGCCGGCAGGTCTTCAGCGGCCTTGTGCTCGAACTCGGCGAACAGGTCGGCCGGCATCTTGCCCAGGGTGTTGACCAGCACGTTCAAACGGCCGCGGTGGGCCATGCCGATCACGATCTCTTGCACGCCACGCTGGCCAGCGCGCTGGATCAGCTCGTCCATGGCGGCGATGAAGCTCTCGCCACCTTCCAGCGAGAAGCGCTTCTGACCGACGTACTTGGTGTGCAGATAGCGCTCCAGGCCTTCGGCCGCGGTCAGGCGGTCGAGGATGTGGCGCTTCTCTTCGGCGGTGAAGGTCGGCTTGCCGCGGGCCTTCTCCAGACGCTCTTGCCACCAGCGCTTTTCACCGGGGTCGGTGCAGTGCATGAACTCGGAACCGACCGAGCTGCAGTAGGTTTCGCGCAGGGCCTGGACGATTTGACGCAAGGTCATCGTCTCGCCACCAAAGTAGGTGTTGGAGGCCGAGAAGCTGATGTCCATATCGGACTCGGTCAGGTCGTAGAAGGCCGGATCGAGTTCAGGAATCTTGGGGCGCTCGGCGCGCTTGAGCGGGTCGAGTTCGGCCCAGCGGTTGCCGAGGAAGCGGTAGGCGGCGATCAGGCTCTGCACATGCACTTGCTTGTGCGCCACAGCCAGATCGGCGCTAGAAGCCTTGGCGGCAAAGGCGTTGGCCTTGGCGCGCTGAGCGAAGGATTCAATCACTGGCGCATGCGGGACATCGCGTCCTTCGCCGCCATCGGTGGCGGGCACATGCTGAAGCGCGTCAAAGTACGCACGCCAGTTGTCGGGCACGGAGCCCGGGTTGTCGAGGTAGGCCTCGTACATCTCTTCGACATAGGGCGCATTGCCCCCGAACAGGTATGAATTGGACCTGTATTGCTGCATCATCTTCGCTCACCTCTAGCCCCGGCTTCCAGGGATTTGGCTGGTTGATAAACCTTCCGCGACACGGCTCGACCGGTTGGCGGATTGCGACCCACCTTCGCTGTTGCCAGGAAAAGGGACGGGAAGGACCTGAAGTCTCAAGGGCGCGACTTTAACACCCTTGATTTCCTTTCACCCCCGAATTACGCGGGAGTTACCGCAGCCGCCAGGCTCGCAGACCTTCGGCTGTATCGGCTGCCCCACGCAGAAGTTGAGGCTTTGTGCACGGATTTCGCCGCCATGCTGTACTCGGCTTTATCGCCCCTGCACGCATCCGACGCCTGCTTACCCTGACCAAAACACGGCAACGCATCGCCGGCAAACGTTTGCGAATCGTTCTCGAATGGCGCTAGACTCAAAGCCGCGCGCCGCGGCCCCGCGATTGAATGGCACGGCGTCGGGACAAAGTTCAGGAGATCCCATGCAAGTTCGCGTCGTTGACTACCGGGCGGCCGATGCGGCCGAAGCCTTCACCCGTTCCCTGCACGAAACCGGTTTCGGTGTGCTGGTCAACCACCCCATCCAGCAGGCCCTGGTCGAGAAGATCTACGCCGACTGGCTGGCCTTCTTCAACACCGAAGAGAAACACCAATTCACCTTTTCCAAGGAAAAGCAGGACGGTTATTTCTCGACCGAAATCTCCGAGACGGCCAAAGGCGCCAGCCAAAAGGACATCAAGGAGTATTTCCACATCTACCCCTGGGGCCGCGTGCCGGCTTCGCTGAAGGCCGATGCGGACAGCTACTACGCCCAGGCCAACACCCTGGCACAGGAACTGCTGGGCTGGGTCGAGCGCTACACACCGACCGAGATTGCCCAGCACTACAGCCAGCCGCTGTCGCAAATGATCCAGGACAGCCAGCAAACCCTGCTGCGCGTACTGCGCTACCCGCCGCTGACCGGCCAAGAGCCGGCCGGCTCGATCCGCGCCGCGGCCCATGGCGACATCAATCTGCTGACCATCCTGCCCGCAGCCAACGAACCAGGTCTGCAAGTGCAAGACATGAACGGCAACTGGATCGATGTGCCCTGCGACTTCGGCATGCTGATCATCAACATCGGCGACATGCTGCAGGAAGCCTCGCGCGGCTACTACCCCTCGACCCAGCACCGCGTGGTCAACCCCAGCGGCGAAGGCGCCAAGAAGAGCCGCATCTCCCTGCCCCTGTTCCTGCACCCGCGCAACGAAGTGGTGCTGAGCGAGCGCTACACCGCCCACAGCTATTTGCAGGAGCGCCTGCGCGAACTCGGCGTCAAGACCTGAGGCCGGGCGGCGCCACAATCGCGCCATGCCAGACCCCGCCATCATCGAGATCCACCCCGAGGCGCCGCCCAAACCGGCGCTGGGTCAGCCCTGCAATGGCTGCGGGCTCTGCTGCCTGAGCGAACCCTGCCCCGTCGGTATGCTGATCAGCCGACGTCGTGTGGGGCGCTGCGACACGCTGCGCTGGTGCGCTGAAACGCAGCGCTATGTCTGCGGCATGTTGAGCACCCCCTGGCGCCACCTGGGCGCTCTTCGCCCCTGGGCAAGCGATGCGGCCAGCCGCCGCAACCGACTGCTGGCCCGGCTGTGCCGGCGCTGGATCGCTGCCGGCATCGGTTGCGACGCGAATCTCGAAGCCCAGGCCGCTCCGGCATCCGGGCAAGCCACTACGAGCAAGCCCGAACAGCAGGGCTAGCATGCGCGCTGAAACCGACCCGGCGCCATCCCGCGCGGGCCGCGATCGACACTCGACGGGAGTTTTCCTTGAAGCACGCACGCAAGCCCCTGATCCAGCGCAGCGCCACCGCGCTGTTCGGCAGTTCTGCCCTGACCCTGGCCCTGGCCTTCAGCGGCCTGATGAGCCCGCACAGCGGCGCCCGGGCCGCGCCCCTGCGCTGGGCAGCCCAGAATGACATCCAGACCCTGGATCCGCATTCGCAGAACCACTCGACCACCACCAACATCACCGGCTATGCCTACGAGGGCCTGACCCGCTACAACGAGAAGTTCCAGCCCGAACCCTCGCTGGCCAGCAAGTGGACGCAGCTCAGCCCCACGCAAGTGCGCTTCGAACTGCGCCGCGGCGTGAAGTTCCATGACGGCACGCCCTTCACCGCCGACGACGTGGTGTTCTCTTTCGCCCGCATCCGTCAGCCCCAGGCGAATATGCAAATCTTCGTCAGCGGCATCAAGGAAGTGAAAAAGATCGACGAGCACACCGTTGATCTGCTGCTCGACGGCCCCAACCCGGTGCTGCTGCGCAACCTGACCAACTTCCGCATCATGAGCAAGGCCTGGGCGGAGAAGAACAAGTCGGTCAACCCGCAGGACTACAAGGCCAAGGAAGACACCTTTGCCTCTCGCAATGCCATGGGCACAGGCCCCTATCGAATCACCGCTTGGCAGCCGGATCAACGCATCAGCATGGTGGCCAACAAGGACTGGTGGGACACGAACAAGGGCAATGTCACCGAGATCACCTACCTGCCGATCAAGAGCGATGCCACCCGCGTGGCCGCCCTGCTCTCCGGTGATGTGGATCTGCTGACCGACCTGCCCACGCAAGACGTCGCGAAGCTCAAGGCCGACCCCAAGCTCAAGGTGCTGGACGGCCCTGAGAACCGCACCATCTTCTTTGCCATGGACGAAGGCAGCGACGAACTCCGTGGCTCCAACATCAAGGGCAGAAACCCCTTCAAGGACCGCCGCGTGCGCGAGGCCCTGAACCTGGCCATCGACCGCGAAGCGATCCGCCGCAGCCTGATGCGTGGCCTGTCCGTGCCGGCTGCCATCATGGTGGCGCCCGGCGTCAACGGCCACACCACGGACATCGACCAGCCCCTCAAGGCCGATGTGGAAAAAGCAAAGAAACTGCTCGCCGAAGCGGGCTATGCGGATGGCTTTGAAGTGCCGCTGAATTGCCCGAATGATCGCTACGTCAACGACGAAGAAATCTGCCAGGCCGCGGTGGCCATGTGGGCCAAGATCGGCATCAAGGCCAAGCTCAGCGCCCAGCCCATGTCGCAGCACTCGGTGCTGCTGCAAAAGCTGGAATCGCCCTTCTACCTCTACGGCTGGGGCGTGCCGACCTTTGACGGCCAGTACACGCTGCAAGACATCGTCCACACCAAAACCTCGGGCGTGGATGGCAAAGGCAATTACTCGCGCGTCAGCGATGCCAAGATCGACCAACTGGTCACGGCCATGAAGACCGAGAACGATGTCGCCAAGCGCAACGGCCTGATCCGCGAAGCGCTCTTGCGTGTGCGCGACGAGCACCTCTTCATCCCCATCCATCACCAAGTGCGCCCCTGGGCCATGCGCAGCACTGTTGATACCCTGCACCGCGCAGACGACAAGCCCGAAGCGCGCTTCACGACGCTCAAGTAAAGCGCAAGCCGCACGCTGCAGCCCCGCCAGCCACCCTTCGGGGTGGCTTTTTTGTGGCCGGAAGATTCTGTGGCGGGGTCTGCAATTCCCCTCATAAGGAAGGGCATGTTCCGGGCGCAAGATCGTGCCATTCGCACAATCTTGGAGTTCACCGTGCACGCAAGCCCCCAGCCCCAGCCCCCCAGCGGCGCCAAACCCGCCCCCACCCCGATCTACAAATCGCTCTACGCCCAGGTCATCACCGCCATCGTCATCGGCGTCCTGCTGGGCCACTTCTACCCCGAGAGCGGCGCGGCCATGAAGCCGCTGGGTGACGGCTTCATCAAGCTGATCAAGATGATCATTGCGCCCATCATCTTCTGCACCGTGGTGGTGGGCATCGCCGGCATGGAGGACATGAAGAAGGTCGGCAAGACCGGCGGCCTGGCCCTGCTCTACTTCGAAATCGTCTCCAGCCTGGCCCTGGTCATCGGCCTGGTGGTGGTCAACCTGCTGCAGCCCGGCGCGGGCATGAATGTCGACCCGGCCCATCTCGACACCAAGGGCATCGCCGCCTACACCGGCCCGGGCAAGATGCAGAGCACCACCGAGTTCCTGCTCGCCATCATCCCCAGCACCGTGGTCGATGCCTTTGCCAAGGGCGAGATGCTGCAAGTGCTGTTGATCGCCCTGCTCTTCGGCTTTGCCCTGCATCGCTTCGGCGGCCGCGGCACCTTGGTCTTCGATCTGATCGAAAAGACTTCGCACGTGCTGTTCGTGATCGTCGGCTACATCATGAAACTGGCCCCGATCGGCGCGTTTGGCGCCATGTCCTTCACCATCGGCAAGTACGGCCTGGGCTCACTGCTGCAGCTGGCCAAGCTGATGGGCGGCTTCTACCTGACCTGCCTGCTCTTCATCTTCGTGGTGCTGGGCGCCATTGCCCGCTTCCACGGCTTTTCCATCCTGAAGTTCATCAAGTACATCAAGGAAGAGCTGCTGATCGTGCTGGGCACTTCATCGTCGGAATCGGTGCTGCCGCGCATGATGGCCAAGATGGAGAACCTGGGCGCCAAGAAGTCCACCGTCGGCCTGGTCATCCCGACCGGCTACTCCTTCAACCTCGACGGCACCTCCATCTACCTGACCATGGCCGCAGTGTTCATCGCCCAGGCCACCAACACGCCGATGTCGCTGACCCAGCAGCTGACCCTGCTGGCCGTGCTGCTGCTGACCTCCAAGGGTGCAGCCGGCGTGACTGGCTCGGGCTTCATCGTGCTGGCTGCCACCTTGAGCGCCGTGGGCGGCGTGCCTGTCGCGGGCCTGGCCCTGATCCTGGGCATCGACCGCTTCATGAGCGAAGCCCGCGCGCTGACCAATCTGATCGGCAACGGCGTGGCCACCCTGGTGGTCGCCAAATGGACCGGCGACCTTGATGTGGACCGCATGCAACGCCACCTCAACAACGAAACCGATCTCGAAGCCGATGCACCCGAGCAGGTGCTGGATCGCGTGGACCACCACCTCAAATCCTGATCGGCCTCACCGTCCGCTCCAGCACCCAAGGCGCAGGAGCGACGCCATCAGGCCACACATCGGTGAGCCACAGAAAAAAGGGTCGCTGCTGCGACCCTTTTTTGTTCTTCCCTAACGCGCGATCTCAGCGCCCTTCGGGCAGCTCAATCTTGAGCTCCAGCACGTCCATATCGCCATGGTGCTGGACATCGACATTGATGTCCTTCATGTCGATGTCGATGTACTTGGAGATCACGGCCAGCAGCTCGTTCTTGAGCTGGGGCAAGTAGTCGGCGCTGGGCTTGCGGCCGTTGCGCTCGTGGGCCAGGATCAGCTGCAGGCGCTCTTTGGCGACGCTGGCGGTGCTTTTCTTTTCACCCAGAAAGTACTTGAGGAAACTCATCCGGTCCTCCCGCTTACTTGCCGCCGAACAGGCGTTTGAACAGGCTGGGCTTGACGGCTTCGATGAAGCGCATCGGCTTGTCTTCGCCGAGGAAGCGGCTGATCACGTCCTTGTAGGCCTCCGACACATCGGTGCCTTGCATGTGGATGGCCGGCGAGCCCTGATTGGAGGCTTGCAGCACCACTTCCGATTCCGGGATCACGCCGATCAGCGGCGTACGCAGTATCTCGTGGATGTCTTCCAGCGACAGCATGTGGCCGCCCTCGACCCGGTTCGGGTTGTAGCGGGTGATCAGCAGGTGCTCTTTGATCGGATCCTTGCCTTCGATGGCGCGTTTGGTCTTGCTGTTCAGCATGCCCAGGATGCGGTCCGAGTCACGCACCGACGAGACTTCGGGGTTGGTCACGACCAGGGCTTCGTCGGCGAAGTGCATGGCCATCAGCGCACCGGTTTCGATGCCGGCCGG
>NKIM01000017.1:0-42324 GCA_002255955.1 Burkholderiales bacterium PBB2 | reverse complement strand
GATGTACTCAAAGTCCATGGACTTGAGTTCTTCCAGCACGCGCTCCACGCCTTCGTAGGTCAGCGCATCCTTGTCGCGAGTTTGCGAGGCGGCCAGGATGTAGAGCTTGTCCAGCTGCTTGTCCTTGATCAGCGCCTGGCTGAGCTTGATCTCGTCGTTGATGACGTTGATCAGGTCGTAGACCACGCGGCGCTCGCAGCCCATGATCAGGTCGAGGTTGCGCAGGCCGACGTCGAAGTCGATCACGCAGGTCTTGTGGCCGCGCAGGGCCAGGCCGGTTGCAAAACTGGCGCTGGTGGTGGTCTTGCCCACGCCACCCTTGCCCGAGGTCACCACGACGATCTTGGTCATCGAATCAGATCCTTTCAAAACTACAACTGAGAAGGACGGCACACAGGCCGGCCAGGGTTTTTGACTTGCTTGCGATGGCGCGGGATGTTCACGCAGCCATCATGACTCAAAGCTTGAGCGCCTCCATCACCAACTTCTCGCCCTCCAGCCGGATCTGCGCCGGCTTGCCCTGCACCGTGTCGGGCAGCGGGTTCTCGGTCGTGCGGTAGATGCCTGCAATCGAAATCAGTTCGGCCTCCATGCTGGCGGCAAAGATGCGCGCCTCGGTGTTGCCGCGCGCGCCGGCAATGGCCTTGCCGCGCAGCGGCGCGTAGACATGGATGTGGCCATCGGCGATCACCTCGGCGCCATGGTTGACCAGGGCCAACACCACCAGGTCACCACCCTTGGCATAAATGCGCTGGCCGGAGCGCAGCGGCTTGTCGATCACCAGGGTGGGCACGCTCTCGGCCGGCACCGGCACTTCGCGGACCACCTCACGCACCACTTCGCGAATCACTTCCTGCACCACCGGCGCTGCATCAACAGCGCGCCCACGCGGCGCCACTTGCGCTTCGGGTTCCGGCGCTTCGGCCAGGCCCAGGGCCAGGGCCTGCTCCAGCTCGGCCGGCGTGGCGCCGTACACCGCCACCGGCGACATGCGATGGCCGCGCAGCATCGGCAGCAGCGCGGCCAGGTCCACCTCGGCGCGGCCTGGTACAGCGCTGTCCAGGCTCAGCTGGGCCGGGGCTTCGACGGCGGTCGTTGCCGCAGCGGCCGAGGCCTCCTGAGGCAGCTGGCTCAGGTCAATCAGCAGCGGTTCGTTGCTGAACACACCGGGCGTGGCGCCCACGCGAACCTGCAACTCGCGGCTCAACTCGGCCAGGTCCGTGGTCTTGAGGACCAGCGAGAGCAGACTCAAGCTCGCGCTCTTCAACTCAAAACCCTCAGCGCCCTTGGACGCTGCTCTCCCCTGTTGTGCCTGAGTCATCTGCTGCCTTGATGCCGCTACCGTGCAAAGTGCGCGATTTTAGCCATGCGTCAAGCGGCCGCCCCTCCGCATCGCCCCCGATAGGCCCCCATGCGCCTCGCGCATCGTGGCTTTCGCCGCCGGCAATTGCTGCAAAAACAGGCAGACCAGCAAAGTTCCCGGCCCATCAAGCACTTAGCGCCGCTGCCCGCGAAGCACCCACAAACTTGTCCACAGCAGATGTGCAAAACCGAGCGTTTTTCGTCACGGTGCTGTCACTGAATTTCGCGACGGCGGCCATTCAGCTCTTGACTTATCCCCATTTCTTGATCCACCGCAATCTGTGGCAGCGGTCTCCTTCGCCCTGGCGGAGAAGTCGATCACTCAAGGCTAAGTTGTTGATTCATATAGAAAGGCGCGCACTGCTGCGAAAAGAGGCAGATTAAGCCAGAGGGCCTCGCCACAAGGGTTTGGCGCTGACTCACCCCTCTTTTCCACAAAGTTATCCACAGCGAAAGTGGATAGTCTTTTTAGGCCATACGAATCATGGACTTAGGGGTGATGTTTCATGTCAGACCGAGCTTTTCGCGCTAACTGAGACCGCCTTGCACCGCTCGCGGCGCGCCGGGTGCGGCGTGCAGCGGTTACATTGAAGGGACTATCTGCGCCCCGCAGATGCCTTGCAGGAGCATGTCCTTGGCCACACCGAACTACTCATACGAAAAACGCCAACGCGAATTGGCCAAGAAACGCAAAACCGAAGAAAAGCGTCAGCGCAAGCTGAACAAGCCGGAAGGCCAGAGCGACGAGCCCTCGGCCGAAGGCGACGCCGCAGCGGATGCCGGCGACACGGGCGCCACCCCGCCCACCCCGAACAACGCCGGCTGATCACCCGCCCGCGCCAGCTGCGGGGCCGCAAGCCGGCCCTGTCGCCGCAGCACATCGGATCGCCCCTTTGACCGCGGCGCGGGCGCTGCCCGACGCCCCGGCGAACGCCCCTCGTCAGCCCCGTCGAAGTGCCGTGCAGCCCTGGCCCTAAAATGCGCGCCTGCCCGGCACCGCCGCCAGGCCTGCAAAGACACCATGACACGCAAGCTCTTCGTCACCACCGCCCTGCCCTACGCCAACGCCAATTTCCACATTGGCCACATCATGGAATACACCCAGGCTGACGTCTGGGTGCGCTACCAGCGCATGCAGGGCCAGCAGGTGCATTTCGTTTGCGCCGACGACGCCCACGGCGCGCCCATCATGATTGCCGCCGAGAAGGCCGGCATCACCCCGCAGCAGTTCGTGGCCAATATCGCCGCCGGTCGCAAGGCCTATCTGGACGGCTTCCACATCGCCTTCGACAACTGGCACTCGACCGATGGGCCTGAGAACCACGAGCTGTCCAAGGAGGTCTACAAGGCCTTGCGTCGCAACGAGCTGATCGAGGTGAAGACCATCGAGCAGTTCTTCGACCCCGAAAAGTCCATGTTCCTGCCGGACCGCTTCATCAAGGGCGAATGCCCCAAGTGCGGCGCCAAGGATCAGTACGGCGACAGCTGCGAATCCTGCGGCGCCGTCTACACCCCCACCGAATTGAAGAACCCCTTCTCGGTGCTGACCGGCGCCACGCCGGTGATGAAGAGCTCGGAGCACTACTTCTTCAAGCTCAGCGATCCGCGCTGCGTGGAGTTCCTCGAGCAGTGGACGCAAACCCCGGGCCGCCTGCAGTCCGAGGTGCTGAACAAGATCAAGGAGTGGTTCACCAAGGATGAAGAGGGCAAGGGCGGCCTGGGCGACTGGGACATCAGCCGTGATGCGCCTTACTTCGGCATCGAGATCCCCGACGCGCCGGGCAAGTACTTCTACGTCTGGCTGGACGCGCCCATCGGCTACCTCGCCTCGCTGAAGAACTACTTCGGCAAGACCGGCCAAGACTTCGACGCCTTCATGGCCGACGAGTCGGTCGAGCAGGTGCACTTCATCGGCAAGGACATCACCTACTTCCACACCTTGTTCTGGCCGGCCATGCTGCATTTCAGCGGCCGCAAAACGCCCAACCATGTCTTCGTGCACGGCTTCCTGACCGTCAACAACGGCGAGAAGATGAGCAAGAGCCGCGGCACCGGCCTGGACCCGCTCAAGTACCTCAACCTCGGCATGAACGCCGAGTGGCTGCGCTACTACATCTCGGCCAAGCTGAACTCGCGCGTCGAGGACATCGACTTCAACCCCGATGACTTCGTGGCCCGCGTCAACAGCGATCTGGTCGGCAAGTACGTCAACATCGCCTCGCGCGCTGCCGGCTTCCTGGCCAAGCGATTCGACGGCCGCCTCTCGGCCGATCTGGGCGTGGAGGGCCGCGCCCTGCTGGACGGCCTGCGCGCCCACAGCGCCACCATCGCCCAGCTCTACGAAGAACGCGAGTTCGGTAAGGCCTTGCGCGAAACCATGATGCTGGCCGACCGCGTCAACGAGTTCGTGGACCAGAACAAGCCCTGGGAGCTGGCCAAGCAGGAAGGCCAGGACGCCGTGCTGCACGACGTCTGCAGCGTCTGCATCGAGGCCTTCCGCCTGCTGACCATCTACCTCAAGCCCGTGCTGCCGGCACTGGCGGCCAAGGTCGAACAGTTCCTGCGCATCGAGCCGCTGCAGTTCGCCGACAGCGCGCGCGCCCTCGGCGCCCACCAGATCGGCGCTTACGAGCATCTGATGCAGCGCGTCGACCCCAAGCTGCTGGAAGCCCTGTTCGAAGCCCCGGCCGCTGCAGCGCCCGCCAAAGCATTGCCCGGTGGCGAAGCGCTGGCCGAAGAAATCAAGATCGACGATTTCACCAAGGTCGACCTGCGCATCGCCAAGATCGTCAAGGCCGAGCATGTGGACGGTTCGGACAAGCTCCTGCGCCTGAGCCTGGACGTGGGCGAAGGCCGCTTGCGCAATGTCTTCAGCGGCATCAAGAGCGCCTACAAGCCCGAAGACCTGGAAGGCAAGCTGACCGTGATGGTGGCCAATCTGGCGCCACGCAAGATGAAGTTCGGCATCAGCGAAGGCATGGTGCTGGCCGCCA
Organism: Burkholderiales bacterium PBB2; assembly: GCA_002255955.1. Lineage (GTDB taxonomy): Bacteria > Pseudomonadota > Gammaproteobacteria > Burkholderiales > Burkholderiaceae_C > Paucibacter_A. The sequence goes on along the minus strand of NKIM01000017.1, from coordinate 37,969 downwards.
GCCACGCCGATGAAAAGGCCAATCCCGGCATCTTCGTGCTTGAGCCCTTCCCCGGCGCCCAGCCGGGCATGCGGGTGCGCTGAGGCTCCCCCGGCCCATGCTGCGCAGCCAGCCTGTGGCGTCCCGCCGCCAGACCGTCCTGGGTCTGCTGCTGGGCGCACTGGCGGGTGGCGCGGCACCTGCAGCGGCCCTCGTTGGCCGCGAGGCCCGGGCTGGCGCGGCGCGCCAGCCCATGCTGATCAGCTACAACGACGACTACGCGCCCTACTCCTTCGTCGATCCGCAGCTGCATCCTCAACGGGTGCAAGGCATCCTGCCCGATCTGCTGCAGGCCCTGCTGAAGGACCTGGACAGCGTCCAGCTGGAAGCCTTGGGCCTGCCCTGGCGGCGTGCCCAAGCCATGGTCAAACTGGGCCAGGCCGATGGCCTGTGCACCTTCGCCTCGGACGAACGCCGGCAGTACGCGCTCTTCAACGAGCTGCCCCTGGTGGAACTGCGTCCGCATCTGTTCTTCAGTGCCCGCCATCCGCAGCGGGCGCAGCTGGAGCGCCTGCGCTCGCGCGAGGACCTCAAGGCCTTCCATCTGGTCGATCAAAAAGGCAACCAATGGGCCGAGCAGGTGCTGGCCGATTTCCCGCATGTCGAATGGACCATGGGCCACGACGCCGTCTTCCGCATGGTTCTGGCCGCACGCGGTGACGTCCATGTCTCGCTGAGCCCGTTGGTCACGCAGTGGCGGCTCAAGAAGCTGGCCATCCAGGCTCAGGTGATGTCCATTCCGGCGCCCTATCTGGCCGCCAACGTGCCCTTCCACCTCGGGCTGCGCCAGGACTTTCCCGGTGCGCGCCAGATCCTGGCCCATCTCGACCGCCGCCTGGCCCAGGCCGGCAGCGCCGCCCTGATCGAAAGCATCGTGCGGCCCTACCACAGCGCCACCAGCAGCTGAGTTTTCTCAAAACCGCAAGCCGCAAGAGGCGCAGAATCGGTGCAAGACCTCGATCATGCCGCCGCTCCTCCACCGCTTCCGCCCCCGCTCGCTGAGCCTGCTGCAGGACTACAGCCGCCAGCGCTTCATCGCCGACCTCGGCGCCGGCTTCACTGTCGGCATCGTCGCCCTGCCCCTGGCCATCGCCTTTGCCATCGCCTCGGGCGTCAAGCCCGAGCAAGGCCTGTTCACCGCCATCATTGCCGGCTTCCTGATCTCGGCCCTGGGCGGCTCCAGCGTGCAGATCGGCGGGCCGGCCGGCGCCTTCATCGTCGTGATCTACGGCATCGTGCAACGCTACGGCCTGGGCAATCTGCTGGTCGCCACCATGTTGGCCGGCTGCTTGCTGATCGCGCTCGGCGCCCTGCGGCTGGGCGCCTGGGTGCGCTACATCCCGGTCAGCATCGTGATCGGCTTCACCAACGGCATTGCCGTGCTGATCGGCCTGTCCCAGCTGAAAGACTTCCTGGGCCTGCCCATTGCCCACATGCCGGCCGATTTCTTCAGCCAGCTGCGGCTGATCGCCCTGCACATCGGCGACATCCACTGGGCCGCGCCCTTGCTGGGCGGCGCCTGTGTGGCGGTGGTCAGCCTCTGGCCCAAGACCTATGCCATGGACCGCGAGAGCCACAGCACCCGGGCACGACTGCAGCGCTGGATGTCGCAGCTGCCCGGCACCGTGATCGCCTTGGTCGGTGCCACCGCGCTGTGCTACGGCTTGCAGCTGCCGCTGGAAACCATCGGCAGCCGCTTCGGCGGCATTCCCCAGACCTTGCCCAGCTTCGCCTGGCCCGAGGTCAGCTGGACCGGCGCCAAGCAACTGCTCATCCCGACCCTGACCCTGGCGCTGCTCGGTGCCATCGAATCCCTGCTCTGTGCCCGCGTGGCTGACAAGCTCAGCGACCAGCCACGCCACGACCCCAACCAGGAGCTGATGGCCCAGGGCATTGCCAACCTCGTGACGCCCTGGTTCGGCGGCATTCCGGCCACCGGCACCATCGCCCGCACGGTCACCAATGTGCGCGCCGGCGCCAGCAGCCCGGTGGCAGGCATGGTGCATGCGCTGGTGCTGCTGATCATCGTGCTGGTGGCCGCACCGCTGGCCGCCCACATCCCGCTGGCGGCCCTGGCCGGCATCCTGCTGGTGGTGGCCTGGAATATGGGCGAGTGGCACGAGTTCGCCCGTCTGCGCCACTTCAGCCTGCCTTACCGCACCGTGCTGCTGGGCACTTTCGTGATGACCGTGGTGTTCGATCTGATGGTGGCGGTGGAGGCCGGCCTGGTGCTGGCCTGCCTGTTCTTCATCTACCGCATGAGCACCTTGTTCCAGGTGCAGGAGTTGCCCCAGACCGGCCTGCCGCCCGGCACCCTGGCACTCAAGCTCTACGGCTCGCTGTTCTTTGGCGCGGTCGGCAAGGTCGAGGGCCTGTCCGAACGGCTGCAGCCCGGTCAGCGCCTGCTGGTGCTGGACATGCACCAGCTGATCTCCATGGACACCTCGGGTCTAGATGCCCTGCTGCAGCTGCAACGCAGCCTGCAACGCCAGGGTCAGGCCTTGCTGCTGTGCGGCCTGAACGAGCAGCCAGCCAGCCTAGTCCGGCGCGGCGGCCTGGCCGAAGCCCTGGGTCCGGACGGCATTCATGCCGATTTCGAGCAATGGCGGGTCAGCGCCCACACGGACAGCCTGTAAAATCGCGTCTTACAGCCGGTTTTCTGCCGGCCGCCCACCTTGTTTGCGAAGCACTGCCACACCATGCCTCTGTTCTGGAAAGCCTACAAGTCCGAAGCCAGCACCTTCATCGACGAGCTCAAGGCCAAGAAGCCGACGCTGGAAGCCGAGCAACGCGCCGGCCGTGCCCTGCTCTGGGACAAGGCGGTGGACCGCAGCGCCCAGGCCGACTACCGCGCCGCCCGCGTCGAACAGCAACCCTACGTCTACCAGACCCAAGCCAAGTAAGCGGCGCGCGGCGCCCAGCCGGACTGGTTCTGAGTTGCCATGAGCAGCAGCAACAACAACAGCGGCGAGCAGGCCGCAGGCCCTGAGCTGCCGCCGCCCCCGGCCGAAGAGCTGCCAGGGCTGCCCGAGACCGTGGACAGCGTGGCCGTGGCCCGCCTGTACGGCGAGCCGCTGTTCCAGATGCCGCTGGACCTCTACATCCCGCCGGATGCGCTGGAGGTGTTCCACGAAGCCTTTCAAGGCCCGCTGGACCTGCTGCTCTACCTGATCCGGCGCCAGAACTTCAACATCCTCGATATCCCGCTGGCCGATGTCACGCGCCAGTACCTGAGCTACGTCGACCAACTGCGCAAGCACAACCTCGAGCTCGCCAGCGAGTACCTGCTGATGGCAGCCATGCTGATCGAGATCAAATCGCGCATGCTGCTGCCGCCCAAAAAGACCGAGGACGGCGCCGAACCGGAAGACCCGCGTGCCGAGCTGGTGCGCCGCCTGCTCGAGTACGAGCAGATCAAGCTCGCCGCGGCGCGCCTGGACGCCCTGCCCGTGCTGGGCCGCGATTTCCTGCGCGCCCAGGTCTACATCGAACAATCGCTGCAACCGCGCTTCCCCGACGTGGAGGCCAACGATTTGCGCGAGGCCTGGCTGGACATCCTGCGCCGCGCCAAGCTCAACCAGCATCACAAGATCACGCGCGAGCAGCTCTCGGTGCGCGAACACATGAGCATCGTGCTGCGGCGCCTGCAGGGCCAACGCTTTGTGGAGTTCGAGCAGCTCTTCGATGTCTCACGCGGCCAGTCGGTGCTGGTGGTGACCTTCATCGCCATGCTGGAATTGGCGCGCGAGCGCCTGCTGGAAATCACCCAGGCCGAGGCCTTTGCGCCGATCTACGTGCGCCTGGCCTACACGCCCAGCTGAGCGGAAAGCGCCGTCACGGCGCTCGGCCCACGAATCGGGGCCAGCTCAGGGTTGCGCCACGCGCCAGGTCGAGAAATGCGCGTCGGGTTGACGCTGCACCATCTGCCCCACGGCCAGCACCGCCTGCGTGCGCGAACCCACGCCGAGGGCCTTGAGCACGGCGGCGACATGGTCCTTGATGGTCTCGACCGACACGCCCAGTTCGCGAGCGATGATCTTGTTGGGCTTGCCTTGCAGCAGCAGGGCCAGCACATCGGTCTGGCGCGGCGTCAGCGCAAGACCTTCCAGGCCGGTGGTGACCTGGTAGTTGGAGTTCATGGCCTGCTGCTGAATCTGTTGCAGCTTGTTCTGCTGCGCACTGGCGGCACCGGATGCGCCCAGTTCAGGCTCGGCAGGGCTCTCATTGCCCAGGCCCATGGGTGGCACGTAAATGCCGCCTGACATCACCAGCTTGAGCGCCTGAGAGAGCAGCTCGGTCTCGGCCCGCTTGGGCACAAAACCCATGGCACCCTGGTCGATGGCGCGGATCACATCGCTGGCCCGGTCGGAGGCCGAGATGATGACCACGGGCAGCGCCGGATAGGCCGCACGGAACTCATCCAGCACATCAAAGCCGCTGGCATCGCCGAGTTGCAGATCCAGCAGCACGAGATTGAAGTCCTGGTGCGCCTGCAAAGCCTGACGGGCGGCGGCGGCGCTGTCAGCGCCCACCACCTGCACATGTTCACCCATGCCTTCGATGACGGTCTTCAAGGCCGCCAGGATCAGCGGATGATCGTCGATCAGCAAAACCTTCATGCCCATCCTTCGGCGCCACGTGTGCAGAGTTTCATGTCGGATCGCATGATAGAGCCCCGAAGCGCTGCCTCGCACTCACCCCGATGGGTGATACGCACGGTGGCGAGTTAGGCCTGCGCACTTTTGCTGCGAATGCCCTCCAAACGAAAGCACGCGACACCTCAAACTTTCACTTCAAACCTCAGCGGGACTTTGCGTCCAGCCAGGCCGTTAGCGGCTCCCACTGCGCCAGGTCTCGCTCGACACGGCTGGTCGCGACATCCCACAGGCTGAGGCCGTGCGCGGCCAGCTGCACATAGTTCTGGGTGTCACGCAGCATGCCCAGCACCGGCACCTGCAGCCCGTCCAGAAAGCCTTGCAGTTGCTGCACCGACAGCGTGCCTTCCTTGGCCCGCATGCCGACCAAGGCCAGTTCGGCTTGGCGTTTGGGTGAATCTCCATCGCCCCGCAGATCACGCAGCTTCTGCACGAAATCAAAACTGGCCTGGATGTCGAACAGGCTGGGCTGCAGCGGCATCAGCAGCTTGTCAGCCAGCTTGAGCAGGGTCTTCAGCCGCTTGCCATCCAGCCCGGCAGGCGAATCCAGCACCACATGGCTGACGCCCTTGGGCGGCTTGACGACCTGATCACCTTCAAAGTCCCAGCCCTGGATGCGCGGCAAATGGGCGGGGCGCAGGGCCAACCAGCGGCGCGCCGACTGCTGCTTGTCGACATCGCCCAGCATCACGCTGTGGCCTTGCGCGGCCAGGTAGCCGGCGATGTTGGTGGATAAGGTGCTCTTGCCCACCCCACCCTTGGGGTTGGCGATCAGGATCACAGGCATGGGCTCACTCCTCAGGGCATCCAACACAAGCCGCTGCAAGCGACGACAACACAGGCCGACATCCTAAGCGCTGGGCGCTCGGGTTAACCTCAGGCCATGCCTGAGACTTCTGACATCCTGATTCTTGCCGCCCACCCCGACCGTGCCCGTTCGCGCGTCAGTGCGCGCTTGATGGACGCCGCGCATGCCCAAGCCGCGCGTTGGACCCTGCACGACCTCTACCGCCGCTACCCGGACTACGCCATCGACGTGGCCGCCGAACAGCGGGCGCTGGCCGCCGCGCGCCTGGTCGTCATGCTGCACCCCCTGCACTGGTACAGCATGCCGGCTCTGCAAAAGCTCTGGGTCGACGAGGTGCTGAGCTTCGGCTGGGCCTACGGCCCCGGAGGCCATGCCCTGCGTGGCAAAGACTTCTGGCTGGTCACTTCGACCGGGGGCAGCGCCGAGGCCTACAGCGCCCAGGGCCACCACGAACACCCGATCGAGCACTTCCTGCTGCCCTATACCCAGAGCGCGCGCATCTGCGGCATGAACTTCCTGCCGCCGCTGATCCTGCACGGCGCCCATCAAGCCGACGAAGCGGCGCTTCAGCAACACACGCAGTCCTTTTTGGCCCGTCTGGAGGCCTACCCCCAGTGGTGCGTGCATGAGGCCGAACTCAGCCTGCCCGAAGTGCCGTTGGACGCCCGGCCGGCCTTGTTCAGCCCGCTGCGCCCGGACACCCCGGCGCGTGCGGCCTCACATGAGGAGCCCCAGCCATGAGCGCGGCCGCCGGCAGCAACTGGCTGCAACTTCCCCTGGTCTGTCTGGGCGCGGCCGTCGTCGCCGTGCCGCTGGCGCGCTTTTTGCGCCTGGGCTCCATCCTGGGCTACCTGATCGCCGGCGTGCTGATCGGGCCCAGCGTGCTGGGCCTGGTCAGCGACCCGGGGCAGATCCTCGAGGTGGCCGAGTTCGGCGTGGTGCTGATGATGTTCCTGGTCGGCCTGGAGCTGGAGCCGAAACGGCTCTGGGCCATGCGCCGGCCCATCTTCGGCTGGGGCTCGCTGCAGCTGTTTGGGTCCGCCGCCTTGCTGCTGGGCCTGGCTTGGCTGTTCGGCGTGCCGGCCGGCCTGGGCCTGGTGCTCAGCCTGGGCCTGGCCATGTCGTCCACGGCCGTGGCCTTGGCCGTGCTGGCAGAGCGCAACCTCGGGCGCACAACGGCAGGTCAAAGCATCTTGAGCGTGGCCTTGCTGCAGGACATCGCCGCCATTCCGGTGCTGGCCCTGGTGCCCATCGTGGCCGCGGGGGGTGCGGCCAGCGCGGCCGGTGACAGCGGCGGCGGCGCCTGGGCCGCCGCCAAAGCCCTGGGCATGGTCTTGCTGATCGTGCTCGGTGGACGCCTGGCCCTGCGCCCGGCCTTGCGCTGGATTGCCCGCAGCCGCACGCCCGAGATCTTCACCGCCGCGTCCCTGCTGCTGGTGATCGGCACGGCGGCCCTGATGCACAGTGTCGGCCTGTCCATGGCCCTGGGTGCGTTTCTCGCCGGCGTGCTGCTGGCGGAAAGCGAATACCGGCGTGAGCTGGAGACCGATCTGGAGCCCTTCAAAGGCCTGCTGCTGGGCCTGTTCTTCATCGCCGTGGGCATGGGCCTGGACTTGCGGGTGCTGCGCGAGCAAACCGCCCTGGTGCTGGGTCTGCTGGCCGCGCTGCTGCTGTGCAAGGGCCTGTTGCTGGGGTTGATGTCGCGCTGGATGCAGATCCCGGTGCTGGAGCGGCCGGTCTTCGTCATCCTGCTGGCCCAGGGCGGCGAGTTCGGCTTCGTGGTGTTCCAGCTGGCCCAGCAGGCCGGCTTGATCGACGCGACGCAGAACTCGGCCCTGGTGGCGGCCGTGGCCCTGTCCCTGGCTTGCACGCCGGCCTTGCTGCTGGCCAGCGACCGCCTGCTGCTGCCGCGCCTGCAGCGCAAGACGGCCGCGCGGCCGGCGGAGCAAGAAAGCCCGCCGCCCGCACCCATCCTGATCGCCGGCTTCGGCCGCTACGGCCAGATCGTCGGCCGCCTGCTGTTTGCCCACGGTTATGAAGCCACCGTGCTGGACCATGATGCCGAAGCCATCGAGGCCATGCGGCGATTTGGCTGGCGGGTGTTTTTCGGTGACGCCACCCGGCTGGACCTGCTGCGCAGCGCCGGCGCGGCGCAAGCGCGGGTGCTGGTGATCGCAGTGGACGATGTGGCGCAGAGCCTGGTCATCGCCGAGCTGGCGCGCGAGCACTTCCCACAGGCCCAGGTGGTGGCGCGGGCGCGCAATGTGCGGCACTACTTCAGCCTGCGCAATCTGGGCGTGCAGCTGATCGAACGCGAGACCTTCGACGCTGCGTTGAACAGCGGCCGCAGCGTGCTGGAGCTGCTGGGGCTGGAGCCGCATGCCGCCCGCAAGCTGACCTGGCGCTTCCGTCAGCACAACCTGGATCAGCTGGAACAGATGCTGCCGCTGCAGCACGACAACGGCGCCCTGATCGCCGCATCGCGGCAGGCACGCCAGCAATTGGAAGCCCTGCTGGCCCAGGAGCGCGAACAGGCTCGGCGGGAACACGAGGCCCGCCATGGCGAAAGCTGGAGCGCGCCCTCGCCGATCTCCGGTGAGCCGGCCAGTAAATAGACGGGCGCGCAGCGGCGACAATCCTGATCTATGTTTGCCCCATCCCAACTCGAGGTGCGCCGCTTCTTCTGCGCCACCTACCGCAAGCTGCGCGACGGCCAGCCCTTGATTCCCATGGAGGCCATCGCCGCCGACTGGATCGCCCAGCATCCGGAATACCACGCCGAACTGACCGATGAAGAGGCGGCCCTGGCGGCGGTCTACAGCGTCGAAGAGGGGCGAACCAACCCCTTTCTGCATCTGTCCATGCACCTGACCATCAGCGAGCAGCAGTCCATCGACCAGCCGCACGGCATCCGCCAGGCCGTCGATCTGCTGGCCGCCCGGCGCAACTCCCTGCACGAGGCCCACCATGTGGCCATGGATTGCCTCGGCGAAATGATCTGGGAATCGCAACGCAGCGGCCTGCCGCCGGACGGCCATGCCTACCTGGACAAGGTGCGAAAAAAAGCCACGCAGTGAGCGTGGCTTGGGGTGCTTTGAAGCCCGGCACCGGGCTGCCGAGCAGTGAGCGGGCGGATCAGGCTTGAATCGAGGCGCCGCCCAGGCTCTTGCGCTCGTTTTTGCCAAGCGCCGAGTACAGGCCGTTGGCTTCGCCGGGCATCAACACGTCAATGGCGCGGTCCAGCGCCGCCGTGGCACGGGCCAGCGATTCACGCTGGGCGGCCACACGGCCGCCGGCCTGCACCAGACGGTGCCGCAGATGTGCCGGCACCGCGCCGCTGCGAGCGGCTTCGCTGAAGCTGGTGATGGCCACCGCCAGCGCCTGATGCAGGCGGGCGGCATGTTGTTCGATGGCCTGGGTGTCGCGCCGCAGCAAGGCATCACCCAGCAAATTGAGGCAGCTTTCCACCTCCAGCAGCGGCTGCTCGAGCTGCTGGCTGAGCGCTGCGGGAGTGGAATCTGAGGGAGGCAAAGCGTGCATGGCTGTCCCCGCCATAAGGCGTTGAGAACGCGTTAGGGTTCAACAAACGAAACTTCGATCGACCCAGGCTCCGTCACACGGCGCCCAGACCCGGAACGCCTCGGTCAGTGCGGCGTCATCCGGCTCAGCATTTCTTGAGCGTTGGCAATCAGCTTGTCGGCGATGACGTTGGCGTTGACCGTGAACTTGCCGTCCGAGATGGCCTGCGAGATGCGCCCGACTTTCTCGGCATCGAAGCTGCCGTCTTCCGCCACACCCGCCAGAAGCTTGGTCGCATTGGTCGACAGCTCCAGGGTGGCGCTGGCCTCCGGCGCCTTCTTTCCGGCCACTTGTGCTGTCGCGCCCTGGCCTTGCGCTCGCCCTGTCTGGGCCGCGCCCGCCTTGTCGGCCGCGACGGCCGACGATGCGATCTCTGGGCTATTACCGATTTTCATGGTGCTCTCCATAGGCCTGGGTCATGCCCAAACCTGTCCAGGTTTTCCGGTGTATCGACGCTCAACATGAAGACTTTAGTACTTTCGACAAAACCCATCCCGCCCCAGAAGCGGGGGTTTTCCGCCTCAGAGCTGAGTCTCAACACCGGCTGACGTGTGCCAGGGCTGTTCACAACAGCACCTCCCCCCGTCGTTCACCGACGACCCGACCCGTCACCATCCGGCCGTTTTCGAAGCGGATCTTGACGGTCTGGCCTTCCAGGCCTGCGGCCATGGCCTGCCCTTCACCGGCGACAGCGAAGCCCGGCCCGGCGACCCGAACCTGCACCGTCTCGCCGGCGGCAAACCACTGCCGCGCCTTCAAGCTGCTGCTGCTGATCGCTTCGCCAGCCGCCACAGGGCGGGCCAGGCTGCGACCGGCGAGGCCGGCAGCGTCGGTGAACACCGCGCCGGCCACAGCCGCTATGTCTATTTCGGCCATTGCCAGCTGCGCTTGAGTCAGGCTCACCCCCGAAGCCAGGGGTTCGGCGGCCACCAGGGCTCGGGCAAAGACCTTGACCTGCACGGGCAGGGTCACATTCCAACGGGCGCGGCCATCGACGCAGCGCAGACCGATGCGGGTGCGACCCCACATCTGCAAGCCGGTGGGCAAATACGGTTGCACCTGGGCACAAGGCGCCAGCTTGAGGCGCGGATCGAGCTGGCCGACCTGCACTTCCACCCGGGCTTGGGCCGGCATGCCAGCCTTGGCGCCTGCCTGGGCCAGGTCCTGGACCTGCAAGCGCAGCTCGGCGCTCAGGGCTTCGGTCACCCGGGTGCCCGGCTGCTGCGCCAGCGCTGCGCGCGGCAACAGAGCAAAACTGAACACCAGGCTCCAGCTCAGGCACAGCCATGCCAGCAGGCGTGCCGGCTGGCGAAGCATCTGAGTGGCAGCGATGGAGCGGGTCGAGAGCATGGGTGGACTGTAGGCCGCGGCCACCCGCCAGCGAGGGCCGAAATGCGCAGCAAAGCCCTTGCTATTCCCGCTAATGTTTTCAGAGCCGCCCAACACAATCCGTTCACATCGCCCATTCCCGTCCACCCGACTGGGACCTTGAGACCCCCCACAGCCCCAAGGCGCGGCGCTCCAGCCCGAACCCATGCAGGGGGCACGCATCATGCTGAACCGACTGACCGACAACCTGAACTTCCAGACCGAGGCCCTGGCCCTGCGCTCGGAACGCCAGCGCATGCTCGCCAGCAATATCGCCAATGCGGACACCCCCGGCTACCAGGCGCGCGACCTTGATTTCTCCCGCGCCCTGAAAGAAGCCACAACCGCCAGCCGCGGCTCCGGCAAGCTTCTGACCACCCAGGGCGGCCATATGGGCCCGATCGGCGGCAGCCGCGGCGAGGCCAGCAAGCTCTACGCCGTGCCGGCACAGACCAATCTCGACAACAACACCGTGGACATGGATCGCGAGCGGGCCAGCTTCGCCGACAACTCGGTCAAGTACGAAGCCACGCTGCGTTTCATCAACAGCTCGGTGCGCACCACGCTGGACGCGATGAAGTCGCCCAACGCGGCCTGAGCGGCTCGGCTTTAGCAGCACACCGGCCAGGAGCAGATCATGTCCATGTTTCAAATCTTCAACGTCTCGGGCAGCGCGGTCAGCGCGCAAAGCCAGCGCCTCAATGTGGTGGCCAGCAATCTGGCCAATGCCGACACCGTGGCCGGCCCCGACGGCAAGGCCTACAAGGCCCGCCAGGTGGTGTTCCAGACCGCACTGATGGGCGCCAACGGCGACCAGGGCGCGGCCGGCGTGCGCGTCAGCACCATCAGCGAAGACCAGACGCCCGGGCGCCGCGTCCACGACCCCAAGCACCCCAAGGCCGACGCCGAAGGCTATGTGACCTACAGCAATGTCAACACGGTGGAGGAGATGGTCAACATGATCTCGGCCTCCCGCTCCTACCAGAACAACATCGAGGTGATGAGCACGGCCAAGAACCTGCTGCTCAAAACCCTGCAGCTCGGCCAGTCCTGAGCTCCACCTGAAAGAGGCCCGCCATGGATGTCATCAGCGCCGTCAAATCGACCGGCACCACCACGAACACCGCGGAAGAGTCGGCCAGCAAGAAGGCCGTGGACACGCAGGATCGCTTTCTCAAGCTGCTGGTGGCCCAGATGCAGAACCAGGACCCCATGAACCCCATGGACAACGCCCAGGTGACCAGCCAGATGGCGCAGATCCAAACGGTCAGCGGTGTCAGCACCCTGGACAACAGCATCAAATCGCTGGCCAACCAGTTCACCCAGATGCAGGCCCTACAAAGCGTCTCCCTGGTGGGCCGCGAGGTCAGCGTCGAGGGCAACCGACTGCAGCAGACCAACGGTGTGGGCGAAGGCAGCTACGCGCTGAACAGCCCGGCCGATGCAGTGAAGCTGGAGGTGCTGAGCCCGGCCGGCGCCGTGGTCGACACCGTGCAGTTGGGCGCCCAGGGCACGGGCCGGCACGACTTCAAATGGGCCTCGGACAAATACGCCGACGACGCCGGGCTCAAGTTCCGCATCACCGCCACCAAGGGCACGGCCGCGGTGACCAGCACGCTCTATGCCCAGGACAAGGTGCTGGCCGTCAACACCAGCGGCACCTCGCTGAAGCTGCAGCTCAAGAACGCCGGTCTGGTGGACTACGGCAGCATCAAGACCTTTGATTGAGGCGCGCCGCGCACACCCCTCCTCACGCCCTCTCACGTCACCTCACGACCCCGATTTCCCGCTAAGGACCCATCATGAGCTTCCAACAAGGCCTCTCCGGTTTGAACGGCGCGAGCAAGAACCTCGACGTCATCGGCAACAACATCGCCAATGCCGGCACCTATGGTTCCAAGGCCTCACGGGCCGAGTTCAAAGATGTCTATGCCGGCGCACTCAACGGCGCGGGCAGCAGCCCGGTCGGCATCGGCACGGCCCTGGCAGCCGTGGCCCAGCAGTTCACCCAGGGCAATATCACCACGACCGAAAGCCCGATGGACCTGGCCATCAACGGCGGCGGCTTCTTCCAGCTCAGCGATGGCAAGAACCCGACCATGTACAGCCGCAACGGCCAGTTCAAGGTCGACCGCAACGGCTTCATCGTCAACAACGACCAACTCAAGCTCATGGGCTACCCGGCCGATGGCGCCGGCGTGATCCAGCCCGGCCTGGCCCAGCCCCTGCAGCTGCCCACCTCGGGCATCGCGCCCAAGACCACCACCGCCATCACCACCGAGTTCAACCTCGACTCGCGCTCCAAGGTCACGGCCAACGCCGCCATTCCCGGCATCGACCTGAAGAACCCGGCCACCTACAACAACGCCACCTCGCTGACGGCCTATGACGCCAAGGGCCAGGACGTGGCCATCACGCTCTACTTCCAGAAGAACGAGCCCGCCGCCGACGGCAGCACGACCTGGAACATCTTCGCCACCGCCAACGGCTCACCCTTCGCCACCGATTCCGCCGGCGGCGCCATCGGCACCGATGCCAGCGGCAACCCGCTGACGCCCTATGCCACCGTCACCTTCCCCAAGACCGGCGGCAAGCCCATCGATCCCACGACCAAGCTGAACATGGATGTGCCCGCCGGCCGCAACGCCGCCGGCGCCGCCACCCTGGACATCCCCGGCATCCAGTTTGACGTGCTGGGCGCCACCGAGAACGGCTCCAGCTTCGCCGTGACCAACCTGACCCAGGACGGCTACGCTCCGGGCCAGCTCTCCGGCATCCTGATCGAGAACAGCGGCATCGTCATGGCACGTTACTCCAACGGTCAATCCAAGCCGGCGGGCCAGGTCGAGCTGGCCTCCTTCCGCAGCCCGCAAGGCCTGCAGCCCATGGGCGGCAATGTCTGGGCGCGCACCTTCTCCTCGGGCGAGGCGGTGGTGGGCGTGCCGGGTGACGGCAACCTGGGCAAGCTGCAATCGGGCGCGCTGGAAGAGTCCAACGTCGACCTGACCGCCGAGCTGGTCAATATGGTCACCGCCCAGCGCGCCTACCAGGCCAGCGCTCAGACCATCAAGACCCAGGACCAGGTGCTGCAGACCATCGTCAACCTGCGTTGATGCTGAGCGCGCACTGAAGACCTGAACCCCGCATGACCCTGCCCAAGGACACGCCATGGACCGCATGATCTACCTCTCGATGGCCGGCGCCAAAGCGGCCATGCAGCGTCAGGACGTGCTGGCCAACAACCTGGCCAATGTCTCGACCAATGGCTTCCGGGCCGAATTGCAGGCCTTTCGCTCCGTGCCGGTGCGTGGCGATGGCGCCAGCACCCGCGCCTACGCCCTGGAAACCACCACCGGCTACAACTCCGACCCCGGCGTCATGCAGGCCACCAGCCGCAGCCTCGATGTGGCCATGAAGGGCAATGCCTGGCTGGCCGTGCAAGGCCTGGACGGTACCGAGGCCTACACCCGCGCGGGCGCACTCGATGTCAATGCCGAAGGCCTGCTGGTCATGCGCAACGGCCTGCCGGTGCAGGGCGATGGCGGCCCGATCAATGCGCCGCCCAATACCGAGCTGTCCATCGGCGGCGACGGCACCGTCAGCGCCAAAGCGGCCAATGGCACCAGCACCACCATCGGCAAGCTCAAGCTGGTCACGCCCGAAGCGCGCCTGACGCGCGGCGCCGATGGCCTGTTCCGCGCGCCCGATGGCGACCTGCCCGCCGACCCCACCGCACGCCTGCAAGACGGCGCGCTGGAAGGCTCCAACGTCAGCGCCGTCGAGACCATGGTCAGCATGATCGCCGCCGGCCGACAGTTCGAACAACAGATGAAGCTGATGCAGATCGCCCAGACCCAGGGCCAGCAATCGGCCAAGCTGCTGGGCACCAACTGAGCTCCCGCTCCCCCTGAAGGACACCGACCATGATCCGCTCACTCTGGATTGCCAAGACCGGCATGGAGGCCCAGCAAACCCAGCTGGACACCATCTCCAACAACCTGGCCAACGTCGCCACCAATGGCTTCAAGCGCTCGCATGCGGTGTTCGAAGACTTGATCTATCAGAACCTGCGGCAAAGCGGCGCCAACACCACCGAGCAGACCCAGCTGCCCACGGGCTTGCAGGTCGGCCTGGGCGTGCGCCCAGTGGCCAGCGCCCGCATCTACAGCCAGGGCAATCTGCAGCAGACCACCAACAACCTGGACCTGGCGATCAAGGGCAATGGCTTCTTCCAGGTGCAAATGCCCGACGGCACCACGGCCTACACCCGCGACGGCTCCTTCCAACTCGACTCGGCCGGCCAGATCGTCACCAACAACGGCTACACCGTCTTGCCCGGCATCACCGTGCCGGCCAATGCACTGAGCGTGTCGGTTGGCAATGACGGCACGGTCAGCATCACCGTGCCGGGTACACCGGCGCCGCAAACCCTGGGCCAGATCCAGCTCGCCAATTTCGTCAATCCGGCCGGCCTGGACCCCAAGGGCCAGAACCTGTTCTCGGAGACCGCCTCCTCGGGCACGCCCAATGCCGGCGCGCCCAATGCCAACGGCCTGGGTTCGCTTCAACAAGGCTATGTGGAAACCTCCAACGTCAATGTGGTGGAGGAGCTGGTGTCCATGATCCAGACCCAGCGCGCCTACGAGCTCAACTCCAAGGCCGTGCAAACCTCGGACCAGATGCTGCAAAAGCTCGCCCAAATTTGATGGAGCGCCTGATCATGACTGCCCTGCGTCCCCGCCACTGGCCGCGCGCCCTGTTCACCCTCGGCAGCAGCCTGCTGCTGGGCGGCTGCGGCACGCTCTACCGCGAACCCCAGGTCGAGCTGCAACACACGCCGGTGGTGAACATGCCCGCCCTGCCTGCCCAAGGCCCCAGCAATGGCGCCATCTACCAGGCCGCCGCCTACCGGCCGCTGTTCGAAGACCACCGCGCGCGCATGGTGGGCGACACCTTGACCATCCAGATCGTCGAGAAGGTCACCGCCAGCCAGAGCAGCACCAGCGAGCTCAACAAAACCGGCTCGCTGACGGCCGGCGTCACCGCCCTGCCCTTTGTCAGCGCCAACTCCTTCGGCCGCGCCTCGGCCGGCGGCAGCTCGGCCACCAAGTCCACCGGCAAAGGCACGAACGAGAACACCAACGACTTCTCCGGCAGCATCACCGCCGTGGTCACCGCCGTACTGCCCAATGGCCATCTGATGATCAGCGGCGAGAAGCAGATCGGCGTCAACCATAACGTCGATGTTCTGCGCTTTTCGGGCCAGGTTGACCCCCGCTCAATCGCCCAGGGCAATGTCGTGCCCTCAGCCTCCGTGGCCAATGTTCGCATCGAACAAAAGGGCCGCGGCGCCACCGCCGACGCCCATGGAATAGGCTGGTTGTCGCGGTTCTTTTTGAACCTTTGGCCGACTTAAGTTTGCCCAGAATCGGTCGTAGAGGATTCCCCCTCCACGACCATCATGCAAACAGCCACCGACAAACTCCTCCGCGCCCTGATCGGCCTCACCGCCCTGCTGGCCAGTGCCGCCCTGTGGTGGCCCGCCGAGGCCTCTGCCGCCCGGATCAAGGAAGTGGCCGCCATCCAGGGCGTGCGCACCAACTCGCTGACCGGCTATGGCCTGGTGGTGGGTCTGGACGGCACCGGTGACCAAACCACCCAAGCCCCCTACACCGGCCAGAGCCTGGCCGCCATGCTGCAGCAGTTCGGCGTCATCCTGCCGCAAGGCGTGACCATGCAGCCGCGCAATATCGCCGCCGTGATGGTCACGGCCCAGCTGCCTGCATTCGCCCAGCCCGGCCAGCAGCTCGACATCGCCGTGTCCTCGGTCGGCAATGCCAAGAGCCTGCGCGGTGGCACCCTGATCACCACCCCACTGCGCGGTGCCGACGGCCAGGTCTATGCCCTGGCGCAAGGCAATCTGATCGTCGGCGGCGCCGGCGCCTCGGCCGGTGGCTCCAAGGTGCAGATCAACCACCTCTCGGCCGGCCGCATCCCGGGCGGCGCCCTGGTCGAGCGCTCGGTGCCCACGCCGCTGCAGAACGGCGACTACATCCAGCTCGACCTCAACTCGGCCGACTTCAACACCGCCCGCGCGGTGGCCCGCGCCATCAACAAGGCCAAGGGCAATGGCGTGGCCCAGGCCCTGGACGGCCGCGTTGTGCGCGTGCGCGCCCCCAATGACCCGGACGAGCGCGTCAACTTCCTGGCCGATATGGAAAACCTGGCCCTCGATCTCGCCGAACCGGCCGCCCGCATCGTCATCAACGCCCGCACCGGCTCGGTGGTCATGAACCAGGCCGTCACCCTGGCCGCCTGCGCCGTGGCCCACGGCAATCTGTCGGTGACCATCAGCTCCACACCGCAAGTCAGCCAGCCCAATGCCCTTTCGGGCGGCCAGACCCAGGTGACCGAAAAGACCGACATCTCGATCAAGCAAGACCCCGGCTCGCTGATCCAGCTGCCCGCGGGCGCCAAGCTGGCCGATGTCGTCAAGGCGCTGAACTCGCTGGGCGCCACGCCGCAAGACCTGCTGGCCATCCTGCAAGCGATGAAAACCGCCGGCGCCTTGAACGCCGAGCTGGAGGTGATCTGATATGGCCCTCTCTCCCAACAATGGCATGGCCCTGGGCGGCGGCACCAGCCTGGGCAACGACCACCGCTCGATCGAGGCCCTGCGCGCCGCCGCCTCGCGCGACCCCAAGAGCAGCATTCGCGAGACCGCGCGCCAGTTCGAATCCCTGTTCATGCAGGAGGTGATGAAGAGCATGCGCTCCAACACCATGGCCACCGGCATGCTGGAGAACTCCGCCACGCAAATGGGCAGCGAGATGCTGGACACCCAGTTCGCCGGCAAGATGACCGGCCTGCCGGGCGGCCTGTCCGATGCGATTGCGCGTCAGCTGCAGCGCCAGATGGGCGTGGCTGAGGGCAAGTCCGAGGCCCTCAAGACCGTGCAGCCCCTGCCCACCCTGGCCAAGAAGAATGTGGCGCCCCATGTGGCCAGCTTCATCCAGAAGCACGACGACGCGGCCAAGGCCGCCGAGGCCAGCACCGGCATCCCGGCCAGCTTCATGATCGCCCAGGCGGCGCATGAGTCCGGTTGGGGCAAGCGCGAGATCAACACCAAGGACGGCCAGCCCTCCTTCAACGTCTTCGGCATCAAGGCCACGCCGGGCTGGAAGGGCGCCGTCGCCGAGGTGCAGACCACCGAATACGTGGACGGCAAGGCCCAGCGCGTGACTGCCAAGTTCCGCGCCTACGGCAGCTACGAAGAAGCCTTCAAGGACTACGCCAAGCTGATCAGCAACAACGAGCGCTACAGCAAGGTCGTGGCCCAGGCTCAGACGGGTGGGGCCAAGGGCTTTGCCCAGGGCTTGCAGAACGCCGGCTATGCCACCGACCCCGAGTACGCCAGCAAGCTGGCCCGGGTGATCAACACCACGGTGCGCGTGCAGCGCGCCCTGGCCTGAGCTTCGGGCCTGAGGAGCGCCAGCCATGAGCGGATTGCTGTCCATCGGCGTTCGGGCCATGTTCGCCAACCAGGCCGCCTTGCAGGCGGTTGGGCAGAACATTGCCAATGCCAACACGCCCGGCTATTCGCGCCAATCGGTGGTGCTGACCACGCCGGAAGGCCAGTTCACCGGCGCCGGCTACTTCGGCAAGGGCGTGACCATCGAGACGGTGGAGCGCGCCCACAACGAGTTCCTGACCCGCCAGGCCTACACCACCAAGGCCATCGCCCACATGGACTCGACTCGCATGAGTCAGCTGTCCCAGCTGGAGAAAATCTTCCCGCCCGGCGAAACCGGCCTGGGTGCCGCCGCTGGCCAGTTCCTGAACGCCATGGTGGACGTGAGCAGCCGGCCCGCGGACCCCTCCGCCCGCCAGGTGGTGATGGGCCGCGCCACCGAGGTGGCGGCGCGCTTTTCCAGCGCCGGCCAGCAGCTGGTGGAGCTGCAATCGGGCGTGGTCAGCGACCTCAAGGCCAATGTCGATGTGGTCAATGAGCTGAGCAAGCAGATCGCCTTTGCCAACGACCAGATCTCGCGCGCCAATGGCAATGGCCACACCCCGAATGACCTGCTGGACCAGCGCGACAAGCTGGTCTCCGAGCTGAGCAAGTACATCCAGGTCACCACGCTTCCCGCCAGCGATGGCACCCTGGGCGTGTTCATCGGCGGCGGCCAGCGCCTGGTGCTGGGCGCGCAGGCGCAGGAACTGAGCGTCAGCCAGGACCCCTACGACAGCTCGCGCGCCGCGCTGAGCATCAGCGATTCCGGCGGCCCGCGCTCGTTGGACGAAAGCGTGCTGACCGGCGGCTCCCTGTCCGCCCTGCTGCAGTACCAGAACAAGGATTTGCAGGACGCCCGCAATCTGCTGGGCCAGATGGCCGCGGCCCTGGCCTCGCGCGTCAACGACCAGCAGGCCCTGGGCCTGGACCTGTCCGACCCGCCAGGCAAGGGCGTGCCCATCTTCGGCTTTGGCCAGCCGCGCGCCCTGCCGGCCACCACCAATGCTCGCGCCCCCGATGGCAGCTTCGCCTCGAACGTGAGCATGACCATCACCAACGCCAGCCAGCTGCAGGCCAGCGCCTACCGCCTGGAGAGCGATCTCAGCGGCTCCGGCACCTACAAGCTGACCCGGCTCAGCGACGGCTACACGCAAAACGTGGTCGATGGCGACACCATCGATGGCTTCAAGATCAACTTCGGCGCCACGCCGCCCGCCCCGGGCGACTCCTACCGCCTGGAGCCCGTGGCCCAGGCCGCCGTGGAAATGCGTCGCGTGCTGGAGCAGCCCACCGGCATCGCCGCCGCCTCGCCCCTGACCGCCACCACCAATGTGGACAACAAGGGCTCGGCCACCGTCAACTCCATCTACGCCGTCAACGACCGTTTCGATGCCACCAAGCTGCCCATCAGCCTGGCTTTTGGCGACCCCGATCCGGCCAATCCGGCCAAGCTGCAATACACCCTGACGCTGGCCGATGGCTCGGTGCTCAACGGCACCTGGGCCGCCGGCCAGAACATCGGCAACGAGCCCAATGCCACGCCGCCGATCGACCTCGGCTTCGAGATGAGCTTGAACGGCGTGCCGCGCAAGGACGACACCATCTCGCTGGAGCGAACCCAGTTCCCGGCCACCAACAACGGCAATGCCAAGGCCTTCCTGAACATCCAGGGGGAAAAGTTCGTCGGCCAGCGCCAGCGCCCCGACGGCAGCATCGCCGTGGGCGCCACCATCAACGAAGCCTACTCCGCCACCATGAGCGAGATCGGCTCGCGCGTGCAGGGCGCCACCTACCTCTCCAGCGTCTCGGTGGCCGTGGCCGCCGATGCCGAACAGACCCGGGCCGGCCAGGCCGGCGTCAACCTCGACGAAGAAGCCGCACGGCTGATGCAGTTTCAACAGGGCTACCAGGCCGCCGCCAAGGTCTTGCAGGCGGCACAAAAGCTGTTCGACGAGCTGCTGCAGATGGCCGCCCGCTGATGGCGCGCCCGCGCCCCAACCAGGAAGACCACCATGCGCCTGTCCACCGCCAACATCTTTGACAGCAGCATCGCCACCCTGCAGCGCCGCCAGGAGTCCATGCAGGCCTCGCAGCAGCAGCTCACCACGGGCAAGAAGATCACCAAGGCCAGCGACGACCCGACCGGGGCGGCGCGCTCCGAGCGTGCCCTGTCCACCATCGGCCGGGTCGATGCCAACCAGCGTGCGCTGGAGGCCAGCCGCAACGGCATGACGCTGAGCGAAGCCGCGCTGGGCGACGCCAACGAGCTGCTGCAGCAGATGCGCGAAACCATGATCGCCGCCGGCAACGCCAGTTACAGCGACGCCGAACGGGCCGGCCTGGCCAACAAGATCGCCGGCCTGCGCAACCAGCTGCTGGCCATCGCCAACCGTGGCGACGGCGCCGGCGGCTTTCTGTTCTCGGGCCAGGGTGCCAGCGACCCGCCCTTCCTGGACCAGGCCGGTGGCGTGCGCTTCAACGGCGTCTCGGGCTCCATCCAGACTGGCAATATCGACAACTTCCCGCTGACCGTGGACGGTCGCCTGGTGTTCGAACAGGCGCGCAGCGGCAATGGCACGTTTGAGACTGGGCCCCTGCCCAATCTGATCTCGGTGCCGCCAGGCGTTTCGCCCAAGGGCTGGATCGACGCCGGCCGCACCTCCGACCCGTCTCAATTGACCGGCCACAACTACCTGATCGAAATCAGCGGCGCCAGCCCCGCCCAAACCATCACCGTGACCGACACCGACCTCGGCACACCGGCCTTCAGCGCCCCTTTCGCGCCGGGCAAGGCCATCACCTTTGACGGCATGGCCGTGACCATCTCCGGCCAACCGGTGGATGGCGACCGCTTCGAGATCAAGCCCGCGACCAACTCGCTCAAGCTCTTCGACGTGCTGGACCGCACCGTGGCCGAGCTGCGCACGCCACTGCGCACCGGCGTGGAGATCTCGCAGTCCAACTCGGGCCGGGTGCGCGATCTGGATGCGGTGATGACGAACTTACAAAATGTTCGCAGTCAGTTGGGTGAGAGGCTGAATAATCTGGACGGCACCGAATCTCGCATGGCCGCACTCAAGCAGTACAACCAGGCCGAACGCTCGGCCGCCGAGGACCTGGACATGGTGCAAGGCATCTCCGACTTCCAGAACCAGCAGACCGGCTACGACACCGCCCTGAAGACTTACGCCATGGTGCAGCGCATGTCGCTGTTCCAGTACCTCAATGTTTGAACACCCCCGAATCGGATCCGCGGAGTCATGAACCATCCCATCCTGAGCGCCCTGGCCCTCGGCTACACCCCCTTGATCGACCGCCAGCGCATGGTCACGGCCACCCGCCTGACCGTGATCCCGCTGCGCCCGGACGCCCAGCTCGACGCGGCCGATCTGCTGGCCGCCGTGTCCGAGGTCTGGCCGGCGGGCGGCCCCCAGGTCATCCTCAATGTGCTCAACGAAGGCCTGCTGCAGGAACTGCTGCGCGCCGAGGCGCCGGCCCATGTGCAGTTCGAGGTGCCCGCCTTCATGGCCGCCGACGAGGGCCTGGGCGAAGCGCTGCGCGCCCTCAAAAAGCGTGGCCATGGCCTGCTGCTCAAGGGCCGGCCCAGTGCCGCCCTGCCGGCCGAGCTGAATGCTTGCTTTGCCCAGCAGGTGCTGGACCAGGACGATGAGCAACGCGGCGGCGAAACCAGCGCCCTGCCCCGCCTGGTGGCCGGCCTGCGCAGCGCGGCCGACATCGACGGCGCTTTCGGCCGCGGTGCGGCCGGCGTGATCGGCTGGCCCATGCAGGGCGCTTACGAGCCGCCACCGAATGCGCCGCGCAGCGACATCCAGGCCGATCTGCAGGTCATCGTCGAGCTGATGTCGCGGGTCGACCAGGACGAGGACATCGAGCGCCTGGAGCAAACCCTCAAGCGCGACCCCAGCCTGGCTTTCAAGCTGCTGCGCTACCTGAACTCGGCCGCCTTCGGTCTGCCGGTGGAGGTGTCCTCCTTCCGCCACGCCATCATGTTGCTGGGCTATCCGCGCCTCAAGCGCTGGCTGGCCCTCTTGCTGACCACGGCCAGCAAGGACCACAGCATGCGCCCCATCATGTTCGCCGCCCTGCGCCGCGGCCTGCTGATGGAGGAGTTGGCCAAGAGCATGAGCGACAGCGAGCTGCGCGACGAGATGTTCATCTGCGGCCTGTTCTCGCTGTTGGACCACATGCTCAAGCAGCCCTTCACCAAACTGCTGCAATCCATCCCCATGCCTGAGCGCGTGCGCCAGGCCCTGGTCGATGGCAGCGGTCCTTACCAGCCTTATCTGGAGCTGGTGCACGCGATCGAGAACGAGTCGGTCTACGATTTCCGCGCCGCCGCCGAGCAGCTGATGCTGGGGGCGGAAGAGATCAACCACTGTGTGCTGCGCGCCCTGAACAAGGCCGCCCAGCTCGAGTGAGCGGGAACCCGGCCGGGCGCCCCGTAAACTCGGCGCACATGTCCGCTCAACTGTCAGCCCAACTCTCCCTTCTGCCCCAAGACCTCGCCGCCCTGCGCGGGGTGTTCGGGCTCATCAGCGACCCGGTGCTCTTGCTCGGTGAGGCGCTGGAGGTGGTGGAGGCCAACCCGAGCGCGCAAAGCCTGCTCGAGCAGGCCGCGGGCCTGAGCGGCGGCAAGGGCTTGCACGGCCTGCAGACCAGCCATGGCGGCCGCGTCGGCGACTGGCTGCGCCTGGCCAGCCGCGCCCTGCTGGACGGCCGCCAAGGCCCGCCGCCCACCGGCATCAAGCTGGCCAATGGCCAGCGCGCCTTGCTGACCCTGGTCGCCCTGGAGCCCCGCGCCGACGATGCCGCGCGCTGGATGCTGCATGCCCGGCCGGAAGAAAAACACCGCGGCAAGCCCGCCGGCAAGCTGGCCGGCGTCGGCGCCGAACACCCCCACGAAGGCCCGGCCCTGAGTGGCGACGCCAAGGCGCGCGAAGCCTTGCTGCGCGAGAACACCGAGCGCGCCCAGGCCGAGCTGGCCCAGTGGTTCGAAATGAGCCCCCTGCCCATGTGCAGCTTCGATGCCCAGGGCCTGCTGCTCAAGGTCAACAGCGCCTTCACCGCCTTGTGCCTGCAGCCGCCCAGCACCTTGCACGAAGCCGACCCGGCCATCCAGCAACTGCTGGCCTGGGAGAACGGCCGACTGGCCGAGGCCCTGAGCGCGCATGAAGACGGCCTGCTGACCCAGGCCACCCTGGTGGACCCGGCCGGCCGCACACGCTGGCTGCTCGGCCGCTTGCGGCCCCAGGCCGGCAGCAGCGGCCCGGCGCGGCGCTATCTGGCCGTGCTGGAAGACCGCAGCTCCGAGCAAGAGCGCGACCTCGCCCACCAGCAGCTCGATGCCTTGATGGACACCGCCGGCGTCGGCCTGGCCACCTTTCAGCAGGATGCCGGTTGGCTGCGCCCGCGCACGCCGCGCAGCCCGCCCGGCGGCGCCAATCTGGGCCAGGCCGCGGCCACCCAGCGCAACTCCCTGGCCAGCCTGCAAGGCGTGGGCCGCGACATCGTCGAGCCCAGCTCCCTCCATGAATTCGAGCGCCTGCAGCGGGCGCTGAAAAAGGGCGACCGCATCGAGGTCCGCTACGCCGTGCGCCACCCCGAGCTGGGCCGGCGCTGGCTGCTGACCCGGGTCGAGCCCGGCCAGCTGGCCTCGGGCAAGCGCACCACCTCGGTGGTGACCCTGGACGTGACCGCACAAACCCAGGCCGAAACCCGCAGCGAACAGCTGCTGCACGAGCTGACCACCATCATGGACAGCGCCAGCCTGGGCCTGGCCTATTTGCGCGGCGACCAGCTGGTGCGCTGCAACGGCGGCTTCGAGCAAATGCTGGGCCTGCCCGGCCTGCAGCACGCCGGCACGCCGGTGGCCCAGCTTTTCGCCGCCCTGCCCGAGCTGGCCCAGCAGGTGCAGGACGCCCTGCCCACGCTGCAGGCCCAGCAGACTTTCGAGGCCGAGTTCCTGCAGGTGGGCAGCGAAGCGGCCCAGCCGCGCTGGCTCTCGCTGAGTCTGCGCCAGGTGCGCGCGCCTTCCGAGGCCAGCGAGCTCGAAAGCGGCCCGCCGCGCGAGAGCGAAACCATCGCCGTGATCAGCGACATCTCCCGCCTCAAGGCCCAGCAAAGCGAGCTGGAAGCCCTGGTGCAGGACCGCGAGCTGATGTTCAGCCTCTCCGATGTGGGCATCGCCATCTTGCGCAAGGGCCGCATCGCCCGAGCCAATGACGCCCTGGCCGCACTGACCGGCTACCGCATCCACGAGCTTGGCGGCCTGGCCCATGAGGCCTTGTTCGAGTCACCCCAGGATTTCGAACACCTCAGTGCCGAGGTGCGCGAGGCCTTGCAGCGCCAGGGCCTGTGGCGCGGCGAGCGCCGCGTGCGCCGCCAGGACGGCAGCGTGCTCTGGATGCAGGTCAGCAAGCGCGTGATGCGGCCCGGTGCGCCGGACGAAGGCATCATCGCCACCTACGTCAATGTGGATGACCGCTGGCGCGCCCAGCAATCGCTGATGCTGCAGACCGAGCGCGAGCGCGCGGTGCTGGACTCGGTGCTGGTGGGCATCGTCACCGTCGGCCGGGGCGGCATCGAGTGGATGAACCGCTCGGCGCGACGCATGTTCGGCGGCGACCTGAGCGAGTTCGCGGGCCACTCCATGAGCATCGTCGCCACGCCGGCCTCGGACCACCCCTTCCGCCAGACCCATTACCTGGACGAGCTGACCGAGGGCCAGACCGAGGCCTTCGAGTGCCGGCTCAAGGCGCGCGACGGCCGCGAGTTCTGGGTGGTCGGCAATGTGGTGGTCACCGGCACGCGCGGCAGCGGCCGCCAGCTGACCTTTGCCCTGCTGGACATCGACCGCCGCCGCCAGGCCGAGGCGCAAACCCTGCAGGCGCAGGCCTCGCTCAGCCGCATCATCGAAGCCGCGCCGCTGGCCATCAGCCTGCACGACGCCAAGACCCTGCGCGTGGAGCAGATCAACCAGGCCGCCGCCGCCCTGGCCGGCCGCAGCGAAGACGAGCTGATGGGCGCCAGCCCGGAGGACCTGTTCGGCCCGCTGCAGGGCGAGATGATCCGGCGCGATATGTTGAGCGCCTTGTCGGCCAGCGCCAGCACCGTGCTGCAGCGCGAATACCGGCTCGGCGAAGGCGAGCGCGAGCGGGTCTGGGATGCCCGCATCCTGCACCTGGCCGGCACCGGTGACAGCCCGGACTCCATCGACGAAGGCACGCCCGAGCAGCTGCTGCTGGTGGCCAGCGATGTGACCGAGCACCGCGCCGCCGAGGAGGCGCGCCTGCAAGCCGCCATCTCGCAGCGCGAGCTGCTGGTGCGCGAGGTGCACCACCGCATCAAGAACAATCTGCAAGGCGTGGCCGGCCTGCTGCAGCAGATCGCCGCACGCCGCCCCGAGGTGGCCGGCGTGATCAACGAGGCGGTCGGTCAGGTGCAGGCGATTGCCCAGGTGTATGGCCTGCAGGTCGGCAGCTCCGGTCCGCTGCGCTTGCGCCGCGTGGTCGATGCCATCATCGGCTCGGTGCAGCGCATGAGCGGGCGCCAGATCGCCAGCCACATCGAGGGCCTGACCTCCGAGCGGGTCAATGACTGGACCCTGCCCGAGGCGGAATCCATCCCGATCGCGCTGACGCTCAACGAACTGCTCAGCAATGCGCTCAAGCACAGCCCGGCCGGCGCCGTCAGCTGCACCCTGCACTGCGGGGTGGACAGCGTCAGCGTCGCCATCACCAACCCCGGGACCCTGCCGCCGGACTTCAGCCTGGCGCAGGTGCCCGGCGGGGTCTCGGGCCTGGGCCTGGTGCGCGCCCTGCTGCCGCGCCGCACGGCACGGCTGAGCCTGGAGCAGGAGGGTGATCTGGTGGTCTGCCGGGTCGAGCTCCTGCAGCCCAGCGTCAGCTTGCAAAGCGAGCCCTGAGCTACCAGAACTGATACGCCGCGGTCGAAAAGCCGAGCCCGCACAGCCCCGTACTCACCCCAGGACGCCCCGGTCCCCGGTTTGGGCGACAATGCCAACAAACACAAGGTCGGCAGCAGCCGGCCGCATTCCAGCACAGCGGGGGACCTCCAGCGGTGAGCAGCAAGGGCAAGATTCTCGTAGTGGACGATGACCGTCTGGTTCTGGCGACCCTGACCTATGGTCTGGCGCAGGCCGGTTTCGAAGTCATCGATGCCGACAATGGCGACGACGCCATCCTGTTGGCGCGCGAGCACCGCCCCGAACTGGCCCTGCTGGACATCCGCATGGAAGGCCTGAGCGGCTTCGACGTCGCCGCCTACCTGCGCGAGTACCTGCAAATCCCCTTCATGTTCCTCTCGGCCTTTGCCGACGAAGAAACCGTGGCCAAGGTCAAGGAACTGGGCGCGGTAGCCTATCTGGTCAAGCCCCTGGACATCCACCAGATCGTGCCGGCCGTGGAAGCCGCCTTTGCCAACCGCCGCCAGAACGGCCCGGCCGAGCCCGCCCCGGCCGCGCGGCGTGAGCCGCACCCGGTGCTGGACGAGGTGCAGGCGATTGCGGTGGGCGTGCTCATGCACCGTTACTCGCTGTCGCGTGCCGATGCCCTGGCCCGGCTGCAAAAGCTCAGCGCCAGCGAAGGCCGCTCGGACACCGAACAGGCCCGCCTGCTGGTCGAGGCCCTGGAGATGCTGGCTCAGCCGGCCAATGTGAAGTAGAAGCGGGCGCCCTCGCCCACGGCCGATTCGGCCCAGATGTCACCGCCATGGCGGCGCACGATGCGCCGCACCGAAGCCAGGCCCACGCCCGTGCCCTGGAAATCGCTGGCGCTGTGCAGGCGCTGGAATACGCCGAACAGGCGGTCGGCAAAACGCATGTCGAAACCGGCCCCGTTGTCGCTGACGCGGTAGGTCCATTGCCCTTCTTCAAGCTGCGCCTCAAATCGGATCTGCGCCTGCGCGCATTTGCCGCTGTACTTCCAGGCATTGCCCAGCAGGTTTTCCAGCACCATGCGCAGCAAGGTCGGGTCGCCTTGCACCACCATGCGTGGCTGAATGTGCACAGTCACTGAACGCTCGGGCGCACTGCGACGCAGCTCTTCGACCACAAAACCGGCCAGCTGCGAGAGATCCACCGGCTGGCGCGCCAGCGGCTGGGCCGAAAGCTGGGACAGGGACAGCAGGGAATCGATCATGCTGTTCATGCGCGCAGCCGCACCCATGACCCGGTCCAGATGGTCGTTGCCGATGCGGTCCAGCAGGCGACCGTAGTCCTCTTTCAAGATGCGGGCAAAGCCCTCGACCACGCGCAGCGGTGCGCGCAAATCGTGCGACACGGTGTAGCTGAAAGACTCATGCTCGCCGGCGTCCACGGCCGCAGGCGGGGCCGGGGGTGGCAGGGGCGGCAGCACCGCCAGGGCATAACTGCCCGAGGCATCGGTGTAGGGTTTGGGCAGTTGGCCGCTCAGGCGCTCGCTCAGCGCGACCGGGAACTGGGCCTGGCAATCCTGCCAGCGCTCGCCCACCCGGGCGCCGGCCGCGGCGGCCTGGGCGTTCTGAGCCAGCAGCACCACCGGCGGCGCCACGCTGAGCAACCAGGCCGGGCCGGGCACGGCATCCAGCCAGGCGGTGCTGGCCTGGGCCGGGGGCTGGCTTGGCACTGCTGCCGCTTCGGGCTCCAGCAGGCGCGCCGTGCCGCAATAGCCTTCGAAGCGCCCCTGGGCATCCCAGCGTGCCAGGCCGCGCAGCACCCAGGTCCCCGGTGCCAGCTCGGGTGTGATCGGCTGGAGTTGGAGTTCGAACTCGGCCGCCTGGCGGCTCAGTTGCTCGCGCAGGTCGGCACCCTCGGGCAGGTCTTCACCGGGCGCCAGGCGGAAACGCTCCCAGAGCGTCTGGCAATGGGTGCTGCCCACCCACTGCGAGCTGAGCACATCGCGCGGCCCCTGCCAGCGCACCAGGTGGTGCTCGGCGTCGGTGGCCCATTGCCAGCCGGTTTGCAGCTGCGAAAGCAGGCGGCTGTGCTGGCGCGCCTCGCGCAAGGCCTCGTGCATGCGCTGGCGGGTCAGGCGCACGCCCACATGCCAACCCAGGCCGGCCAGCAACAGGGCGAGCACGGCCGTGCAGAACACCGTCAGCACCACCACAGCCACGCTCAGATGCGCGGCATCTTGCAAGGTGATGAACCAGGCCATGGCGGCCAAAACCAGCAGGCCCAGCACCAGCGCCAGTGACGCAGCGGCGGCCCGACGGGGCAGTCGGCGTGTGCTGGCGCGGGCATCGCTGAGGCTGTTCATGCGAATCATTGTACGGAGCGCGTGCCCGGCTTTTGGGCAGTCGCCGGAAACGCCGGGCGAGAGCGCCGCAGACGCTTGGATCATGTGCTTGACACTGCGGCTACATTCCATCAGTGACTGCCGGTTTGCACCCGCCGCCTTGGCGTGATCCATTTGGCCTTTTCCGGCCGGTGGCCCGCTTGGCAAGGGGCAAAATAGGCAACTTCCGTCCGGCCCCTGGCCGGCCACCACTGCACATTCTGATGGGACTCTTGGGGACACACGCTTTGTCACGCCAGCCACGCTATCCTGAGCCGGTGCCTCGCGACCGCTCGCCGCGCTCAGCCGGTCTGACACACTCGCCCCTGCTCCGCGTTTCCTGACATGTCCACGCCCACGCCGATCCCTCCCTCCCTGGCCGAGCCGGCCGAGCCCAGCTCGGCGGCCGATGCGACGTCCTGCCTGGACCCGGTGGCGCTGGACCGCCTGCGCGAGCTTGACCCCGACGGCCACAACAAGCTGATCGAGCGGGTGCTGGCCGCCTACCTCAAATCCCTGGACCGCCTGCTGCCTGAGCTGGCGGCGGCGCGCGGTGAACAACTCGACCTGAACGTGGTGCGCCATGTCAGCCACACGCTCAAGTCATCGTCGGCCAGCCTGGGCGCCATGGCCCTGGCCGAGCGCTGCGCCGACATTGAAAGCCGCGCACGACAGCAGCACAGCGAGGGCCTGGAAGCCCTGCTGGACGCTATGCTGGCGGACATTCAACAGGTGAGGGTGGCCGTGGCCAGCCTGGCCCCGACGACACCATGAAATCAGCCGGCCCCCAGCTCGACGACGACCTGCCCGCACGCGCCAAGGTGCTGCTGGTCGATGACGACGAGGTCAACCTGCTGATGACCAGCGCCGCCCTGCAAGAGCGCGGCTTCGATGTCACCTCGGCCAGCAGCGGCGCCCAAGCGCTGGACATGATTGCCCACATGTCGCCGGACCTGATCGTGCTCGACGCGATGATGCCGGTGCTCGATGGCTTTGAAACCTGCACCCGCCTGCGCGAGTTCCCGGGTTTTGAATCAACCCCGGTGCTGATGCTGACCGGCCTGGACGACGAGGCCTCGATCAACCGTGCCTACCAGGTCGGCGCCACCGATTTCTTCGTCAAGTCGCCCCAATGGAGCCTGCTGGCCGGGCGCCTGCGCTACCTGCTGCGCAGCTCACGCACCCGCATTGAGCTGGAGCGCAGCAAGGCCCGCCTGGCCCGCGCGCAAGACCTGGCCCGCATGGGCAGCTTCGAGTGGCATCTGGGTGGCGGCTTCACCCTGGCCGCCGAGGCGCTGCGCGTGTTCGGCCGCGGCCCGCAGGAAGGGCTCGATTTCATCGGCGTGATGCGCATGATTCCGCACGAGGAGCGCACGCTCTTCCTGCGCCTGCTGCGCGACGTGATCGCCCACAACTCGGTGCTGGTGACCGATCTGCCGGTGACCCTGCTCGATGGCCGCCAGCGCGTGGTCCACATCGAAGCCGAGCCTGAATTCAACGAACACGGCAATGCCAACGGCTACACCGGTGTGATGCAAGATGTGACCGACCGCCGCCAGGCCGAGGACCGCATCCGCCAGCTGGCCCACTTCGATGCCCTGACCGGCCTACCCAACCGCCGCCAGCTGATCTGGCGCGTCGAGCGTGCCATCGAACAGGCGCGCCGCGGCGGCCACGAGGTCGGCCTGCTGCTGATCGATCTGGACCGCTTCAAGATCATCAACGACACCTTGGGCCATGCCGCCGGCGACGAGCTGCTGATCGAGGTGGGCCGGCGCCTGCGCGCCTGCGTGCGCCACTCCGACCAGGTCATGGAGGGCATGCTGGAAACCATCGGCGGCCGCTCGCACCGCACCCTGGAGGCCGTGGGCCGCCTGGGCGGCGATGAGTTCGTGGCCCTGCTGCCCGAAATCGGCGACGAGCGTGATGCCGAACGCGTGGCCGAGCGCGTGCTTGAGGCCATGCGCGAGCCCATCTTCATCTCGGGCCAGGAGTGCTTTGTCACCGCCAGCGTGGGCATCGCCATCTACCCGCGCGACGGCCTGACCATGGCCGACCTGCTGCGCAACTCCGACGTGGCCATGTACGCGGTCAAGTCGCAGGGCCGCAATGCCGCCGCCCTCTACACCCCGCAACTGGCCGGCCAGGGCCGCGAGAAGCTGGAGCTGGAAAGCGCCCTGCACAAGGCCCTGGAGCGCGGCGAGATCGTTCTGCACTACCAACCCAAGATCGATGTGCGCGCCGCCCGCATGGTGGGTGCCGAGGCCTTGATGCGCTGGAAGCGCGGCGACAAGCTGGTGCCGCCGGGCGACTTCATCCCCCTGGCCGAAGAAACTGGCTTGATCGTGCCCCTGTCCGAGTGGGCGCTCAAGGAAGCAGCCCGCCAGGCCAAGGTCTGGCAGCTCAACTTTGGCTTCTCGGATTCGATCGCCGTCAACCTGCCCAGCCGCATGTTCGAGCGCTCCGATCTGGTCGAGCACATCCACCAATGCGTCAGTGCCTACGGCGTGCCGCACCGGGCGATCCAGCTGGAGATCACCGAAAACAACCTGATGAAGGATTTGCAGAACGTCATCCCTGCCCTGCACCGGCTCAACGAAGTGGGCGTGGAAATCTCCATCGACGACTTCGGCACGGGCTACTCCTCGCTGGCCTATCTGACGACACTGCCGATCTCCGAGGTCAAGATCGACCGCACTTTTGTGCGCGATCTGGGCATCACGCCGCAGAGCTCGGCCGTGGTCACCGCCATCATCGCCCTGGCCCGGGCCATGGGCTTGCGCGTGATCGCCGAAGGCGTGGAGACCCTGCGCCAGATGGATGTGCTGCACCGCCTCGGTTGCAGCCTGATGCAAGGTTTTCTGTTCAGCAAACCGTTGCCGCCGGAAGAAATCGAACAATGGCTTGCACAAACCGTGCTGCCACGCAAAGCACCCTGGATCGCCCAGGCCCACAGTGATTTCGAGGGCGATCCGGGAGGCAGCCTCGGCAGCCTGAGCGGCGGCCCCTTGCGCCCGAGTGGCGGCAAACTGCTCTAGCGCGCCCCAGCTTCAGCCAGCACAACACCGATGGACGAATCTCGCCGCCCCACGCCTCTGCCCGCCAACTCCGCCCGCAAGCCGGGCGCCACGCCGCCGGCCCAGATCGCCAAGGCGGCGCTGCTGCGCCTGGCCCAGGCCCAACTGGAGCCGACGCCGGAAAACTACGCCCGCGCCTACGCCATGGAATCCGGCGTCGAGGCCACGCCCGCGGCCCTGCCCGAGCGCGCCCAGGCCCTGCTGGCCAAGCTGCTGAGCATGGGCGTCAGCAACACGCAGGCGCGGCTGGAGCTGCAGGTCTGCGTGCGCGAGTCGCGCTGGGATGAAGCGCTGCGCGAGCTCGAACGCCTGCAGCGCAGCGAGGGCCCTAGCGCCCAGGGCGAGGCCATGGCCCAAACCCTGGAGCGCCTGGTCCGCGGCCTGGAACGCGGCGGCCGGCAATGGACCGTCGCACGCAAGAAAGATGGCCTGCAGCGCGTGCTGGAAGGCAACCGCAGCGACGGCCAGCGCCTGCTCAAACGCCTGGACCAGCTGGTCAACAGCTGGGACGGCGATGTCGCCGATGCCAGCATCGCCACCTCGGAAGAGCCCGGTGGCACCCCGAGCCAGTTTTTTGCCGAAGAAGATTTCGCGCCCAGCACCGTGGAGGCGGCCGACAGCGAGTTGCCCGCCGGCGGCGAGGGCTCGGCGGCACTGAGTTTCCGTACCGCCGGCGCTGGCCTGCCCAGCCCCTGGCCAGGCATCGAGACCAGCTTGCACGGCACCGTCCAGCATGCGCTGAAAAGCCCGGAGGGCTATGCCGATGAGCTGATGCGTCAGCTCGACGCCGCCCATCTGGACCTGCTGGCCGGTGGCCCCACGCCTGAGAAGGCCGCCCTGATCGAGGCCTTGTGCCAGCGCGCCCGCCATCTGCTGGACCACCGCCAGCATCTGTTCGGCGAGTTGGGCGAGCTGTGCCGCGAGTTGAGCGCCAGCCTGGTCGACCTGGCCGAGGACGATTCCTGGGCCAAGGGCCAGTGCGAGGCCATGAACCACACCCTGGAACAAGGCCTGAGCGGCCGCGGCGTGCGCTCAGTCACCGAGATGCTGGGCGGCACACGCGAACGCCAGCGCGCCCTGCGCGAAGAACGCAGCCGCGCGCGCGATTCGCTGAAAGCGCTGATCCACCAGATGCTGGCCGAGCTGGGCGAGCTGGGCCAGCACACCGACCGCTTCCAAAACAGCGTCGGCCGCTATGCCGAGGTGATCGAAAAGGCCGATTCGCTGGAAAGCCTGACCGGCGTGGTGCGCGAGATGGTGGAAGAAAGCCGCAGCGTGCAATCCCTGGTCAAGCAAACCCAGGAACGCCTGACCCTGGAGCACGACCGCGCCAGCAGCCTCAGCGCCAAGGTGGCCGAGCTCGAGGGTGAGCTGCAGCGTCTCTCGAACGAGGTGCAGACCGACCAGCTGACCCAGATCGCCAACCGCCGCGGCCTGCTGGCCGCCTTTGCGGTCGAGCAAGCCAAGGCCGAGCGCGAGACCGGCGACAACGCCCTGATCGCCCTGGCCCTGCTGGACATCGACAATTTCAAGAAGCTCAACGACACCCTGGGCCATGGCGCCGGCGATGTGGCGCTCAAGTCCCTGGCCGAACGGGTGTCACAACACCTGCGGCCAGGTGACCTGGTGGCGCGCTACGGCGGCGAAGAGTTCGTGCTCATGCTGCCCAGCACGCCAGTGGTGGAGGCCCAGGCCGTGCTGCAGCGCCTGCAGCGCGCCTTGTCGGCCAGCCTCTTCATGCACGAGGGCAAGGATGTGTTCGTCACCTTCTCGGCCGGCGTGACCTTGTACCGGCCGGGCGAAACCCTGGAAGCGGCACTGGACCGTGCCGATGTGGCACTGTACGAGGCCAAGCACACTGGAAAGAACCGCGCCTGCGTGGCGCCCTGAGAGTCGCCATCAAAATCCTTCTGGCGTCGTTGGCCCGGCTTGCCGTACTGAGCGTACTGTCTGCACCGGTCCGCCTAGCCAGAACCGCTTCGCTGGCTTTTGCTGGCAACTCTAATGCTCGGAGCGCGCCAAGGCTTCAAAAGCCGAAGGCCAGGCGCAAACCGCCCCAGTGCCGACCCTGCACGGTGATGGGCGCTGAGGCCTCCTTCAGCAGCACAAAGCGGCCGCCGCCCATATCACGGCGGTAGGTCTGCAGCAAAAACGGGCGCTGGTTGCGCGCCGAAGCCAGGCCCGTGCGGTCGTTGAAAATGCGGCGATAGCGACTGTTGGCGCTGTTCCAGGCCAGGTCTCCGGGGCGCTGCGGCTGGCAGTACTTCTTGTTGTGCGTGGGCACATAACCGTTGCGATCCACGGCGATGCAGAACACGATCTTGTCGTCGAGCTGCAGCACCGGCTCCTGCACGGCCGGGAACAGGCGATCGGTCAGCTCGATGAAATCGGTCAGGTGCTGGGCCGGCTCACTGCCAGCCAGGGGCCGGTAGCGCTCATCAAAGAGCTGGGCCATGGTGACCTGGCGGCTGGCCACGGCCTCCTCCAGCAAGGCGCTGATGCGGGCCGCAGCCTGCTGGGCGGCGGCGATGAAGCGGGCGTCCTCGACCTCGACGCCAGAGCCGGCGATCTGCTCGATCAGCTCCTCCGAGAGCTTGAGGAAACGATCGCTGCAAGCCGTGGCCACCTGCAGGCTGCCGCGCGCCTGCTGGATGTCGGCGGCCAACTCGTCCGCGCGGGCGCCGAGCGAGGCACTGATCTGCTCGCTCTGGCGGGCGGCATCGGCGATGTGCAGCACATCCTGCTCCACCGCGGCAAAGGCCTGGTGGATGGCGCTTTGCTGGGCCTGGCCGGCGCTGGCACTGCGCAGCTCGATGCTGAAGCGTTCGATGCGGGCATCGAGGGCGGCCAGCGTGCTCATGATGGCCTTAGACGAACCGTCGACCTTGCCGGCCAGGTCCTTGACCGCATCGGCCACCACGCCGAAGCCAAGCCCGGCCTCACCGGCGCGCTTGGCTTCGACCGAGGCATTGAAAGCCACGAGTCGGGTCTGCAGGGCGATTTTGCTGATGTCCGAGGCCGCGTCGGCCACCTCGTGCAGGGTCTGGACGATGCCGCCCACCTCATCGCCCACGCCGGACAAGGCCTGGCGGGCGCGCTGCACGGCCTGGCGGCTTTGCTCGGTGGCACGGCTGATGCCTTGCTGGGCCTGGCGCACCTGGCCCAACTCGCCGGACAGCGCGGCCATGGCCTGGGCCTGGGCATCCACGACTTTTTGCGTGTCATCGAGCACACCGCGCACCTCGGCCGCATCGCGGCCGACGTGGGAGACCGAACGGGACAAGCTGCCCAGCAGCTGGGTCAGCGCCTGGGTGCTGGGCGCCGCTGCGCCCGCAGCCGATTCATGGCTCGCGATGGGCTCACTCGATCGGGTGGTGGATTGGCGCTTGGAGCCAAAGAACATGGCGTCTCCTCCCTAGAGTCGCGGCAAGCCCCGAGGCGGGAGCCTGACCACCCGAGAGGGTAGCAGCAAGCGGGAGGCGCCGCTGGAATGTGAAATTACGGCGCGGGCTTGGCCTGCGCGACGCCGACTGAACTCACCAGTCGCGCAGCTTGACACGCAGGCGGGCAATGGCCTGGCTGTGCAGCTGGCAGACGCGCGATTCGGTGACCTTGAGCACAACCGCGATTTCCTTGAGATTCATGTCGTGCTCGTAGTACATGCTCATCATGTACTGCTCGCGCTCGGGCAGGTTCTTGATGGCAGCGACCAGGGCCTCGCGCATGCGGTGGTCCTGCAGCTTCAACATGGGGTTGTTGCTGTGGTCGGCCACATGGCGGTCGAGGAAGTCCTCGTCGCCTTCGTCACCCGACATGTCTTCCAGGTAGACCAGCTGGGTGCCGCGCACCTTGCCGAGCAGGTCCTGGTACTCGGCCAGCGGGATCTTCATCTCGGCGGCGATCTCGCTCTCGACCGGGGCACGGCCCAGCTCTTGCTCGAGCTTGCGCACGGCGCCTTCGATCTCGCGCTGCTGGCGGCGGGTGCCGCGGCTCATCCAGTCGCCGCCGCGCAGCTCGTCGAGCATGGCGCCGCGGATGCGCTGGGTGGCAAAGGTCTCGAACTGCACGCCCTGGCCGACATCAAAACGCGAGAGCGCATCGGTCAGGCCGATCAGGCCGACCTGGATCAGGTCGTCGATCTCGATATTGGCGGGCAGCTTGGCGATCATCTGGTGGGCCAGACGTCGCACCAGCGGGCTGTATTGCTTGATCAGCGAGGAGTTATCGAGGCGGCCTTTGGCGGTGTACATCATCAGCTCCTGCGTCAATCAAAGAGTGGCAGCCATGGCCGGGCGCCCTGCACCCATCATGCGCACGGGCGGGCGCAGCGGGCTGGCGTTGACCGAGGCTTCCAGCGCGGCTCCCGGCGGGGCGGCCAGCAGCAGCTCACGGGCCAGGTGGCGGATCTCCGGGGAGACCGGCGCCGTCGGCGGTGTCTTGGGGTCCAGGCAGGCCCAGTCGCGCAGCACGGCACCGAGGAAACCATCGGCGCAGGAGCTGATCTGCTGGGCAATGCGATCCGAGAGGCGCAGCTGCGGCGAGCTGGCCAGCAGCAGGCTGTAGACCATCAGGCCGGCGCGGCTGGCCAGCCATTTCATGCCGGCGTAAGCGTGCGTGACGCTCATGCTGTCGGTGTCGGCCAGCAGCACCGGGCGCACCTCGCGCAGGGCGACCACACGGGCCAGTTCGGCCGCGCTGGCGTGCAGCAGCACGACATCGGCGAAGGGAGCAGCATCGGTCACGGCTTCCAGGAACTGGGCGGCCGAGCCGTTGGCGTTGATGTAGCGCATGGGCAGCCCACGCGCGGCCAGATAGGACACATCCTTGGACAGGCTCTCCACGCAGGAGGCCAGGTCCACACTCGCCAGCTCCGAAGGCTTGGGCGAGCTCTCGCCGGCATCGACCACCAGGGTGTGCAGGCCCAGCTCGGCGAAGGCCGCACACAGGCCTTCCAGCAGCACGCCGCCGCCCACCACATGGGGGTTGCTGACGACCGGGATGAAGCGCACCCGCGAACTGGCGAACAGGCGGCGCAGGCCATGGGCCTGGTCCTGCGGGGCATGGGATGAAGCAGAGGTGTGAGCGTCGCGCATGATGAGTGGGGTCTCGTGTGGCTTCAGCATCCGGGCTTAAAACATGCCCATGGCGGCCGGGTGTTGGGAGCCAAGCGCGGGCCCCCCGGCAAAAATCAGGTTCACATCGGCGCTGTCCATGCGCCAGGCGCCGGCGGCGGTGCTGCGCAGGGCGCGCTGCACCAGGGCCTGGCTTGACAGGCGGTGCCAGTCTTCCGGCACGCGCTGGCCGTTGGTCACGCCCAGCACGGTCAGCTTGTGGCGGATCAGGGTGTCCAGGGCCGGGGCCAGCTTGACGGCCTCGTCGATCTTGGACAGCACCAGGCCGTGGCAATCCTTGGCGCCCCAGGCATTGACCACGTCTTCGATGGTCTCGCCCTGCTGGGCGGCGTTGACGACCAGGATCTTGCGCACGCTGGGATGGGCCAGCATCTCGAGCAGCTCGTGGGTGCGGCTGTCGCGCTGGGCCATGCCGGCCGTGTCAATCAGGACCATCTTCTTGGCCGAGAGCAGCTCCAGCAGGTCTTCCAGCGAGGCGCGGTCGTGGGCGGTGTGCACCGGCACGCCGAGGATGCGGCCGTAGGCACGCAACTGTTCGTGAGCGCCGACCCGGTAGGCGTCCAGCGTGATCAGGCCCAGGTGGGCGGCGCCGAAGCGGGTGGCAAAGGCGGCGGCGATCTTGGCCGTGGTGGTGGTCTTGCCCACGCCGGTGGAGCCGATCAGGGCGAACACGCCGCCCTGCTCTTCAAGCGCCGGGCTGTTTTCATCGGTGTGCAGATTGCGGGACAGCACATTGGCGGCCCACTGAGTTTCATCGGCCGGCTCACCCTTGGCGGCCTGCGCGCCCTTGAACTCATTGGGGCAGCCTTCCACCAGCTTGCGCACCAGGGCGGGCGAAAAACCCAGCTCCAGCAGCTTTTGGGTCAGGCGGGCCTGGATGGGCTGGCGCTGCAGCTTTTCC
The DNA here is from genome assembly GCA_002255955.1 of Burkholderiales bacterium PBB2. Taxonomy (GTDB): domain Bacteria; phylum Pseudomonadota; class Gammaproteobacteria; order Burkholderiales; family Burkholderiaceae_C; genus Paucibacter_A. Next base: position 602 of record NKIM01000017.1, on the reverse strand, counting down.
ATGAAAGCCAGGGCGCCGAAGCGCTCTTCGATCAGGCCCTTGACCTGACGCAGCTCGTTCATCATGTCCTGCTGGTCGCGGCGGCCGCGGCCGGGCAGATCGGGCAACTCGGCCGTCAGGCTGGTGGCCGGCATGCGGATCTCGTCGCGCAACACCGGCGGCGAGGGCGGCACGGGCACGGCGCGGCGAGCCGGCTGCGCCACTTGAGCGGGCGCGGGCTGCGATTCCGGGCGGCGCGGCTGCATGGCTTGCAAGGCGGCCTGAGCGCGCTGCTGGCGCACGGCATTGAGGGAGCTGACGCCGGGATGGTCGGCCGCAGCTGCAGGCGCTTCGGCCTGCTGGGCGTAGATGGGATCGGGTGCACCTTCCAGCTCGGCCTGGCGGCGCTTGAGCACGCGCTCGCGCACATAGTCCTGGAAGGACAAGGTGCTCATGGCCAGGGTCTGGACATCGTCAGCCACCTCGCCGCCGAATCCGCTGGCGGGGTCGTTGTAGCCGAAGCTGGGTTCGCTGCGCTGGCCGGTGCGGGCGGCAAAGCTCTTGGCCGAAGGGTTGACCACGGGCGCGCCGGCGGCCGGGCGGCCCGGCTGGGCCTGCAGGCG
>NKIM01000086.1 GCA_002255955.1 Burkholderiales bacterium PBB2 | reverse complement strand
CGCCCAGCGGCTGCTCCACCATCGCGGTGCGCAGCGCGCTGCGGCGGGCAAGGCCCATGCCGAGCGCGGAGAGGACGCCCGCCAAGGGGTGGATCAGCACTTCGCGCATCCCAAGCTCTGCCGCGACGAGGCAGGCGTGCTGCCCGCCCGCGCCGCCAAAGCATTGCAGCACGTGGCCGCGTACATCGATCCCGCGCCCCAGCGCCAGGCGGCGGATCGCGGCGGCCATCGCGGCGATGCCGACCGCGAGGAAGCCTTCCGCCACCTGTTCAGGGCTGCGCGCGCCGCCCATCTGCGCGGCCAGATCGGCAAAGCGCGCGGCAACCACGTCTCCGTCGAGCGGCTGGTCGCCGCTGGGGCCGAAGATCGCCGGGAAATGGGCAGGGCTGATCTTGCCGAGCATGACATTGGCGTCGGTCAGCGTGAGCGGGCCGCCGCGCCGGTAGCAGGCCGGGCCGGGGTCCGCGCCCGCGCTTTCCGGGCCGACGCGGATGCGCGCGCCATCGAAGCTGAGGATCGAGCCGCCGCCCGCCGCGATGGTATCGATCGCCAGCATCGGCGCGCGAATATCGGCCCCGGCGATCTGCGCCTCGAACGTGCGCTCGAACGCGCCGGAATAGAGGGCGATGTCGGTCGAGGTGCCGCCCATATCGAAGGCGACGATGCGCGGGAAACCGGCACTTTCAGCCGTGCGCGCCGCGCCGACGATGCCGCCCGCCGGGCCGGACAGGATGGCATCGCGGCCATGAAAATCCGCCGCTGCGCTGAGCCCGCCGTCCGAGCGCATGAACGCAAGCGGTGTTTCTGCGCCAAGATCGGCGGTGACGCGGCCCGTGTATTCGCGCAGCACGGGCGAGAGATACGCATCGACCAGCGCGGTGCGCCCGCGCGCGACAAGGCCAATGGCGCTGCTTGCGGCGTGGCTGGCGGTCA
>NKIM01000090.1 GCA_002255955.1 Burkholderiales bacterium PBB2 | reverse complement strand
CGCTGGTGTTGATGGCCTGCAGGTCGTCGGTGGCCAGCTTGGACATTTGCTCGGTGCTCAGGCCGGCGACTTGCACGCTGTTGAGCGAGGCGGTCTGGGCCGTGGTCAGGGCGATGATCTGGTCGGTCGTCAGCACACCCATCTGGCCAGCGGTCAGGCCGCGCAGACCGCTGGTGCCGATGGCGGAGAAGTCCTCGGTCGTCAGGGTCTTGATCTGATCGGTGCTGATGGCCGCGACCTGGCGCGAGCTCATGGCGCGGAACTGCGCCGTGGTGAAGGCGTTCAGGTCGTCGCTGGACAGGTTCTGGATCTGGCCGGCCGTCAGGGCATTGACCTGGGCGGTGGTCAGGGCGCCGAGCTGGTCGGAGGCCAGCGCGCCGAGCTGGTCGCTGTTGAGGTTGCGCAGGGCGCTGGTGTTGATGGCCTGCAGGTCATCGGTGGCGAGCTTGGCGACCTGGTCGGTGCTCAAGCCCGCGATCTGCACGCTGTTCAGGGCGGCGGCTTGCTGGGTGGTCAGCGCGATCACCTGGTCGGTGGTCAGGGCGCCGACCTGGCCAGCGGTCAGGCCACGCAGGCCGCCGGTGCCGATGGCGGCGAAGTCTTCCGTGGTCAGGGTCTTGACCTGGTCGGTCGAGATGGCCGCGACCTGGCCCGAGCTCATGGCGCGGAACTGGGCCGTGGTGAAGGCGTTCAGGTCGTCGCTGGACAGGGTCTGGATCTGGTTGGCCGTGAGCGCATTGACCTGGGCGGTGCTCAGCGCGCCGAGCTGGTCAGAGGCCAAGGCCCCCAGCTGGTCGCTGTTGAGGTTGCGCAGGGCGCTGGTGTTGATGGCCTGCAGGTCGTCGGTGGCCAGCTTGGCCATTTGCTCGGTGCTCAGGCCAGCGACTTGCACGCTGTTGAGCGCCGCGGCTTGGGCCGTGGTCAGGGCGATGATCTGGTCGGT